>CANQDW010000020.1 GCA_947593975.1 uncultured Lachnospiraceae bacterium
GTGAATATATTAAATGCAAATGAATCATTTCGCCATTTGGGCAGGGAAGAAGTGGATGTGTTAAATACCTGTGTGGGTGCGAATATAGAAGTAAAACAAGACGAGGAGGCGGTTGACGTGTGTCTGGCAATACAACAATTGCAGGAAGAAGCAGCAGAAAAAGCATATAAGGAGGGGTATAAGGAAGCTTCTAAGAAAACGGCTAAGGAAGCATATAGGAAAGGGTATAAGCAAGCTTCTATGAAAACAGCTAAGAAAGTATCTAGGGAAACAAGAATATCTACGCTGTGTGCTAATATTAGAAGCCTTATGGAACAATTGGGCTTATCAATAGAGCAGGCTATGGATGCGTTAAGAGTCACAGACAATGACCGAAAGACACTTTTGCAGTTGCTTAAATAATGAGTGATAAAACAAGGTGTTATAAGAAAAATGATTCCCCCTTAGCTCCATATCCGTCATAAGACATGTACGTATGCCCGTGTTTCTTATAATGGTGCATATTTGCACCATTATGCAGGGAATAAATACAGGTGAGACACATGTCCTTAGTGACGGATATGGAGTGATTTTATTGGTTGACAATTTAAACTTGTCGGTTTATACTTAATGAAATATATTACTATAAAACAAGCTTTATAAAGGAGGATACAGTGAAACAGGAAATTCATGTAACGAACAGCGAGTGGTATGTGATGAACTGTCTGTGGGAAGAACATCCGCTTACGTTGATGCAGATTGTACACATATTAAACGAGCAGATGGGGTGGAGCAAAAGTACCTGCGCAACAATGGTTCGCAGAATGACTGAAAAAGGCCTGATAGATTACGAAGAGAATGGAAAGACAAAATATTTCTTCCCGAATGTAGATAAGGAAGATGTGGTAGTACAGGAAACTAAGAATTTCCTTAAACGTATCTACAACGGTAGTGTAGGTATGATGATGAATACTCTCGTTCATCAGAATGATTTGTCTAAAGAAGATATCAGGGAACTTAGGGAAATATTAAAAGCAGCAGAAGAAAGGTCTGAAAAGAAAGGAAGACTGAAGAAATAATGGAGGGTTTTTTGGACTGGATTTTGGAATCATCCCTGCTAGTGATCATGATTTTTGGGATTCGTAAGATTTTTATGGGGAAAATCCGGTATTCTGCAATATGCGCCCTTTGGCTTATTGTTGTGCTTAGGTTTATGATTCCGGTTAATCTCATACCTTTGCCGATCAATGTAGGGCATATTATTTCAGAAACGGTTAAGCGCATAGATAATGATAGGGTTTCGCCTAAAGAAGAGCAGGATATAGCTTACAGGAATTACGACCGGGTTTCTGATATTGGACTGGTAAGCGTATTTACGGATGAACTCGTGGAGGAAGACACGAGTAGTATCGCTGAATCCCGAAGAAATATTGATTGGAATGTACTTTTGAAAAAGTGTATGGTCATAATTTCAATAATGTTTGCTGTGATGTTTGCGGCGTCCAATTTATGTATGCTTAAAAGGATCAAAAAAGAGCGAAAATTATACTACAGCAGACGTAATATGAAAATATACACGGTTTCATGTGTCAAAAATCCATGCCTGTACGGATTGTTAAGACCGGCGGTCTATATACCCGAAGAGCTTGTTTCCTACAGCGGTGGAATAATGGCTGACAGTGAAGAAATAGAACAGATCATATTGCATGAATATGTGCATTATAAGCATAAAGACCATATTTGGGCGTTTGTCAGAATGGTTTTGATATCTGCACACTGGTTTAATCCGCTGCTGTGGTTTGCTATGTCATGTTTTAAGAAAGATGCGGAACTTTACTGCGATGAGACAGTTGTAGATATACTTGGAGATGAAAAAAGGTTCGGATATGGCGAAATGCTGGTAAAATTTGCCGGGGATGCGTGCAGGAGAGATTTCAGGTATTCTATGGTGTCTATGGGTAAGCGCGGAAAAGAAATGGAGCAAAGGATCCGTGCGATCAGTGATAAAAAGCATTATTCCGGCTGGATTATGATTCCGCTTATGCTTATCGTATTTGCGGCAGTGGGCGCTACATGCAGCACAGGAGCAGGATTTGCCGCTTTTGCCACGGATGTTTCAAAGCATGCGGATATGAATACACGTATAAATATAGAAGAAGAAAAAAATCACGGCATACAGGATTATGTGAAAAATGACGAGGATCCCGATCTCTTTAAAGAAACGGACGCCGGACTGTATGCGCCGGATTCCGGGCTGTATGCAGAAACATATGAGGAAGCGTTTAAGAATTATATAGAGGTATTTACGGAAGCGGTTAATATCGGGAATACTGACAGGCTGGCGCAGGTAATAGATCCCGGCAGCGAGATGTACAGGCAGCAGAGCCGTATTGCTGCAAATTATTATAGCCGGGGAATACATGAGGAAATAAAGTCGTATGAGATCACAGAAGCCAAAAGCATTGGAGCCGATATGGTTGCGATCGATTCGAAGGAAAGGATAAAAGTCGGGTATTCAGATGGTTCTACTAAAGTAGTAAAACAGAAATACAGGTATACCTGTAAAAATGTTGAAGGACGCTGGATCATTACGGGAATGGATGAATCGGCGCATGTTAAACGGTGAAGTTTTCAGGGCTTTGGGTCTGATAAAGGGGCTCTGCGGGCGGCTTAAAGGCAGGAGGTTTTAACCTGCCTTTTTTTGGTTAGTGATAAGTAATATTTATCACTTGACAAACAATAAGAACTATATTAGTCTAAGTTATGATTTGTAACATATCAATATGGAGGCGGTAGATTCATGCTTGAAAAAATGAAAGAAATAATATCGGCGCAGCTTAACGTAAATGAGGATGAAATCACGGAGTCAGCATCGTTTAAGGATGATCTTGGCGCGGATTCGCTGGATTTGTTTGAACTTGTTATGGCTTTGGAGGAGGAGTACTCCCTTGAAATCCCCATGGATGATTATGAAGGAATGGACACTGTAGCGGATGTGATCAACTATCTGAAAGACAGGGGAATAGAATAATATCTTTTATAAAACTATTGACTTATTTTGTTTGATTGTGTATCATATATGATGATGTACCAAGTGTATTTGTGTGAACAAATCAGGCAGATTACTGTTTGCGCAAGTCTGGTAATAAATGAAAATTATAAAAGGAAAGGAGTGTAGTATACTGCATTACGCCTGATTGATGCAATATACATAGTGTGATATGAAAAAAGTCAAAGTATTATCATTGCTGCTTACTGCTGCTTTGACAGTGACTTCACTTACAGTTGCACCTTCAGAAGCTGATGCCGCTAAAAAAGCTGTATCACTTGCTAAGAAGAAAGTTACTGTAACAGTAGGTCAGAAGAAGAAGATCAGAATCGTGCCTGCAAAGAAAAAAGCTAAGGCAAAAAAAGGCGCAGCTGCTGCATCAAAAACTTCTTCAAAGAAAAAGATCAGAGCTAAAGTAAAGTGGACATCAAGCAACAAGAACATTGTACAAGTTGTTAAGAAAAAGGTATTTATTAAGAAGGCTAATTGTAGGGTGAAAGGTATTGCACCGGGTAAAGCAACCGTTAAGGCTGTCTACAAACGTAAGGGCGTTAAGGCAACTCTTAAGTGCAAGGTTACCGTAGTGCCTGCAGAAGGCGGCCAGACAGCAGCGCCAACAGGCAGTCAGGCAACAGGTCAGCCAACAGGGGCTCCGTCAGACCAGCCAACAGGCGGTCCATCAGATCAGCCTACAGGCAGTCCGTCAGACAATCCTTCGGACACACCGACGGCAACACCAACGGCAACACCAACAGCAACACCGCCGTCAGGTCCTACTAACGAACCGTATGAGAAAGAGATTGATATCAGCAGCGTAGTACCTATCAATCCGGCTGACGCAGATAACTGCGTAACATATGATCCGGAAACCAAGACGCTTACTGCAACAGACCTTGAAGGACTTCTTGTTCCGATAGGAGAGAACGTAGCAGTAGGAGAGACTGTTGAGATCACGATATACGGCAGCGCAAAGAATGCTTCAGGAGAAGCAACTATCAGAGCTTGGCTGTCAGATACAACCAATCCTTTTGATTCGAACTGGTCAGATATCGTTAATCCTGCAGAGTGGGGCAAAGCATATTCATATACTGCAAACCATGAAGCAGGCGGTATCCAGATAAAGAAGGCTGCATATGACGCTGAGAACTTTACAGAACTTGTTATTACAAAAATCGTAGTTAAGAAGTCTTGGAAAGATCCTAAGCCTACCGATACACCTGCTCCTGCTACCGACACACCGGCTCCTTCATTTGATGGACTCGACCTCAGTGGTACGACAGGATTGTATGGAGCGCCGGTAAATTATGATGCTGATACTAATACTGTAACAGCAGCTGATGTACAGGGTATCCAGATTCCGTTAGGAGCTACTTATAAGCCTGGCGATACAATTAAGGTTACAATCTATGGTTCATCAACACCTGAGGCAGCAAGGACATGGCTTGCAGTTGCCGGTGAAGATGCAGCCAGCTCGAATACAGTTAATCCTATGGTATGGGGCGAGACATATGAGTATACAGTAACCGATAAAGACTGCGATGTTATTGAAATTAAGAAAGCATCTTGGGATGCAGATAATTTCTCAGAGATCACAGTAACTAAGGTTACAGTAGAAAAAGTTGATTCACAGCCTACAGAAGCGCCTACGGAAGAACCTACAGAAGCACCTGTAAACGTTGCTCCTCAGGCTGCTGCAAGCGCAGAGTATACTAATGTATATGGTGTTTCAACGGATGCTATAAATGATGAACAGCTCGCAAATGGCGATCCTGCAACAAGCTGGAACTGCTGGGATGCAGAAAATAACGGCGCTGATTATCCAATGTGGGTACAGCTTACATGGGATAAAGCATACGAGCTTACAGGTACTAAAGTCCTTTGGTGGAGCGACGGTGTTGATACCGGAGTACAGTTCCCGAGCGGATGTACAGTTGAATATCTTGAGGATGACGGAGAAACATGGACACAGATAGGTATTGTTGGCGTTGAATATACTCCTGATGGATATAACGGAGCAAACACCGTATGGAATGAACTTACTTTTGAAAAAGCGATAACAACCACAGCTCTTCGCCTTATGATCGAAAAGCCTAACACTGAAAATGCATTTACCGGTGTCGGCGTAGGTATCAGTGAGTGGGAAGTATACGGAAAAGAAGCAGCAGTTGAGCCAACGGCAACTCCTGAACCAACACCAATTCCGGAGGATTATACTCCTGTAGAACCTAGTGTTTCAACAGAAGAAATCGGTGTTTATAATCTTCCGATTAATGCAGAGACCATTACAAAAGATGGTAACGCTAAAGATGTTGCTATTGTTGATGGTAAAGCAGAGGCTGCTGTAACAGGTCAGTATGGCGGATTCTGGATTAACATACCGGCAGATAAACAAGACGAATATGTGCGTGTTGAAGTTGAGTATGAAAATGGAACAGGCGGATTCGGATATGCTTGTCAGTATGTTGGAGTAAGTGGCGATCAGAATCTTGTTTGGGGCGGTTTGTTAAATGGCTCTGGTGTATTTGATAAGACCTTTGATGCAGGAAAGGTTGTTACTAAGTTCAAGTTCTTTAATAATGATACTAATTTATCAGCTGAAAATCCTGCAAAGGTTACTATCAAGTCAGTAAAACTGTATAAAGCAGAGGCTAAATCTGTAAATGTATCAACATATGAAGTAGAAATAGAAGATGGCGAAAAAGTATCACTTGATTCTACTACCGGATATGGTGATGTAAGAATTGATGATGAGAAATTCAATGAATTCTTAGATTTCTATTCAGATATATATGGTGCATTTGATACACTTTCAGGCAAGGCAACTGCCGCAGAAGCAGTAACCAAGTATATGGCAGACGGCGAAGAGATAACTTATACTCCGTCAGAGGCAGGAAAAGGTACTCTTACATTTGTTAACGGAGATGTAAACCGTACACTTGAAGTAGAATTTACTAAGGATGGCGATGATGTTATTACAGGTAAATTTACTGATGAGAACGGAAAAGTAAGAGAAGTAACTGTTAATAAGAACTCCGGTAATGAATGTGATATGACTGTAGACGGAGTAGAGGGATATAAACTTATCGTTGACGAAGATGAAGCTAATGGTGATTATACTGTAACTTACCTTGCACCGGACGGAGAGTACATCAAGATTGAAAAGGTTGGCAACAAGTATACACTTAAGGCAACAGAAGGAATGGTTGAGAAGTATGGATTAGGTCTCAGCTATACAGGAGAAGCAGTAGGTGGACCTACAGAGCCTCCTGCTCCTACTTATGTGCCAGTAGAGTCTACCAGTGCACCGGAAGAAATTGAAGATAGCGAATATATAGATCTTAGCAATATAGCTTATGCATTTGATCAAAACAGTAAATATAATGCAGCAACTGGTGCTATAGATGTTGATCTGGCATGTATATATGGCGGAACCGGACTTGCATTCTTCCTGAAAGATGATAAAGGCACTGTAGATTTAAAAGAGTACAAATCTCTTGTTCTTGACATAAGCTATGATGATTCAGTAGCAGATTATGGTATGAACTTATCATTTAAGCCATTTGATGGTAATACTGATTTTTGGCATAATAACAATGATGTTAAAGGTATATCTTCAAGATGGCTTGATATGAAAGATCTTAACGGAACAATTGCTATAGATGTTGCTGATGCTGCTGATACGAATGTTGCTGTGTTATATATAAAGACACAGAAATCCGGTGATGCCGGTGCATTCCCAAATGCTAAGTTTACTATTAATTCAGCTAAACTTGTTAAAGCAGAACCTAAGACGGTAGACGTTGAAACCTTTACTGTTGACAAATCAGAAGTAGCAGGAGAAAATCAGGATCTTGATCTTAAAGTTGGATCAGGTACAGGCTATGGCGACGTTGTACTTTCTGAATCAGAGATTACAGCTATAGTTGACCAGTATTCAGATCTTTATGCAGGATTTGAGACGCTTGCTAATAAGACTGCAGGTCAGAAAACTGAGAAGTTTATCGGCGACGGCGAAGGAAGCGTTGTATATGAAGCTGAAGATGTTGATAAGGGAACTCTTACTTATGAACTTGGCGGAATCACACGTAAGATGTCAGTTGAATTCGTAAGAAGCGAAGGTCTTGTTACAGCAAATATCTCTCAGGAAAGTACAAACTCAAACTGGATAGTTAAAGTAGCTAAAGATTCTAACGGCGCTGAGGTAATAAAGAACGGCGAAGTTGGATACAGCCTTACGATCAATAAGACAGAGACAGATTACTCTATAGTTTATACTGAGCCGGATGGAAACTACATCAAACTCAGCAAAGATGGAGATAAGTTCTCATTATCAGCTACTAAAGACATGATAGCTAAGTATGTATTATCACTTGAATATCTTCCTAGATAATATGTCTTTTAGGCAGATGTAATAATTTAAATTTATTCAGTACCCTATATGCAGTAAATAGTATATAGGGTACTGTATTGAAAGGATGTGCAGGTATGAGCAGAAAACACGTATCAGCCCCGGCTGTAGGGATGGCCTGTGTGATGTGTTTGTCACTGGCATTATCCTGTGGTATAGCGATACATGACAGTAATGTTAAAAGTAAGATTAAGCTGCCCGTAAAGGCGCTTAAAATGTATGAGGGAGATTCATACAGGATCAAAATCAAGAAGTGCAAATGGAAAACTTCAAATAAGAAAGTTGCTGCAGTCAGCAAAAAGGGAAAGATAAAGGCTAAGAAAGCCGGAAAAGCAAAGATTACCGTTAGAAAGAAAAAAGGCGGTGCAAAAGCTGTAATAAATATAAAAGTTGGAAAACATGCGACAGGTATTAAGATTGAAGGAGCTATGAGTATCTTTCTTAATATGAATCAGACGGGAAAGATACAAGCGACCGTTATGCCTGCCAAAGTATTGTATAAGGATGTTGAATATATTGTTGCCAATACAAACATAGTATCTGTAAGCTCCGATGGGACAATAACTCCAAAGAGCCCCGGTACTACAAGTGTTTCAGTAGTTTCAAAGGCAACTTCATCAAATAATATAAAAGTAAGCAGCAGTGTTAATGTTATTGTTGCGGGCGAACAGAGTGAAGATGATGGTAATAACAGACAGGATCTTACAGGATCGCAGGACGATTTTAATATCGTAGTGCCTTCTGCGAAACCTACGGAACCGGCGTCACCTACTGATTCCGCGAAACCTACGGAGCCGGCAGGACCTACAGAACCGGCGTCTCCGACAGATCCGGCATCGCCTACTGATTCCGCGAAACCATCGTCATCACCGGGAGTGACTGACGAGCCTGTAGTGACCGATACACCGGCGCCGCCGACTGACGCGCCTACACCTACGCCGACGAAAGCTCCTATGACGATGCAGGAGTATATCAATTCTCTTAAACCTGATCCCAATGAACCGTTAGTAGGTTCAGTTGTAGTTGCAAACAGCGCGGGAGAGGAGCGAACGGTATATTTTCTGAATAATAGTTATACCGGAGGCGTAAACGTTTCATTTGACGGATATTCGTACAGCAAAAGCGGAAGCGTTGTGGATTTTCTGAAACGTCTTGAGAATGAAACGATCAAAACGACTAATTCGGCAGGAACGATAGAAGTCTACCGCAGAAGAAAAGCGGACAGCTGGCGGATTACCATGTTAGAGACCGGAAAAGTATATTATGCGTCCGGCAAAGTGCAGGATACGATATATAATTCAGGTTATGGTATTATGATCGTGGAAGGAAATACGATTGATAATATATCTATAAAAGGACAATAAGTATTATCTGAAAGGAAATTTTATGAGGAAGATATGGAAAATAGCTGCAATATGCGCTGTTGTATGTCTTTTGCCGGTGATGGGTGTTTCTGCAGAAGGCGGGATCAACAGCAATGAAGCAAGGGTAATAAGCGTTGCAAAAGGCGGCTTCGCATATAATAACGAGTTATATACTGCAAGGCAGGAATATGTAAACCAGCTTGTGAGTTATCTGTCAAGGGAAGATATCAATATGACGTCAGACCAGGCGGATGAAGCCATAAGCGCTATATATGCCAATATTGAAACAGGAGTTAATAACGGCTATATAGTAAAGCAGGGCGCGCCGGAAGACGACCTTGACACTGAAAAAGAAGTGGAGATCAGTGAAATATCGCCTGAAGAAAAAAAGCAGGGGATTACCGATATATCGGAAGTTACCAAAGCAACTCCCGCGCCGGGAGAAGTTATCTATAATGATAACGGAAAAGCATATGTATATAATAACGACGGCTCTGAAGTCGTAAGTTTAGATGGCGTTATGAAGGATACAGGACTGTCTTACAGACCTGTTGTTATAGCTGTAGAAGTGATGACTGTAATATTTATACTGACAATAATAGCAGCTGTAGTTTATATTGTTTCTGAAAAAAGGAGGACACATGGGGCATAAAGAACAGAGAATATTTAGGTATATTTGGATTCCTCTGTCTATAGCTGCGATTGGTTTGGTATTGTATTTTCTGGTTGGACGTTTGTTTACAGATAATATTGCGGCACAGATTAAATATGTAATGGTTCAGGGCGAGCCTGAAAACAGCAGCAGCGAGGGGATCAAATTTTCCGAGGTGACTGAAGGCGAGATAGAAGAACCTGAGATTATCATGCCGTCAGCCGGAAAACAGTACGGAGAGATAAGATGTGACAGGATATCCATGACGGTACCGCTTTATTACGGCGATACTGACGAGGTGCTTTCCATGGGAGCGGGACAGTCGCTTCTGTCAGGGCTTCCGGGACAGGGAAAGACAATACTTGCAGGCGGACATGATACTACTTTTTTTGCGCCGCTTGCCGATGTTTCGGTCGGAGACAGTATTGTCCTTGCATGCACATACGGAACTTTTGAGTATAAGGTATCTCAGATAGACATCATAGACGGGGCTGATTATGAAATATCTGAAGATAAAGAACAGCTTGTGTTATATACATGCTATCCTTTTGGAAAAACCGATATGAACAGGACTAAAAAGATAGTATATATATGTGATAAAGTAAGCGGACCTGTGATAGGGGGTGGTGATAGTGAGCAACAGTAAAAGCCACCACAGCAGCCACAGTCATAGCCATAAGCACAGGCATAAGAGCAGAAATAAATATAAGAACCTTATAAGTTATTTCATCAGCGTGTTTACTGCGATCTGCGTGCTTCTGATCTTTTGGGGAGTTACGATAAAGACCGGTCTGCTTAATGCCGATATAATGAGAAACAGCCTTAATTCGACAGTTTATTATGAAGAAAAGGTTGCATCGCTTACGGATAACCTTAAAAAAATGTTTGCTGATTCGGGAATTGGCGAGGAAGCAGCGGAAGGCGTCATTACGGACAGGATGGTTGTCTTAGATACTAATGATTATATAAAAGGCACAATAGAGAATAAAACGCCGGAATACGATACCGCGGAACTTGAGACGGCATTGACGGAAGGCATAACCGAGTATCTTACGGATCAGGGGGTTACTGCCGACGACGCGCTTAATGAATATGTAAGCCTGCTTACAAAGAAGGCAGCAGAAGATTATAAGTCAAATATACCGTTTCCGTTTGTGTCATATTATATGGATTTTGCCGGAAAATATCAGGATGTCGGGAAAATGCTTATCCTGATCCCGATACCGTTCCTTTTGATCTGTCTGGCGGCGCTTCTTGTTATGCACCGTATGAAATACAGGGGAATAAGGTATTTCGGTTACGGGGTATGCGCGGCTTCAATTTTAGGGGTGATCACTTCCCTGCTTATGAAGAAAAGCTTTATCGGCATTGCGGATGGCGCGGAGGGCGTATATTCTGAGTTTATAAAGACGTATATATCAAACGCCATGAGGCAGGGAATATATTCCGCCTTGGCAGGATTCATGATATTTGGTATAATCATTATCGTGACATATTATTGCAGGAAAAAGGCTATTTAGGAGGTGTATTATATGGAGTATGAGGGTTATGTTGACATTCATTCCCATATAATACCCGGAGTAGATGACGGGTCACAGAGTTTTGAAGAATCAATGGAGATGCTTAATATAGCATATGACCAGGGCGTAAGGGTTATGTACGCTACTTCTCATTTTGGCTCCGGCAAGGAAAAGTATGATAAAGAGCTTTTGCTTGAAAGATTCGAGAAGCTAAAAGAAATGGCTTTAGGTGTCGGCGACGACGGTATAGAACTTCTTTTGGGAAACGAGGTATATTACCGTCCGGGCACTGTAGAGCTTTTAGATAAAAAGGAAATATTCACTATGGGCGGTTCAAGATATGTTCTTGTGGAATTTGCTTATGGAATAAGTTATAATGAACTTTACAGATCGTTACAGAAGCTTATCAATGCAGGATATGTACCAATACTTGCCCATATTGAAAGATATTATTGTCTTTACAGAAAGTTTTCAGAGATTGCTTCGCTTCGTGAGATGGGGATCGGACTTCAGATAAATACAGATTCCGTAATGGCAAAATTTAGTTCAGAAGCATCATTCTGCAGGAAGCTGATAAGGAACGGATATATTCATTTCCTTGCAAGCGACTGCCACAGGGTGGGATGGCGTCCCCCTGTTATGAAGGATGGATACTCTGTGCTTGAAAAAAAGACGCCGCCTGAATATCTGGACAGACTGATGCGTGTCAATCCGGATATATTGCGGAAAAATCAATTTTTATAAAAAAGGTTTAGGAGGAATGTTATGGAACAGCAAAATGATGAATTTGCGATAGACTTGCTGGAGTTGTTTTATGTTTTACGGAGCAGAATAGTTATAATTATTCTTACGGCTGTTATTTTTGCAGCCGGGGCAGTGGCATATACGCATTATCTTGTTACGCCTATGTACGCATCATCATCAAGTGTTTATGTACTTACAAATAAGAATATGATGGTGAATTATTCGGATTTCATGGTAGGAACGTCGCTTACAAGCGATTACATGCAGATGGTTAAGTCATACACGGTTCTTGACAGCGTTATAAAGAACCTCGGACTTGAAGAAGAGCTTGAGGTGGAAGATCTGGACGCGCTCGTGAGCGTGTCGAACCCTACTGACACACGTATGCTTAATATTACGGTAAGATATAACGATCCAAGGATTGCAAAAGAGATCGTGGATGAACTTGCCGAAGTTTCGGTAGAAAGAATTAAGGAAATAATGGATGTTCAGCAGCCTAACATATATGAGAAGGGCAGGATAAGCGAATATCCGGTAAGCCCGAGCATGAAAAAGAACGTGCTTATCGCAGGACTTCTCGGAGCATTGCTTGCGGCAGCCGTATTCATAGTCCTTTATCTTAAGGATGATAGTATATGTACCCCTGAGGATGTTGAAAAATATCTTAAGCTTAATACGCTTGCAGCTATTCCTATGGAAGCAGGAAGCGCAGAGCAGATACGTCTGGACGAAAGAAAGCGTATAGGTAAGAGAAAGAGCAAGCATAAGCGCAGCAGCCGTAAGGAAAATGGGGGGGGTGATTCTTTATGAACAAGATAAAATTCGAGAATCTGAAGAAACTTGAATATAGTATAAATGAAGCGTATAAAACGCTCAGGACGAACCTGTCGTTCTGCGGAGATAATGTTAAGACGATACTTCTTACAAGCTGTACCCCTAATGAAGGTAAGTCGGTAGTAAGCTTAAGGCTTGCGCAGGCGCTTGCCGATGACGGAAAGAAGGTTATCCTTATTGACGCCGACCTTAGGAAGTCCGTGTTCGTAGGACGTTACGGAGTTACCGCGGAAGAGCAGATAAAGGGCTTGTCACATTATCTTACCGGACAAGCTGAGTTGGATGATGTAATATGCGAGACTGACATTGAAAACCTGTATACGATATTTGCGGGACCTACTACGCCGAATCCTACGGAGCTGCTTGGAAATCATTACTTCGGAAAGATGATAGCGGTACTCAGGCAGAAGTATGACTATATCATACTTGATACGCCGCCTCTTGGTTCGGTTATTGATACGGCTATCATAACGAAGATATGCGACGGAGCTATACTGGTTATAGAGAGCAACGTAATAAGTTACCGTTTTGCGCAGGATGTTAAGAAACAGCTTGATATGGCAGACTGTCAGATACTTGGAGCTATCCTTAATAAAGTTGATACCCATAATAAGGGCAAATACAAGGGATATTACAAGTCGTACGGATATCGTTCTTATAACCGTTATTACGGTTACGGCAAATATGGGGTATACGGAGAGTATGGCAAACCTGAATCAGAAGCATAAGGGGAAGGTATAAAACACTATAAATTATGGGAATAAGGGATGCAAATGAATAATAAGTTTAACTCTCAGCTCTCGGTAGTAGTTATAATCATGGATTTAATTACTATAGCGGTTTCTTATGCATTTGCTAACATGATACGTTTCAGTAATTTTATTAACAATGCGAATGCACATGGCGACGGCAGGATCATATGGGTTGTTCTGTTTGTGTATATTATAATTACTATAGTATCGCAGCATGAAAACTTATTTACGCAAGTGTCTTACCGCCGGGGTATATACAAGATTCTTGAGAAACATTTTTATATGATAGTGTTTGCCCTTGTATATATGTATGTTACCAAGAGCAGTGAATTATATTCAAGGATACAATTTGTTCTATTTTTTGTGATAGACATCCTGCTTATGATATTAGTGCATTGTCTGTTCAAGTACTTTATCACGAAGCATTTCAGGCATACGAGTTATTGTGAGAGGGTAATGCTCGTTACATACGCCGATGATGCCGAGACGGTCCTTAAGAGGATAAAACAGACAAAAAACTGGCATTTCCGTATTAAAGTCATTGCAGTCCTTGATAAAAATATGCAGGGAGAAAAGATAGACGGCATAGAAGTGGTGGCTGATGTTACGAACTACTATGATGCCGTTAAGAAAAATGCGATCGACTCAGTTATTATAAATACTGTTCCGTATATGTATAAGTACCTTAATAATATCGTTTCACAGTTTGTGGATATGGGTATTATCGTACACCTTAATCTGCCGGAATACGATCTTCCGGTTGCTGTCGGCAGGAACTTTGATAATCTGGGAATGCTTGGGGTTATAACTTACAGAAAACAGGATTATACGTTTTGGCAGGTTGCGCTGAAGCGGGCAATGGATATTGTCGGCGGTATAGTCGGAATGTTTTTCTTTGGGATTGCAATGCTTATATTCGGACCTATTATTAAACTGGATTCCAAGGGACCTGTGCTGTTTACGCAGACCAGGATAGGAAAGAACGGAAGAAAGTTTAATATATATAAGTTCAGGTCAATGTGCGCGGACGCGGAAGAGAAGAAAACGGAACTTATGAACCGCAACGAGATGACCGGACCTATCTTTAAGATAAAAGATGACCCGCGTATAACCAGAGTCGGTAAGTTTTTAAGGAAGACGAGCATCGACGAGCTCCCGCAGTTCATTAATGTGCTTAAGGGCGATATGAGCCTTGTGGGCACAAGGCCGCCTACAGAGGAGGAATATAATAATTATGATTCCAACCAGAAGAGGCGTATGAGCATTAAGCCGGGTCTTACGGGCGTATGGCAGGTGAGCGGAAGGAATTCCGTAGCGGATTTTGACGATATTGTAAGGATGGACTGCGAATATATTGATACATGGTCCATAACGAAAGATATCAAGATCCTTCTAAAAACAGTATGGGTTGTCATATTCGGCAGAGGAGCGGAATAAATAACCGGAAAGGAAATTAGCAAATGAATTCAGCAAAACGTATTTCTAACCAGACAATGAATAACAATGAGAAGAAACAGAAAACAGGGCAGCCTGCGCAAAACAGGATGAAAATAATGATAGTATCCGGAATATGCGCAGTGATAGTGCTTTTTTTGGTGATAATGGTATGTTGGGAGAACCTTCACCCAAGGCTTATATTTAAGATCAACGATAAGAAAGTATATCTGAGCGATATGATGGTTGACGTGTATATGAACGAATCGACCGGAGAATATATGAATTCGCTGTATAAGCAGAATTACGGTTCGGATTACTGGTCTTTGGAGAATGACGACGGAATGACTAACGCCGAGATCTTAAAGGACAATACCTTGGAATCCGTTATACAGAAATACATGATGTATTATGAAGCGGAAGCAAACGGTTATACTCTCAGTGATGATGAGAATTCCACTATTGAACAGGACGCGTCTGAAGCGTTTGACCAGATGACGGCGGCAGTAAGGAATAAGTCGGGAATTTCCAAGAATGATCTGGTGGATTATTATAAGATGAAGACTCTTGCCGACAGATATAAAAGCGACTGGATAGATTCATTTGATATTGATGATGCTGCGATCACGGCGGAGTTAAATCCTGCGGATTACAGGGAATATGATATACAGTATTATTATATCCCGTATACGAAGACTGACGAGGCAGGTACAAGCGTGCCGATGACCGACGAGGAAAAACAGGCGGCTGTCGCAGAACTTTCGGCTTCGTATGCCGATATAGCGAGTCTTTCCGATTTTACCACGTATATTGATAACGGCTCTTCCGCGCAGAGTACGGAAGAAGGAGCGGAAGCAACTCCTACGCCGGCGCCGGGTCCTAAAGCTCCGGAAGGCACGAATATCAAGTATACTACCAAGAGTTTTATCGAAACGGATACGGCGGAATCAATAGGTCTTGACGATACGCTTGTTGCCGAGATCAAAGCGATGGACAATGAGACGATATCGCCTCAGGTCGTTTCGGATTCAAACGGATGCTATATTATCAAAATGGTTGATAACAACAGTACGGCGCGTTATGATTCAGAATGTGAATCCCTGATAACAGAGGAAGAAAACAGGGTGTTTGATGAAGAGATAGATAAATTGGAAGTTGAAAAGTATTATATTGATGTCAATGATTCTGAATGGGATAAAGTTGAATTTGGAAAAACTACAATAAATTAAATTATGTAAAATTAAAGGCTCCGGCTTGTTTATATATGCCGGAGCTGTTTTAGAATATAAGGAGATGATCAAAGTGGGCATGGTAAGACGGATATATGTTGAGAAAAAGTCTGCGTACAGGATCGCAGCTAAAGATCTGAAGAAGGAAATTAACAGATATCTTGATATAAGGACGCTTACGGACGTAAGGATCCTTGTCAGGTATGATGTTGAAAATATCTCTGATGATACATACAAAAAAGCGTTAAATACGATATTTTCAGAACCTCCGGTGGATGATGTGTATGAGAGTACGTTCCCATACGATCCTGCGGACAGGATCTTTTCAGTGGAGTATCTCCCGGGACAGTTCGACCAGAGAGCGGATTCCGCCGAACAGTGCGTAAAACTGCTCAATGAATCTGAGGAGCCGGTGATTCGCTCGGCAACAACTTACGTTCTTTGCGGAAGCATTACGGATGAGGAATTTGAAAGGATCAGATCTTACTGCATTAACCCGGTAGATTCAAGGCTTACGGATGAGAAGGTACCGGACACGCTGGTTACGGTATTTGACGAACCGGCTGATATTTCGGTGTTTGAAGGTTTTGCCGGTATGCCCGAAGATGAACTTAAGAAACTGTATGATTCCCTTAATCTGGCAATGACGTTTAAGGATTTTATACATATCCAGAATTATTATAAGAACGAGGAAAAAAGGGATCCTACATTTACCGAGATCCGCGTGCTTGATACGTACTGGTCGGATCACTGCCGCCATACTACATTTCTTACGGAACTTAAAAACATATCTTTTGAAGACGGAACTTATAAGAAACCGTTTGAAGAGACGTTTGATGCATATAAAAAAGCATATGATGAGATATACGCAGGCCGTGACGATAAATACGTGTCGTTAATGGATATCGCGCTTATGGCAATGAAAAAGCTTAAAGCAGACGGAAAGCTTCAGGACATGGAAGAATCCGATGAGATCAACGCATGTTCTATAGTCGTTCCGGTTACTGTAAACGGAAAGGAAGAAGAGTGGCTGGTATTCTTTAAGAATGAGACGCATAATCATCCTACGGAGATAGAGCCTTTTGGAGGCGCCGCTACATGTCTTGGCGGCGCGATACGCGACCCGCTCTCAGGACGCGGATACGTGTATCAGGCAATGAGGGTTACGGGAGCGGCGGACCCTACGGTATCGCTTAAGGATACGCTTGCGGGCAAGCTTTCGCAGAGAAAGATAACGACCGGAGCGGCAAGCGGTTACAGTTCATACGGAAACCAGATAGGACTTGCAACCGGACTTGTAAACGAAGTCTATCATCCCAATTATGTTGCGAAGCGCATGGAGATCGGGGCTGTGATGGGCGCCGCGCCAAGGCGCTGCGTCATCCGGGAAAGTTCCGAACCCGGCGACCAGATCATCCTGCTGGGCGGCAGGACCGGACGCGACGGCTGCGGCGGCGCGACGGGATCGTCCAAAGTCCATACGGAGGAATCCATCCATACATGCGGGGCGGAAGTGCAGAAAGGCAATCCGCCGACGGAGAGAAAGATCCAGCGCCTGTTTCGCCGGGAGGAAGTGAGCCGGTTGATCCGGAAGTGCAACGACTTCGGCGCGGGCGGCGTGTCGGTTGCGATCGGAGAGCTGGCTGCCGGACTTGATATCGACCTTGATAAAGTGCCTAAAAAATATGCCGGTCTTGACGGTACCGAGCTTGCCATTTCAGAATCGCAGGAACGAATGGCGGTTGTTGTAGATAAAAAAGATGTTGATAAGATGTTGGCGTATGCCGCAGAGGAGAACCTTGAGGCGGTAGCTGTAGCGGTAGTTACCAAAGAACCAAGGCTTGTGATGAAATGGAGAGGCAAGACTATCGTTAATCTGTCGCGCGCGTTCCTTGATACTAACGGAGCCCATCAGGAAACTGACGTACGGGTTAAGATGCCCGATGACAGCAAGAGGTATTTTGCGAAAAAGCAGGTTGGCGATGTGAAAGAAAAATGGCTCGATACATTATCGGATCTTAATGTATGTTCGCAAAAAGGACTCGTTGAGATGTTTGACAGCTCGATAGGCGCAGGCACGGTACTTATGCCTTATGGAGGAAAATATCAGCTTACGCCTATTCAGACGATGGCGGCAAAGCTTCCCGATTTTTCGGGAACATGCGATACCGTAACGATGATGAGTTACGGCCTTGATCCGTATCTTTCAAGCTGGAGCCCGTATCACGGTTCGGAATATGCGATACTTAATTCAGTCGCAAAGATAGTTGCCGCAGGCGGCGATTATCATAAGATAAGATTTACTTTCCAGGAATATTTCAGAAGGCTCGGAGATAATAAGGAAGACTGGGGCGAACCTATGGCCGCGCTTCTCGGTGCATTTGACGCGCAGATGAAACTCGGGCTTCCTTCCATCGGAGGAAAGGACAGTATGTCGGGAACGTTTAATGATATCAATGTGCCGCCGACACTGTGCTCTTTTGCCGTGGATGTAGCTAAAACGGGCGATGTGATCACTCCTGAATTTAAGACGGCGGGCAATAAGATCATTGCCATTGACATTAAGAAAGATGAGTATGATATACCTGATTACGGATATGTTGCCGCTCTTTATGATAAAGTACAGGCGCTTATCAAAGAGGGCATATTTAAATCGGTATATGCGATAGGTTACGGCGGTATATGCGAGGCTGTAAGCAAGATGGCGTTCGGCAATATGCTTGGCGTGTCTGTGGATGCTTCGTTAGATAAGGATATGTTTTTTGCGCAGATGTACGGCGGATTTGTCGCAGAAGTCGCAGAAAGCGATATGGATAAGATAGATATCGATCATATAAATGTCGGAACGATTACGGATAAGGCAGAGTTTGCATACGGCGATATTGTGATAGACATTAAGGATGCGCTTTCGGCGTGGACGTCTGCGCTTGAAAAAGTATTCCCGACCGAATCAGAACCGGAAAATGTCGGAACATGCGACGATCTGTATGTGTGCAAAAACGTATATACGGCAAAGAATAAAATTGCGAGACCTAAAGTATTCATACCTGTATTTCCGGGAACCAACTGCGAATACGATACTGCTCTGGCGTTTGAAAAAGCGGGCGCAGAGGTGGACAGCAGGGTGTTCTGCAATATGTCGGAAAGCGATATAAGAAATTCTGTGAATACGTTTGAAAAGGCTATACGTTCATCGCAGATCCTTATGATATCAGGCGGTTTCAGCGCAGGCGACGAACCTGACGGTTCCGCTAAGTTCATAGCTTCGGTATTCAGAAATGAACGTATCGCGGATGCCGTGCATGACCTCCTTGACAACAGGGACGGACTTGTACTCGGCATATGCAACGGTTTCCAGGCGCTTATCAAACTTGGGCTTGTCCCTTACGGAAAAATATGCGAGCAGAAGCCTGATTCGCCTACGCTTACTACGAACAGTATAGGACGCCATATATCAAAATCGGTATACACAAAGGTAGTATCGAACAAGTCGCCATGGTTTTTGGGAGCAGAACCCGGAGAGGTATTTGCGATACCGGCGTCACATGGCGAGGGACGTTTCGTAGCGGATGAAGCGTGGATCAAAAAATTATTTGAAAACGGACAGGTAGCTACGCAGTATGTGGACCTTAACAAAAAATCCACTATGGACGAAGCGTTCAACCCGAACGGCTCATATTATTCGATCGAGGGAATTACGAGCCCCGACGGACGCGTTCTCGGAAAAATGGCGCATTCGGAACGTATCGGCGACAGCGTTGCGATAAATATATACGGAAACCAAAATCAGAGGCTTTTTGAGTCGGGCGTAAGATATTTCAGGTAATCAAACAAAACAGCAGCGGAGGATAGTTTCATGGCAGGAAGAAAGAATATCAGTAAGAAAGGCAGCAAAAAGAATAATAAAAAACCGGTCATTTATGCTGTGTCGGCGTTAATAGTAGTTTTGGTCATAATAATATTATACGTTATCATACACGGGGAAAATGAAAAGATAAGTAAGGTAGAATACGGCGTGCCGGTTGACTATGAGGAAAAGGGATATATTAAGCTTGGCAAATATAAAAACATACCGTATTCTGTTGAAGTTACGGATGAGGACGTTGCGGAGGAGATTGAATATATCTTAGAAGACGCCGAGTCTTATGAGGAGCTTTCCGGAACGGCAAAGGAAGGCGATATGGTAAATATCGATTACAAATGCACTGTGGATGGAAACGTCATAGATGATTATACTTCCGAAAATGAATATACCACGCTTGGCGATGAAGATTATTTTGCCGAATTTGACGAACAGATACCGGGCATGAACACAGGTGAATCGAAAACTATTACAATAGAGATCCCCGAAGATTATGGCGATGAACTCCTTGACGGAAAGACGGCTGAATTTTTGGTGACGCTTAATTATATATGCGGCGAGCAGAAAGAACAGCAGCTTACGGACGAGTTCGTTTCGGATTATTCCGAGGGGGAATGTCAAAGCGTGTCGGGCTTTAACGACTATATAAAGGAAACGCTTTATCAGGATAACGTAGACAGCCTTGCTGATAATGTGTGGGAGGAAGTCCTTGATAAAGTCAAGGTAAAGAAATACCATAAAGGCGAGCTTGATATCGCAATGAAGGAAACGAAGCAGAGTTACGCTAATTTTGCGGATCTTTCCGGAGCGTCGGTTGAAGATATCCTTGAATCCTTCGGAATGACGGAAGACGACCTTACGGAAGCCGGCGAAGATGCGGCGCTTGAGAAAATGACTGCTAAGACAATAGCGGCAAAGGAAAATATTACTCTTAGCGAGGAAGAATATAAGAATCTCCTTATATACTATATAGAGTATGAAAACGGAGAAGAGAAGACGAAGACGATAGAAGAAATGGAAGCCGATTATGAGGAAGGCTACGCGGAGAATCCCAAAGATGCGATGTTAAGGGAGAACGTTAAAAATCACATCAAGGAATGGGCAGATATAACCGGGCTTAAATAAGAGGTGTTAGTGATGGATAATGTAAAAATACTTGTTGTTGACGATGAACAGAGAATGAGAAAGCTGGTAAGGGATTTTCTTGTAAAGAAGGATTTTATCGTGCTTGAAGCTGCCAATGGCGAGGAAGCGATAGATATCTTTTTTAAAGAGAAGAATATCGGCCTTGTGATCCTTGATATCATGATGCCTAAGATGGACGGCTGGGCGGTATGCCGTGAGATCAGGCAGTATTCCAAAGTGCCTATAGTCATGCTTACGGCGAAAGCCGGAGAAAGGGATGAACTGTTGGGATTTGAGCTTGGAGTGGATGAATATATTTCAAAGCCTTTTAGTCCTAAGATCCTTGTGGCAAGGGTTGAAGCGCTTCTGAGGAGAGCAAGCGTTATCGGAGACGAAGTTGTTGAGATAGGAGGGATAATCCTCGATAAGAGCGCTCACGAAGTAAGCATTGACGGAAAGAAGCTTGAGCTTAGTTTTAAGGAATTTGAACTTCTGGCATATTTTATAGATAATAAAGGGATTGCGCTTTCAAGGGAAAAGATCCTGAATAATGTGTGGAATTATGATTATTATGGCGATGCCAGGACGATTGACACGCATGTAAAGAAACTCAGGAACAAGATGGGAGATAAAGGCAGTTATATTAAAACTATATGGGGAATGGGTTACAAGTTTGAAGCGGAGCAGGGGTGAGGCGTATGAAACATTCCATTCGTACAAGGCTTATTATTATACTGGCTTCATTTATAGTTATCTTTGTAGCAGCCAATATTTTTATGAATATTTCGTTCCTTGAGACATATTATACGCATCAGAAGAAAAATGTCCTTATAGATGTATATAATGATGTGCGGGATATGGATACTTATGCATCAGAAGAAAGTTATTATTATCTGGATAGTCTGAGCGCCAACAACGGCGTGACTCTCTATGTATTTTCGATCACGAGCGACATGATATGGAATTATTATAATTTTTCATATCCTGACGTGGATTCGGGCAGTACCGCTTTTAATATAATAAAAGACCGGCTCGATAATTATGTAAATGATTATTACGGCTGGAGCAGCCTTGACAGCAGTTATCAGGAAATCGCGGGTACGGACAACTATCAGATGTATAAAATATTTGATGATAAAATAGGGTCTAATTATCTGGAGCTTTTCGGAAAAGTGAACAGAACGACCTTTATATTCCTGCGCGCCAATTATCAGAATATCAAGGAAAGCGCGGCGGTAACGAATAAGTTTATTACTTATATAGGCATACTGGCTGTGCTTTTGGGAGTCCTTGCGATGTTTTTTATCGGAAGAAGGTTTACCAAGCCGATATTAGAGCTGTCTGATATTGCGGACAGAATGGCGGGACTTGATTTTGACGCAAAATATGATGTGAAAACGGACGATGAGATAGGAAGGCTCGGAAAAAGCATGAATATGCTCTCGTCTCAGCTTGAAAGCACTGTTTCGGAGCTTAAAAGCGCGAATAACGAGCTGCAGTCGGATATCAAAAAGAAGATGCAGATAGATGAGATGCGGCAGGAATTTCTGTCGAATGTATCGCATGAGCTTAAAACGCCGATCGCGCTTATTCAGGGTTATGCGGAAGGTCTTTCGGACGGCGTTATAGATGATGCGAACGACAGGAAATTCTATTGCGACGTTATCATTGATGAAGCGCATAAAATGAACAGGATGGTAAGAAGGCTGCTTGACCTTAACCAGCTTGAATTCGGCACCGATAAACCTGACATGGAACGTTTTGACGTCGTGGAATTGATCAAATCCGTGGTGTCGGCTTCAGATATCATATTTAAGCAGAAAAACGTCAACCTTGTAATGTATGAACCGCTTCCCGTGTTTGTATGGGCGGAGGAATATCTCGTGGAAGAAGTGCTCACCAATTATGTAAGCAATGCGCTTAACCATGTGAATGACTCGGGCATTATAAGGATATATACAAAGAGGCGCGGGGACGTAGTGAGGATAAGCGTTGTAAATACGGGCGATAAGATACCGGAGGATGAACTTGATAAGATATGGGTTAAGTTTTATAAGGTAGATAAGGCAAGGACAAGGGAGTATGGCGGCAACGGCATAGGCCTTTCCATTGTAAAAGCCGTGATGAATACATTTAACAGGGAATGCGGGGTAAATAACTGTGACGACGGCGTTGAGTTCTGGTTTGAGCTTGAATGCGCAAAGAACTGATCCGCAAATGAAAAGTAGACAAACCGTCCGCGGTGTGCTATGCTGTCTAATGGAATAAAAACATAGGGGATAGCAGGATGATAGCAATAATTGATTATGACGCAGGAAACCTTAAAAGCGTACAGAAAGCGCTTGAGTATATAGGCGAGTCGCCGGTAGTTACAAGGGACGCGGAAACGATACTTGCGGCGGACAAAGTCATACTTCCGGGAGTCGGAGCCTTTGGTGATTCCATGGAAAAACTTCGCTCATACGGGCTTATAGAAGCCATTAAGCAGAGTGTCAGTTGTGGCACTCCTTTTCTTGGGATATGCCTTGGGCTTCAGCTTCTGTTCGATGAGAGCGACGAGTCGCCGGGCGCGCGCGGTTTATCTGTACTTAAAGGCAGGATATGCGCGATGGACCGCGACGGGATACATAAGATCCCGCACATGGGCTGGAACTCGCTTCATTTTCCGAGAAAGTCAAAATTATTTAAGGGTATAGATGAAGGCGCCTACGTATATTTTGTACATTCATATTATCTTAAGGCGGAGGATGAGGATATAGTAACGGCGGAAGCGGAATATACCAACCATATCCACGCCGCGGTAGAGTGCGGGAATGTATATGCCTGTCAGTTCCACCCTGAAAAGAGCGGGGATACGGGCCTTAAGATACTTAAGAATTTTGTTTCATTATAGAGCGCATATACCTATAAGGAGAATCACATGTTTACTAAGAGGATCATCCCCTGTCTTGACGTGAATGAAGGCAGGGTCGTAAAAGGCATTAATTTTGTTAATCTAAAAGACGCGGGCGATCCCGTGGAAGTCGGCAGGGCATATGGAGAATGCGGAGCGGACGAGCTTGTGTTCCTTGATATAACCGCATCAAGCGATGCAAGGGATATCAAACTCGATATGGTAAGAAAAGTTGCCGAGACGGTATTTATCCCGTTTACCGTGGGAGGCGGCATACGGACCGTGGAGGATTTTAAGGTTATCTTAAGGGAAGGAGCGGATAAGATTGCCGTTAATACGGCGGCCATCATGAATCCAAAGCTTATATCCGAAGCGGCGCTCAAATTCGGAAGCCAGTGCGTTGTAGTGGCGATAGATGCAAAGAGAAGAAAAGACGGCAGCGGATGGAACATATATAAAAACGGCGGCCGTATTGATATGGGGATAGACGCTGTGGAATGGGCGGTAAAAGCAAATGAGCTTGGAGCCGGAGAGATACTTCTTACAAGTATGGACTGCGACGGAACAAAAGACGGCTATGATATAGAGCTTACAAGAACTGTTGCGGACGCCGTGAGCATACCGGTCATTGCATCGGGAGGCGCGGGAAAGAAAGAGCATTTTCTTGACGCGATAAATGAAGGACATGCGGACGCCGTGCTTGCAGCGTCGTTATTCCATTATAAGGAACTTGAAATAATGGATCTTAAGAAATATCTTTTCGATAATAATGTAAGCGTAAGGATTTAGGAGGAAAGTTATGGGAGCTATAAAAAATGACTGGCTTTACGCGTTAAACCCTGAGTTTGCGAAGCCGTACTACGCTTCGCTGTACAGATTCGTGATCGATGAATATAAAAAGCACATCATATATCCGCCGGCAGATGACATTTTCAATGCGTTCCATTTTACTCCGCTTAGCAAAGTGAAGGTTGTGATACTTGGACAGGACCCGTACCACGGTCCCAACCAGGCGCACGGATTGTGCTTTTCGGTAAAAGAGGGAGTTGATATACCCCCGTCGCTTGTTAATATATATAAGGAACTTAATTCAGATCTGGGATGTTACATACCTAATAACGGTTATCTGAAGAAATGGGCGGATGAAGGAGTCCTGCTTCTTAACACCGTGCTCACGGTAAGGCAGGGGATTGCCAATTCGCATAAAAATATGGGCTGGGAGCAGTTTACCGATGCTGCGATACAGGCGGTAAACGCGCAGGACAGGCCCGTGGTGTATATGCTCTGGGGAAGACCCGCAAGGGCTAAGAAACCGATGCTTACCAATAAAAAGCATCTTATACTGGAAGCGGCGCATCCGAGCCCGCTGTCGGCTTATAACGGATTTTTCGGATGCAGGCATTTTAGTAAGGCTAATGAATTTCTTAAAGCCAACGGGGAAACACCTGTTGACTGGCAGATAGATAATATTTAATCAGGAGGTTTATTATGTTTGAGAATGAGATCAAAAAAGCACAGGAACAATTCGGCGAACTGCTGAAAAAACAGCTTATGCGTGTAGAGCAGATGAAAGCGCAGGGTGATTTTACGGATTATCGGGCGCTTGATAAGATCGTTATAGGAGTATGCGGAGGAGACGGAATAGGCCCTGCAATAACCGCGCAGGCGCAGAGGGTGCTCGAATATCTCCTTAAGGATGAGATAGCAAAAGGAAAAGTGGAATTTAAGGTAATAGACGGCCTTACGATCGAAAGGCGCGCTGCCGAGATGGCTGCAATACCAAAAGAAGTGCTTGCGGAGCTTAAGGAATGCGACGTGATCCTTAAAGGCCCTACAACGACGCCGAGAAAGGGAGATAAGTGGCCGAACGTAGAGTCCGCCAACGTAGCTATGAGAAAAGAGCTTGATCTGTTCGCAAACGTAAGGCCGGTAAGGATCCCGGAACTTGGGATCGACTGGACTTTCTACCGTGAGAATACCGAGGGCGGTTATGCGGCAGGAAAAGAGGGCGTTAACGTAACTGGCGACCTTGGAATAGACTTTACGATCGCGACTACGCAGGGCTGCGAGAGGATCATACGCGCGGCGTTTGAATATGCAAAGGCTAATAATAAGAAACGCGTGACTGCAGTTACCAAGGCAAATATCATTAAGACGACGGACGGAAAATTCCTTGATACGTTCTATGAGATCGCAAAGGATTATCCGCAGATTTCGGCTGACGACTGGTACATAGATATAATGACCGCAAAGCTTTTGGATGAGATGAGGAGAAAAGATTTTGAAGTTGTCGTGCTCCCTAACCTGTACGGGGATATAATCACTGACGAGGCGGCAGAGCTCCAGGGCGGCGTAGGAACTGCCGGAAGCGCAAATATCGGTAAGAAATATGCGATGTTTGAAGCCATACACGGTTCCGCTCCGAGAATGGTGGAAGAAGGCAGGGCGCAGTACGCGGATCCGTGCAGCGTTATAAGAGCGGGCGCAATGCTCCTTAACCATATCGGATATATAGAAGAATCCGATAAATTATATGAAGCTTTGGATATATGTACGATAAAAGAGAGAAAGCTTGTTATGACCGGCAGGAATACCGGAGCGACAGGCGAAGAATTTGCCAATTATATAATGGAAACTATAGAAGGAATGTAATTTAATATGAATAAGGAATTAAATGAAATAAGTTATGAGGATTCCGGACTTGAGCCGCGCATACTGCGTGCCGTAAAGGAAATGGGATTTGAGAACATGACTCCGATACAGGCACAGGCGATATTCGTGTTTTTGGAAGGAAAAGACGTAATAGGACAGGCGCAGACGGGAACCGGCAAAACGGCAGCATTTGGTATTCCTATATTGCAGATGACCGAGCCTGAAGAAAAAAATCTTCAGGCTCTTATATTGTGTCCTACGAGGGAACTTGCGATACAGGCTGCCGAGGAGATAAGGAAATTCGGAAAATATATCGACGGAGTAAGGGTGCTGCCCATATACGGCGGACAGGATATCAATAAGCAGATAAGGTCGCTTCGCGGCGGAGTGCAGATAGTAGTAGGCACTCCCGGAAGGGTCATGGATCATATGAGGCGCCATACGTTAAAACTCGGGAACTTAAAGACGATCGTGCTTGATGAAGCGGATGAGATGCTTAATATGGGATTTCGGGAAGATATAGAAACGATACTTGACGCCATACCGAAAGAGCATCAGACAGGACTTTTTTCCGCAACCATGCCTAAGCCGATACTTAGCATAACGAAAAAATACCAGAAGCCTGACGCGGTGTTTGTAAAAGTTGCAGCAAAGGAACTTACGATACCTCTTGTAAGGCAGTATTATTATGAAGTAAAACAGAAGAACAAGGATGAAGTTACCGCAAGGCTTCTCGATTATTACAATCCGAAGCGGTCGCTTATATTCTGCAACACCAAGAAGAAAGTAGACGAGCTTGCGGAAGTGTTAAAGGGAAGGGGATATTTTGCGGAAGGTTTCCACGGCGATATGAGCCAGGCTGAGAGGGACCGCATAATGAACTCTTTCAGGAAAGGTTTTACCGATATACTTATAGCTACCGACGTGGCGGCAAGAGGAATTGATATCACTGACATCGAAGCAGTGTTTAATTATGATATACCGCAGGATATAGAATATTACGTGCACAGGATAGGAAGGACCGGGCGCGCGGGCAGATCCGGACGTTCATTTACGCTTGTCGTAGGCAGGGAGATATATAAGATACGTGATATAGAAAATGTATGTAAGACGCGTATTAAGGCAAGGCATGTGCCTTCCGCAAGAGATATCAACCATGCGAAAGCTGACAATATAATGAGCAGGGTAAAGGAGCTTATAAATGATGACGGAAGGCCTTTGTATTCCCTTATAAAATATATTGAAAACCAGCTTGATGAGGAAGACTTCAATACAATTGAACTTGCCGCAGCGCTGCTTAAAATGCAGATCGGCGAAGAAGTAGAAGAGATGAAGCTTGACCACAGCTGGTTTGACAGCGATGAGTATAAGAGCTATAAAAGGAGCAAAAAAGACAGCAAAAACCACGGCGGCAGAAACAAAAGCCGCGGGCGGGACCGGAAAAATTATTTCGGCGGCTCAAAAAACAGGCGCAGGAACCATAACAGATAAGCTCTTATACTACTATGCCGGTATAGCTTAGATGGCAGTACATGAATATAACCTGGAGAGTGAGCCCGAAGAATACAAGGAACCTGTATAATACGGGGCGTTTTTCAACAAGTTCGGCAGACAGTATAAAGAGCGGGATGGCGATGCTTAAGTATCTTGCGCCGCTTATGACCCAGTCTGCCGAATAGCTTAATACAGTATAGAAAAGCAGGAACACAGAGAGGCTGCTTCGGTTTTTGTTTACGCTGCGGTATATTACATATATCGCAAGGAAAAACAGCAGGAATTCCGGAATGTACATGCCGATTATGTTGCGCGCGGCGTCTATATCGGCAGGGGTCTTTAATATCTGCTCCAATATATTGTTTAGGCAGATGCCGCAGTCGGCAAAGGAATGCGACCATATATATTTCTGGAGCTTAAGGAAATAAAATGCGTCTGATGTATAATAATAGTTAATGACAAGGTATATTAATATCCCGATGAAAGGAAAGCACATCGGTATAAGGGATATGAGGTTTTTGAAAAAGGCTTTCCAGTCTTTTTTCCTGATAAGAAGGAATATCTCATTGCTTTCAAGCCATTCTATTCCCATAAATGCCAGTATTGTTATGCCCTGCAGCTTGGTGAGCGTGCACAGCATACCGAATATACCGGCGATCCACCACTTCTTTTTAAATGAAAAGTATATGCATGCGGACGCCGTAAGAAGGACCATGCTTTCCGGGAGCATACACGAAAAATAAAAACCGAAGGGGAATACCGAGATAAGCACGGCAGCCTTTTCGGCAATGGACTTGTTGTATTTAAACGCCGCTGCCATGTAGAGAAAGATTATTCCGCCAACGTAGCAAAGCGCGGACATGATAACGGCGGAAAGCATAGGACTGTTTATAAGGAAATTAAGCAGCCATACCAAAAAAGGATAGAGCGGGAGAAATACAAGCGTCTGGTATACGCCGTCGCCCATGCCGTTTATGCCGTCAAGGGGCAGATTAGTGTATCCGCCTTCTATTATCCCGAGATATTTCGGGGCGTCCCATTTGTTCCACCAGGACAAAAAGTCGATATTTGATATATCGTGGGCATATATGAATACCAGCGCGAGATACGATACAAAATATATGGAAAGCCTGAAAAGGAGGGCGCAAAGCCCTACGCGGACGATATCTTTTTTCGATACCCTCTCGCCGCCGTACCTTCCGCGCGCGGAACCGATAATGTATTTCGTGATAAACTTATTTTTCGGGAGTTTTATTCCTGATATCACGCATACGCGGTATATAAGGACCACGGATATTAAGATCACAAAAAGAAGCGTAAATACTCTCATTAAGATTCCCCCTATAAAATAATTGTATAACGGTGAAATTATATCACAATATACGGCGTAAGTACATATATTAATAGTAAAAAAATAAGGTTAAATCATTATGAATAATTATTGCAATGGAATTGTCCACACGGTAAGAAAAGGCGATACGCTGTATTCTTTAAGCAGGCAGTATAATGTGCCGCTTGTTATGATACTGCGAGCTAATCCATATGTAGATGTATATAATCTCGGAATAGGGATGAGGATCTGTATACCCACAAAGCATATGAACGGTTTTGATACGGATATGGGAATGGATAACGGCATGAACAATACGGATGACGATAAGGATAAAGAAGAACATGATAAAACTTTTGCATATGTAATAAAAGACGGGGAGTCTGTGCAGTATATACTTGACAGGTTTGGAATAGACTTTGAGGATATACTTAAAATGAACACGCTTTCCGATATGCTTCTTAAACCGGGGATCACAGTGATCCTGCCGCAAAAAGAATAATACCTTAAAGAGGGGAGTCTTTTGATTGCAAAAATTGGACATAAGGCTCCCTTTTTTGGTTGACACCATTAATTATGGGAAGTATACTTTAATGGGAACAAATAACAGGAGGACAAATATAAATGGGAAAAAGAACAGATATTCATAAAGTACTTATCATCGGCTCAGGACCGATAATAATCGGACAGGCATGTGAATTTGATTATTCGGGAACCCAGGCATGTAAAGCACTCAAATCACTTGGATATGAAATAGTACTTGTCAATTCCAATCCGGCAACTATCATGACGGATCCGGGTACGGCAGACATAACTTATATTGAGCCGCTTAATGTGGCGCGTCTTGAACAGATCATAGAAAAGGAAAGGCCTGATGCCCTGCTTCCTAATCTTGGAGGACAGTCAGGACTTAATTTATGTGCGGAGCTTGCAAATGCAGGCATACTTGACAAATACGGCGTGAAAGTCATCGGCGTGCAGGTAGACGCCATAGAAAGAGGGGAAGACCGTATAGAATTTAAAAATACGATGAACAGCCTCGGGATAGAGATGGCAAAAAGCGAAGTCGCTTATAGCGTGGAAGAAGCTCTTAAAATAGCCGATGAGCTTGGCTATCCGGTTGTAATACGTCCGGCATATACAATGGGCGGCGCCGGCGGCGGGCTTGTATATAATGCGGAGGAATTGGAGACGATAGTTTCAAGAGGGCTGCAGGCAAGTCTTGTGGGACAGGTCCTTGTTGAAGAATCGGTGATCGGCTGGGAAGAACTTGAGCTTGAAGTAGTGCGCGACGCCAAAAATAACCTCATTACGGTATGTTTTATTGAAAATATCGATCCCATGGGAGTACATACGGGGGATTCTTTCTGCGCGGCGCCTATGCTTACGATATCAGAGGATGTGCAGAGAAGGCTTCAGGAACAAGCGTACAAAATAGTAGAAGCCATAGAAGTTATCGGAGGAACCAACGTCCAGTTTGCCCATGATCCTGTTTCAGATAGAATTGTAGTTATAGAGATTAATCCGAGAACGTCAAGATCTTCAGCGCTTGCAAGCAAAGCGACAGGTTTCCCTATCGCGCTCGTATCGGCAATGCTGGCAAGCGGGCTTACGTTAGACGAGATCCCGTGCGGAAAATACGGAACGCTTGATAAGTATGTTCCTGACGGGGATTATATAGTTATCAAATTTGCAAGATGGGCGTTTGAAAAATTCAAAGGCAGCAAAGATGAGCTCGGTACGCAGATGCGGGCGGTCGGCGAAGTCATGAGTATAGGAAAGACATATAAGGAAGCTTTCCAGAAAGCTATCCGTTCGCTGGAAACAGGACGCTACGGTCTCGGCTTTGCAAAGGATTTCCATGAAAAGAGCCTTTCGGAACTTATGGAAATGCTTAAGGTTCCGTCGAGCGAGCGTCAGTTCATCATGTATGAAGCGCTGAGGAAAGGGGCTTTGGTTGACAGCCTCTATGAGCTTACCCATATTAAAAAATATTTTATTGAACAGATGAAAGAACTTGTAGATGAAGAAGAGAAACTCCTTGCATTTAAGGGAGGTCTGCCAAAAGACGATATGCTTGTGTCTGCGAAGAAAAACGGATTTTCTGACAGATACTTAAGCAGCATACTTGAAGTGCCTGAAGAGCTTATACGAAATAAGAGGATCTTACTTGGAGCGACGGAAGGCTTGGAAGGCGTGCATGTATCGGGAACGCAGGACAGCGCGTACTATTATTCAACGTATAATGCAGAGGACTCCGTATCTGTCGCAAGCGACAAAAAGAAGATAATGATCCTTGGCGGCGGCCCGAACCGTATCGGACAGGGCATAGAGTTTGATTACTGCTGCGTACATGCGGCGCTTTCGCTTAAGGAAATGGGATTTGAGACGATCATCGTAAACTGCAATCCGGAAACGGTTTCGACGGATTATGATACTTCAGACAAACTGTATTTTGAACCGCTTACACTGGAAGATGTTCTCAGCATATATGAAAAGGAAAAGCCGGTCGGCGTCATAGCGCAGTTCGGAGGACAGACTCCGCTTAACCTTGCGGCTGACCTTGAAAAATACGGGGTAAATATACTTGGCACCAAGCCTTCTGTTATCGATATGGCTGAAGACCGCGACCTGTTTAGGGCAATGATGGAAAAACTTAATATCCCTATGCCGGAAGCGGGAATGGCGGTAGATATAGAAGAAGCCCTTGCCGTAGCGGAGAAGATAGGTTATCCGGTCATGGTAAGGCCTTCATATGTGCTTGGCGGAAGAGGAATGGAAGTTGTAAACGACCCTGAGATGTTAAAGAGCTATATGGCGGCAGCAGTAGGTGTAACGCCTGACAGGCCGATACTTATAGACAGGTTCCTTAAAAATGCAATGGAATGCGAGGCGGACGCCATAAGCGACGGTAAGGACGTATTTGTTCCGGCGGTTATGGAACATATTGAACTTGCGGGCATACATTCGGGCGATTCCGCATGTATACTCCCTTCCATGCATATATCCGACGAGCATCTGGCTACAATAAAGGAATATACAAGAAGGATCGCGGCCGAAATGAACGTATGCGGCCTTATGAATATGCAGTATGCAATAGAAAACGACGTTGTCTATGTGCTTGAAGCCAATCCGAGGGCGTCAAGGACTGTGCCCCTTGTTTCCAAGGTATGCGATATCCAGATGGTAAGGCTGGCAACACAGATAATCACGCTTGACATAACCGGCAATGAATCTCCGGTACCTTCGCTTCGTGATAAAGAGTATAATCATTTCGGGGTAAAAGAAGCAGTATTTCCGTTCAATATGTTCCCTGAGGTGGATCCTGTGCTTGGACCTGAGATGCGTTCTACCGGCGAGGTTCTGGGAATTGCAGAGAATTTCGGAGAAGCGTTCTATAAAGCGCAGGAGGCTACGCAGACATGCCTTCCGCTTAGCGGCACCGTACTGTTTTCGGTAAACGCGGCGTCTAAAGCTGAACTGCCGGAAATTGCAAAGATGTTTTACGAGTGTAATTTTAACATACTTGCAACAGGTTCGACATATGAAGTGATAAAACAGAACGGCATACCGGTAAAGAAGGTATTTAAGATGCAGGAGGGAAGGCCGAATATAGTCGATGAGATGACAAACGGCAATATCCAGCTTGTGGTAAATACTCCCGCAGGGGCAGAGAAAGTATTTGATGACAGCTATATAAGAAAAACTGCCATTAAGAAGAAGATACCATATATAACGACAATGGCGGCGGCAAAGGCTACGGCGGAAGGGATAAAGGCAGTTTTATCCGACGACGGGCTTGGCGTATGCTCGCTGCAGAAGCTCCATTCAACAATAAGAACTCGTTGACAAAAACGGGAGGAATTGTTATGATTCAGATATTTAAAACTTTAGAAAATGGCGTGCTTAGCGTGCAGGAAGATATTTCTGAAGGCGTTTGGGTTGCGCTTACAAGACCTGATTACAGCGAACTTAAGACGGTTTCGGAAAAATGCGGCGTAGATATTGACGACCTTAAAGCTCCGCTTGATGAGGAGGAGCGTTCGCGTCTTGTGACCGAAGACGATTATACGCTTATTCTCGTCGATATCCCAATGCATGAGAATAATAATGAAAAGGACAGGTATGTCACGATCCCGCTTGGCATAGTGCTTACGGATTCTGTGATAATCACAGTATGCCTGGAAGAAACGAACGTCCTTAAATATTTTATGGACGGCCGTGAACGTTCTTTTTACACGTTTAAGAAGACAAGGCTTATCCTGCAGATACTGTACAGGAACGCCACGCTGTTTTTGCAGTATCTGCGCAATATCGACCGCAAAAGCGAAGAGATTGAGCAGAAACTCCATATATCACAGAAAAACCAGGAGCTTATCGAGCTTCTTGAACTTGAGAAGAGCCTGGTGTATTTTACAACTTCGCTGCGTTCCAATGAAGTAGTGCTGGAAAAAATGGTGCGTACGGAGCAGATCAAGAAATATCCTGATGATGCGGACCTGCTTGAAGATGTAATCATTGAGAACAAGCAGGCTATAGAAATGGCAAATATATACAGCGGGATACTCAGCGGTATGATGGACGCGTTTGCATCCGTCATATCCAATAACCTTAACATAGTAATGAAATTTTTAGCTACTATTACGATAGTATTATCGATACCTACGATGATCGCAAGTTTCTTCGGGATGAATTTTTCTGATATCCCTTTGGGAAACCATCCGTATGGATTTGTGATCGTGTCGGTAACTACGTGCATCATAACCGGAATAGTGGCGCTTATCTTTGCGAAAAAGAAGATGTTCTGATTGAGAGGCGATATTAATGGGGCAGAACTGGCTTGATAAAGCAGAAAGAAAATATGGGAAATACTGTATCCATGGGCTTATGAGATATATTGTGGCAATAGAGCTTGTGGGCGCGTTTATAGGCATTGTGAACCCCGGCATATATATATACTGGCTTTCTCTTGATTTTTCGGCTATAGCAAGAGGGCAGATATGGCGGCTTGTAACGTTTCTTTTATTCCCGGAGATAACTTCGCTTAGCCCGGTTAACATTCTGCTTTTTGCGATACAGCTGTATCTTTATTATATGATAGGAAACAGCCTGGAGAATATGTGGGGGTCTTTCAGGTTTACGCTATATTATGTTTCGGGGCTTGTGCTGTCCGTGCTGGCAGGGCTTATCCTGTATATTTTCCGTGTGTCAAGCTTATGGCCGGTCGGATTTGAGTATGTGAACCAGGCTCTGTTCCTTGCATTCGCAACTATATTCCCGGACATAGAGTTTCTGCTGTTCTTTATACTGCCCGTAAAGGCGAAATGGCTCGGTATACTTTATGCCGTGATGATGGGACTTGACGTATTGTCATACCTTGGAAGGGGACTCGGCGGTGTTATCATTGCGGTT
>CANQDW010000021.1 GCA_947593975.1 uncultured Lachnospiraceae bacterium
GCGCGAGTATGATGGCAGCAAACATGAGTATGCAGCCGGCAGATTCCTTTACAGACATGCGTTCTCCCAATATGAGCCAGCCGGAGAGCACGGAAAAGCAGGATTCAAGGCTCATTATAAGAGAGGCGATGGCGGGATTTACGTTTTTCTGTCCTATGATCTGCAGTGTATACGCTACGCCGCAGGAAAGCACTCCGGAGTAAAGAAGCGGCAAGATACCGGTAGTCATGGCAGATATTTTCGGAGTCTCCAGTATGAACATAAATGGGATTGATATGATCCCGCATACCAGAAACTGTATGCATGACATTTTTATCCCGGGGACTTTCGGAGAAAAATAATCTATAACAAGTATGTGACATGCAAATATAAGCGCGCATATGAAAATGTATATATCACCTTTTCCGATAGTGAATTTTTCGGTGATACACAGAAAATAAAGGCCTAAGAGTGCGATAGCTACGGCAATCCAGACTTTTAGGCCTGTTTTTTTGCGGAAAAACATCTGGTATATCGGGACGAGCACGATATAAAATGCGGTTATGAATCCGGCTTTGCCCGCAGTCGTATATTGTATCCCTATCTGCTGCATACTGGTGGCCGCAAACAGGAGTATGCCGCATAAGATACCGCCCGTGATAAGGTCTTTTCTGCGATAGTTTTCGCTCTTTTTTAAAAATAAGATGAATGGGATCAGTGTAAGTCCGCCTATGATGCTTCGTACACCGTTAAATGTAAACGGTTCAAGATAATTCATCCCAACGCGCTGGGATACGAAAGAAGTCCCCCATATAAAGGCCGTAAGGGCCAGGATAAAAGCGTTCTTTGGTTTCATGATGCACCTCGCTATTTTTTACTTTACAGATATAAAAGCCGGGATATATAATGGCTTTGTTGTATAACATAGCATAAATTGTCAATATAATCAATTATTGGATGATTATCAAAGCCATAAAACAAAAGGGGGAAATTATATGATACAGCCGATGCCGAGACCGGATGCGCGGGTGATCGATTCATACCGCCGCGGCAATGCGCTTTTTATAAAACAGAAAGAGGGGATCATACGCATTGTTCCGCAGGCCGATGATATTATCCGGGTATCGTATACATGCGGCGGGGAATTTAACGAAACAAGAAACAGAGATATAAGTGACCTGTCAGACGGCTGCGAATGGTCTTTTGATGAGGATGAATATGAGATTTTAATATGTACCGGTCTTTTAAAGGTAAGGATAGTAAAAGAGACAGGTTCGATAATATATGAAAAGCTAAACGGGGAACTGCTTTTAAAGGAACGCGGGTATGAGAGCAAGACTGCGGAAGGATTTGACGCATATTGTACCGTGGACGGAAAAGGCGCAAAGATCGAGGAGGTCCATACGCCTGACGGGATCAAGCGCAAAGTCCGTGATGCGGAGAAAGTGTTTGATAAGAGGCTGTATAAAACCAGGCTGTCGCTTATGTTTCAGCCTGATGAGATGCTGTTCGGTCTGGGGCAGGCAGAAGAGGGTGTGTGGAATCTTCGCGGCACCACGCAGTATCTTCATCAGGCAAATCTGAAAATAGCGATCCCTATGCTTATTTCCAATAAAGGTTACGGTATCCTTTTATCGTCGCATAGCCCTGTGATATATGAAGATACTCAGTACGGTTCTTATATTTATTCGGAAGCGGATGATTATCTGGATTATTATTTTATGTCGGGTGATATGCCGCAGGTGATAAAGGCATACAGAAGGCTTACCGGAAAGGCTTCGATGCTGCCAAAATGGGCTTTTGGCTATATGCAGTCGCAGGAACGGTATGAAAGCGCGGAGGAGATTGAAAGGACTGTAAGCAGATTCAGGCAGATTGGGTTTGGGATAGATACGATCATACTTGACTGGATGTCATGGCCGGACGGTATGTGGGGACAGAAGTCATTTGATAACATACGTTTCCCGGACCCTAAAGAAATGATTGACAGGCTGCATGAGGACAACGTACATTTTATGATCTCAATATGGCCGAATATGACTAAGGATTGTGAGAATTATGAAGAGTTTGCGAAAGCCGGGCTTCTGTTTCCGAACAGTGATATCTACAATGCATTTTCGGAAGAAGGAAGGAAACTGTATTGGAGCCAGGCGGAAAGAGGATTATTTAAATATGGCACAGACGGCTGGTGGTGTGACTCAAGCGAGCCCGTTACGCCGGAATGGGAATGTACCGATAAGCCGCCTGCCGCGAAGATGTATGAGAATTATGTGAGTGCGGCGGACAAACTCATGCCGATCGACGAGGCCAATGCATACGGATATTATCACGCGAAAACAATGTACGAAGGGCAGAGGGGCGCAACGGATGAAAAGCGCGTGGTCAATCTTACGAGGAGCGGGTATACGGGAAGCCAGAAATACGGGACGATACTGTGGTCGGGCGATATATATGCTTCATGGGAAACGCTTAAAAAGCAGATCACCGCGGGACTGCAGTTTGTTTCCAGCGGACATCCTTACTGGACTTTGGATATAGGCGCTTTCTTTGTAAAAAAAGGACGCCAGTGGTATTGGAACGGCGATTATGAAGACGGCGCCGGCGATATGGGGTACAGGGAGCTGTATGTGCGGTGGTTCCAGTACGGCGCATTTTTGCCGGTATTTCGAAGCCACGGTACGGATGTAAGGAGGGAGCCGTGGAATTATGGAGATGCGGGCGAACCTTTTTATGACGCCCTGCTTAAGGCAAACAGGCTTCGCTACAGGCTTATGCCTTATATATATTCGCTTGCCGGAAGCGCATGGAGAAATGACGGGCTTATCATGCGTCCGCTTATATATGATTTTCCGGATGATATAAGGGCGGGTGAAATATCTTCACAGTATATGTTCGGACCTGCGCTTATGGTATGTCCGGTTACAGAGCCCATGTATTATGAAGCAAAAAGCAAAAAGATCAAAGATGCAGACAGGCATAAGAAGATATATCTTCCGGGCTGCGGAAATGACAGGTGGTATGACTGGCATACGGGAAAGAGTTATGCCGGCGGACAGGAGATCGTAACAGAGGTTTCTCTGGATCATATACCGGTATTTGTAAGAGCAGGCTCCATAATCCCGACAGCCGAACCTGCGGTAAGTACGGCAGGTACAGAAGGTTTGGATATTACGCTCCTTATATATGAAGGAGCAGACGGAGTATTTGAGATATATGAAGATGCCGGGGACGGCTACGGATATGAGAGCGGCAGGTACTGCGTAACGACCGTATATTATGACGATAAGGAAAAAAACGTAAGATGGGAAACGAAAGGCGATACGGAGTACAGGAAAGGCGACATAAAATGGAAGCTGTTGGGATGAGCCCACCAAACCTGGAGGTAAATTGTAAGAGGCAGATATGAAAGATAAATACTTTGCCTAACTTAAACATATGATGAAAGTGTATCCGGAATATATGAGGAAAATGGGCGTAAATGAGTTTTTTTGACATATTGTCGCTATTTGGCGGACTTGCGCTGTTTTTGTTCGGGATGAACAATATGGGCGCGGGACTTTCGGAATTTTCAAAAGGACGTATAGAGAAGCTTGTCGGGAAACTTACGGCAAACAGGCTTGCGGCTGTTTTTTGGGGAGCGGCGGTTACGGCTGTCATACAGTCCTCGTCGGCTGTGACCGTGATCGCAGTCGGATTAGTCGATTCAGGCATAATGAAGCTTTCCCGGGCTGTAGGCGTAATAATGGGAGCCAATATAGGTACGACCGCTACAGCCTGGATATTAAGCCTGACAGGGATAGAAAGCGAAAGTTTTATTATAAGGCTTTTAAAACCGTCGTCTTTTTCTCCGGTATTTGCATTAGCCGGGATAATCTGCATCCTTTTTTGCAAAACAGACAGAAAAAAGATCGCCGGAAATATATTTATAGGATTTGCCATACTTATGTACGGCATGGAAATGATGAGCGCGGCAGCGGCCGCGCTTGCGGAAGTTAAGGGGTTCGCGGATATGCTTACGATGTTTTCGGAGCCTGTTTTCGGAGTGGTCGCGGGAGCGGTTTTTACCGCGGCAGTTCAGAGCTCTTCGGCTTCCATGGGGATGCTCCAGTCTTTGTGCACTGCCGGTACGGTTAATTACTATGCGGCGATACCGGTAATTATGGGACAGAACATAGGAACGTGTATTACCGCAGTCATATCGGCCGCCGGAGCATGTAAAAATGCAAAACGGGCGGCGGCAGCGCATCTTTATTTTAATATTATCGGCGCGGTAATATTTATGGTTATCTTTTATACTCTAAATATATTCATGCATTTTAAATTCCTTTATACGCCCGCGTCGCCTTTTGGCATAGCGTTATTCCACAGTATATTTAACATAGCGTGTGTGGTCGCGCTGTTTCCGTTTGCGGATAAACTTGAAAAACTTACTGTTATGACGATCCCCGATAAATAAATCAGGGGCGCAGATATTTTTGTTGTTGATATTAAAACAATATGTTAAACTATAGTAAGTATTTATAGTGGAGAGGGTGACATATGGAAACTAAGATATGGCGTGAAATGCTTATGCCCTATCATGCCGCGGTTTCGGAACTGTGCATGAAATTTGAGCATGTTATTGACGAGTATAAAAGCATGAATGAATATTCGCCGATCCTTTCAGTGACGGGCAGAGTGAAGAAGATTTCCAGTATACTTGAGAAGGCGCAGAAGAAAAATGTAGAGCTTAATGATATAGAAAATATTATTCAGGACATTGCGGGAATAAGGATCATATGTCAGTTTGTTGAAGATATAAATGCCGTTGTCAACCTGATACGCAGCCGTGATGATATGCATATCATCGAAGAACGGGATTATATTACCAACAGCAAGCCGAGCGGTTACAGAAGCTATCATATTATAATCAATTACGACCTGCAGATGATATCGGGGCCTAAGCGGATAAAGGCAGAGATCCAGATAAGGACGCTTGCCATGAATTTCTGGGGGACGATCGAACATTCGCTTCAGTACAAATACCGCTCCCAGATGCCTAAGCATATAACCGACAGGCTCCATGCGGCGGCAGAAGCGATCGTTATGCTTGATAAGGAAATGTCGCTTGTGCGCGAGGAGATCATGAGCGCGCAGAATTATATGCACCATACAGACAGGGTTATCATGGAGATACTTAATAATATACAGAACCTGTACGGCGTTGCGAATAAACGCGAAATAGATAAGATACAGGATGAATTTTACAGACTGTATAAGCTTTCGGACCTTAATATGCTTGAACGGTTTTGCGACGAGCTGGATCTTATTGCGGAAGGTTACCGGGCGCAGTCGATTCAGGAGGAAGATTGATGTTTAACGATATAGAAGCAGTTATATTTGACCTTGACGGGACTGTGGTTGATTCAATGTGGATGTGGGAAGCCATTGACGTGGAGTATTTTGCAAGGTTTAACATTCCGTTTGAGAGCGGCTATCAGGAAGATATCGAGGGAATGAGTTTCCACGAAACGGCGGTTTACTTTAAAGAGCGGTTTAATTTCCCGGATTCGATCGAACAGATGAAAGCAGACTGGAACAATATGGCGTGGGATAAATACCATAACGAAGTGTTCCCTAAGCCGGGAGTCGTTGATTTCCTTAAAAAACTCAAGAAAAAGGGGATGAAGTGCGGTATAGCCACAAGCAATTCCATGGAACTTTGCATGGCTACGCTTGATACGCATGACCTTGCGAAATATTTTGAGGAGATACATACTGCGAATGAAGTGAGTAAAGGAAAGCCCTCGCCGGATATATATCTTCTGGTTGCGGAAAAACTCGGCGTGAAACCTAAGAACTGCCTTGTATTCGAGGACCTGTACCAGGGGATATGCGCGGGCAATAATGCGGGCATGAGGACATGCGCGATCGCGGATGAATACTCAAGCAAATTCTGGGATATAAAAGTGGACGCGGCAGATTATCATATAAACAGTTTTACGGACGCCGTGATAACCGACTGGAGGTGATCATATGAGCTTTGAGCTTGAAAGAGGTTCGTTCGGATATATCAGAAAAAGGAAGATAAGGCTTATAGTTATGATGTTGGCGCTTATGCTTGCGGCGGCGGTAATATTTATAACGGGGCTTTTGCTTAATAAATATGACAAGGCTAATATATGTACTGTGTTAGCCGTCCTTTTTGTGCTCCCGATAGCAAAATTCCTTGTGATATATATAGTCATTTTCCCGTACAAGGGAGTATCGGAAGAACTTTATGAAAAAACAAAAAGCATCGTAAATGACAACGCCGTGCTTATGACGGATATGGTCATAACTTCACCCGACAAATCAATGCACCTTGATTTTATCGTGATTACCGATAATCAGGTCATAGGCGTTACGGGAAAGAAAAAGCAGGACGTAAAATATATTGAAGATTATCTGAAAAACAGCCTTAAGGAAAATAAAATAGAAGGTTTTACGGTAAAGATAACCGACGATCGCAAACAGTTTGAAAAATATCTGCCCGACAGGGAATTTGAAAAGACCGACAGGCAGGATGAATGTTTCAGATATATAAGGACGTTGGTAGTATGAAAAATATTGTCGTTTCATCTGATGAAGAGGGACAGAGGCTTGATAAGTTCCTTAAAAAGTATTTCAGGGATGCAAAAAGCGGATTTTTGTATAAGATGCTGAGAAAAAAGAATATTGTACTTAATAAAAATAAAGCGTCAGGTTCTGAAAAGCTAATGGCAGGCGATACAATAAGCGTCTTTATGTCTGATGAAACAATAAAAAAATTCAGGGGCGAAGAAAAAAGCAGCCTGCCGGGATCCGAAGTTTTGATAGATATAAGGACAGACGAGCATACTAAACAGAAATATATCATATACAAAAACTTTCGTATAGATGTATTATATGAAGACAGATATGTGATATTTTTTAACAAACCGGCGGGAATACTTTCGCAAAGGGCGAAAAAAGATGACATTTCAATGGTTGAGATATTGGAATGTTATCTTTTAAAGACAGGACAGATATCTGAGGAAGATATACAAAAGCCGGGCATCTGCACGCGTCTGGACAGGAATACGAGCGGAGTGATGGCGTGCGGAAAGAACCTTAAGGGACTGCAGGCGCTTTCAGAGGCCGTAAAAGAGCGGAGGGTTTCCAAATATTACAGATGTATAGCGGAAGGGATACCAAAGAGCGGATTCGTGTTATCGGGTTATCTTACAAAGGATACCTGCGGCAACAAAGCCTATATTTCGGATGAAAGCGATAAGTCCGGAAAATATATATGCACAGAAGTTAATGTGATAGATACTTATGCCGATGAGGATAAGGCTCTCCTTGAGGTAAAACTTATTACCGGAAGGACGCATCAGATAAGGGCGCATCTGGCATATAAGGGATATCCCGTTGCGGGCGACGTAAAATACGGGGCTAAAGCATGCAGCGGATTAAAACATTATCTTCTTCATGCCTGCAGGCTTACATTTGGCAGGGAAGAAGGAATATTGTCCGGAGTTTCGGAAAAGACGATACAGGCTCCGCTTCCGAAAGAATTTGCGCAATATATACAATAGATCAAGTAAGGGGATAAGGATATGCCGTCATGGAATTCAAGAGGGCTTCGCGGTTCTGTGTTAGAAGAGCAGATCAATCTGACAAATGAAAAATACAGGGAGAGAAAGCTTGCTGTTGTACAGAAAGTTCCTACGCCGATAACGCCGCTTAAAATAGACAAAGAGACAAAGCATATAACGCTTGCTTATTTTGAACAGAAAAGCACAGTGGATTATATTGGCGCGGTACAGGGGATACCGGTATGTTTTGATGCGAAGGAATGTCAGACGGACAGATTCCCGATGCAGAATATACACAGGCACCAGATAGAATTCATGAAAGAATTCGAGGAACAGGAAGGCGTGTCGTTTCTGATCATATATTTTGCTAAAAGGGATATATATTATTATCTGACTTTCAGGAAACTGTACGAATTCTTTATGCGTTCGGAAAGCGGCGGCCCTAAAAGCTTTAATTACGAAGAACTTGACCCGAAGTACCAGATATCGCCGCACAACGGAGTGTTTGTACATTATCTTTTGGCTTTGCAGACAGATCTGGCTGAAAGAAATATATAGAAGTAAATAATAAAGACAGGAGATGATCGCTTTATGAAAAAAGTATTTATTTTTATGGCAAACGGAACGGAGGAAATCGAAGCGCTGACCGTAGTGGACCTTCTAAGGCGCGCGGGCATAAGCATAAGCACGGTTTCGGCGGATAATGCCGAGTATATTACCGGTTCCCACGGGATTACGATAAAGACCGATATGGGAATTGACGACGTGGCATGGGACGAAGCATGTATGCTTGTACTTCCGGGCGGTATGCCGGGAACGAACAAGCTTATGGATTGTGAGATACTCTGTGAGAAACTTAGGGAATTTGCAGAAGAAGGAAAATATGTTGCCGCTATATGCGCGGCGCCTTCCATACTTGGGGTAAACGGACTCCTTGAAGGAAAGAAAGCCACCTGCTATCCGGGATTCGAGGAAAAACTCCTTGGAGCGCAGTATTTCAAAGCGCCTGTGGTAAAGGATGGAAATATAATCACGAGCAGGGGCCTCGGAACCGCGATAGAATTTTCGGCTGAGATAATAAGTGCAGTGGCGGATGAAGAAACGGCAGAGAATATACTTGAAAAGATAATATATCAGAAATAAGCTGTAACAGGAAATGAAGAAGGGTTGTTAATATGAAAAAGACTATTAAACGTTCGGAAGCCGACCCGCGTTATATGTGGAATATGAAAGACATGTATGAATCCGACAGCCTCTGGGAAGAGGATTTAAAGAAGGCGTATGCCGTCAATGATAAGCTTAAAAAATATAAGGACATGAAGGAAATAGGAAAAGAAGACCTTTTTGCCCTTCTTGAACTTAATGCCGGCCTTAACTGCCGTATCGAAAGGATATATGTCTATGCTTCCCAGAAATCCCATGAAGATATGGCAGAAAGCCGTTATCAGGATATGGCGGCAAGGGCGCAGTCTCTTATGGTCACAAAAGATGAAGAAGCTTCGTTTATAGAACCGCTTTTAATGAATACCGGCAGAGAAAAGATAGATTCTTACTGCGAAGAGCTTAAAGAACTCGGAAAATATAAAAGATATTTTGAGATAGTGTTCAGACAGGAAGATCATATACTTGCTCCGGATATTGAGGAACTCCTGGCAGGGGTATCGGAGATTGCGGAAGCGCCGTCGGATATATTTGCGATGTTTAATAATGCCGATATAAAGTTTGCGGATATATGTGACGAAAACAATGAAAAGGTACCGCTTACGCACGGCAGATATAATTTATTTCTGCAAAGCAGGGACAGGAATGTAAGAAAGAGCGCGTTTGAGTCAATGTATACGGTATATGCGGCATATAAAAATACGCTTGCCGCCGTGTTCCGCGCAAATGTAAAGAAGCACTGTTTTTTTGCAAAGGCAAGAAAATATGAAAGCGGGCTTCATTACAGCCTGGCGGACGCCAATATACCTGTTTCGGTATACGAAAAACTTATAGAAGCTGTGCATGATAATATAGGGCTTTTGCACAGATATATCGGAATAAGGAAGAAAACGCTTGATCTTTCGGAACTTCACATGTATGACCTGTATGTTCCGATGGTACAGAATGTCGATATGAAAATAGACTATGAGGAAGCAAAAAAGATAGTCTTAAGAGGCCTTATGCCGCTTGGCGAGGAATATCAGTCGTTACTGCAGAAAGGCTTTAATGAAGGCTGGATAGACGTATATGAAAACGAGGGCAAGAGAAGCGGCGCATATTCATGGGGAGCGTACGGGGTGCATCCGTATGTGCTCCTTAACCATCAGGATAATTTAAACAGCGTATTTACGCTTGCGCATGAAATGGGCCATGCGATCCATTCATATTATTCGGATAAGAACCAGCCGTATATATATGCCGGCTACAAGATATTTGTTGCCGAAGTTGCCTCTACATGTAATGAAGCGCTTTTGGTTAATTACCTGATTGATAATGTTTCGGATAAGGATGAGAAAAAATATCTTATCAATTATTTCCTGGAACAGTTCAGGACTACGTTTTTCAGACAGGCAATGTTTGCGGAATTTGAAAAGATCGCGCATGAAATGTGCATGAAAGGCGAAACGCTTACGCCGGAAGTATTATGTGATATATACGGAAAGCTTAACGCATATTATTTTGGCGCGGAGGCTGTTATAGATGAACAGATCGCCCTGGAATGGGCAAGGATACCTCATTTTTACACTCCGTTTTATGTGTATCAGTACGCTACGGGATTTGCGGCCGCGATATCGATATCTTCCGGTATATTAAGAGGCGATGCAAAGGTCCTTGAAGGATATAAGCAATTCTTAAAGGGCGGCAATTCTATCGACCCGACAGAGCTTCTTAGGCTGTGCGGTGTGGATATGCTTACCGCAGAGCCGGTAAGATGCGCAATGGAAATGTTTGAAAAGCTCATGGATCAGTTTGAAGAATAGTTTTTTGAAAGTTTTATAAGCGCGTATATATTTGGCAGTATGAGAAATACATTGAACAGATCGGCGATCTCCCATATTGCTTCAAGCGCAAATACCGAACCTAAAAAGACCATCGCTATATAGATGGTCTTTATTTTTACGAGGACTTTCGGGGCGTTTTCCTTAAAAAGGAAAGTTACGGCCTGTTCGCCGGGATAAAACCAGCCTATTATAGTGGACAGCGCAAAACCCGCTATGGCAGCTGACAAAAGAGGCTTTCCGATATATGGTATGGAGTCAAATGCGGCGATCGCATATCCGCCTGCGGAATATCCTTCTATGGATTCGGGACATGCAAGATATCCGCTTATGATAACAAGACCCGTAACCGCGCATATGACTGCGGTATCCCAAAACGTGGCGGTCATTGATACAAGAGCCTGGTCTTTTGCATTAAGCCTGCTTCCGCCGGCAAATACCGCTGCCGAGCCTATGCCGGCTTCGTTTGTAAAGAGCCCGCGCGCGATGCCGTATCTTGCGGCAGACAAAAAGCCTCCGCAAAACGTTCCGCAGACGACAGAATCTTTTGAAAACGCGCCCTGTATCACAAGCCTTACCGCCTCAGGCAGAAACTGCCTGTTTATAAATAAAAGATATATGCATCCTCCGAGAAAAAGCATACACATTACGGGTACTGTTTTTGAGCATACTTTTACTATCGATTTTTTGCCGCCCGCGATGACAAGCCCCGACAGTATCATTATAATTACGCCGGATACTGCGCGCGGTATCTTAAAGGTTGAAAAAAATGAGACCGAGACGGCGTTTGACTGCGTAAGGCATCCCGTGCCAAGGCATACGAGGAGCATAAAGAATGAATATATTTTTGCAAGGCGGGGCTTTTTCAGCAAATCGCGCAGCACATACATCGTTCCGCCGCCTTCATCTGTGGCGGAAAGCCTTCCGAGGTAACATTCATAATATGTAGTCGCCATGCCGAGTATGCCGGTTATCCAGCACCAGAATAATGCGCCCGGGCCGCCGAGCGCTATTGCGGTTGATACGCCTATTATATTGCCGGTGCCTAAAGTGGCTGCCAGAGTAGCGGTGAGCATATGAAGGCCGCCGGAGTCGGAAGCCGACAGACGTATGCCTTTAAAGACATGTCTTTGTATAAACCCTGTCCGTATTGTAAGTATTATATGTGTTCCGAGGAGCAGTACGAGAAAAGGGCCGCTCCATAAGAAAGAATTTAATTTCGTTATTAATCCGTACATCATTTTTCTGATATTAAATCATGTCAATGTAATATATGTATTTTTTCAGCCACATATTACCAGTTATTGTATACATAATACACGGTTTCGTGGAAATAATACTTAGCAGGGTAAAGAAGTCACATACTTCCTTATCTTCATATAAATAGTAACTGGATTACGGAGGTGAAAAAATGTCAGGAAATAGCAGCATGGAGGTACCTCAGGCAAAAGAGGCTATGGACCGTTTCAAAATGGAAGTGGCATCTGAGCTCGGCGTGCCTTTAAAGAATGGTTATAACGGAGACCTTACTTCTTACCAGAATGGTTCTGTCGGCGGCGAAATGGTTCGTCAGATGATTAAGAAGCAGGAAGAATCAATGTCAAGATAGTAAAGCAGACGTTGTTAAAAAAGAGAAAGACCGTGAAGGCTGTCTTACAGGGCAGCCTTCAATTTCTGTAAATAGTGATTGAAAATAAAGAACCCGTATGATATTATAGGTATGATTGAGTTTTTCTGCCATTTAGTTTGCAGAGGTTTATTACGGAGGTTAATTTAAATGAAATATTTTGGTACTGATGGATTCAGGGGAGAGGCAAATGTCACCCTGAATGTACGTCATGCATATAGGGTTGGAAGATTCTTAGGCTGGTATTTCGGACAGGGAAAGAAGGAAAAAGCGCGTATTGTAATAGGAAAGGATACAAGGCGTTCAAGTTATATGTTTGAGGATGCCCTTTCATCGGGACTTACGGCAAGCGGCGCGGATGTGTACCTTCTGCATGTAATATCGACACCAAGTGTCTCTTATGTTATAAGAACGGAAGGTTTTGACTGCGGAATAATGATATCGGCAAGCCATAATCCGTATTATGATAATGGTATCAAGATCATTAACGGAAACGGACATAAGCTTGAGAGCGACGTTGAACAGCTTATTGAGGAATACATAGACCGCCCGGATGACGATATAGAGTTTGCCACGGGCGATAAGATAGGAAGGACCATAGACTATTCGATAGGAAGGCACAGGTACATAGGATATCTTATCTCGCTTGCAAAGCGTTCCTTTGATAACGTGGTAGTAGCGCTTGACTGCGCAAACGGTTCGGCTTCAACTATCGCAAAGAGCGTATTTGATGCGCTTGGCGCGACAACCTGCGTTATAAATGCGGATCCCGACGGACTTAACATTAATAAGGACTGCGGTTCGACGCATATAGAAGTGCTTCAGAGTTATGTGAAGGAACATGGGGCGGATATAGGTTTTGCGTTTGACGGTGATGCGGACAGGTGCCTTGCAGTAGACGATAAGGGCAATATAATTGACGGCGATATGATATTATATCTGTGCGGACGCTATATGAACCAGCACGGCAACCTTAACGACAGTACTGTCGTTACCACAGTAATGTCGAATATAGGCCTTTATAAAGCGTTTGACGCTATAGGGATCAAATATGAAAAAACTGCGGTCGGCGACAAATATGTATATGAGAATATGATAAACAATAATTATTCTCTGGGCGGCGAACAGTCCGGACATATTATTTTCAGGAAATATGCCGCAACGGGCGACGGAGTCCTTACGGCGCTCATGATCATGGAAGTGATGCTTGAAAGCAAGACCAAGATATCCGATCTTACGAGGGATATCAATATATATCCGCAGCTTCTTGTAAATGTAAAGGTTGAGGATAAGGAAGCGGCGCTTAACGATGAAGATGTTATCCGGGCTTCAAAGGAAGTTGAAGAAGAACTTGGCACGGAAGGAAGGCTGCTTCTTAGGCAGAGCGGCACGGAGCCTCTGATAAGGGTAATGGTAGAGGCAAAAACACATGAAAAGTGCAAATATTACACGGATAAGATCATTAAAGTGCTGCATGATAACGGCCATGCGGCGGAATAATATTTGGAGAGTGCGTTATGAAAGGTGCGTTTGAAACAGGAGTATACCGCAATGTGTTTTCTGAAATGGGGTATACGGACGATGAGATTGATAAAAAGATAAAGGATGCGTTTAATACCGTCTTTTACGGAAGCGAAGATGAGAGATTTTATCATACCGCGGGAGACGATATGGCATATATGGAAGATACCGGCAATAATGATGCGAGGACCGAAGGTATGTCCTACGGCATGATGATGTGCGTGCAGACGGATCGGAAAAAAGAGTTTGACAGGCTTTGGAAATGGGTATATACATATATGTACAATAAAGAGGGCTATCATAAAGGTTATTTCGGATGGTCATGTAAGACGAACGGGGAAAAGAACAGTGACGGGCCTGCTCCCGACGGCGAAGAATTTTTTGCGATGGCGCTGTTTTTTGCTTCGCACAGATGGGGAGACGGCGAAGGGATATTTGATTATTCGGGCTGGGCAAGGAAAATACTGCGCGTCTGCCTGCATAATGGCGAAGATAACCCGGGTCTCTGCCCTCCGATGTGGGATAAGGATAATAAGCTTATTAAGTTTATCCCTAATTGCGACTGGACCGACCCGTCATATCATTTGCCGCATTTTTATGAGCTTTTCGCGCTCTGGGCGGATGAATGCGACAGACCTTTCTGGGCTGAGGCGGCAAAGGCAAGCCGGGAATATCTGAAAAAGGCATGCCATCCGGTAACGGGACTTGCGGCGGAATATGCATGTTATGACGGCAGGCCGTATGTCGGCGGCGAAGATTTTATAAAACAGTTCGGCGGAAGGCACGACTGGTTTTACAGCGATTCGTACAGGGTAGCGGCCAATATAGGTCTTGATTATGAATGGTTTGCAGCCGATACATGGAATTGCGAGTGTGCCGATAAGATACAGAAGTTCTTCTGCGAAACGGCGGCAGACGGAGAGTATATGACATATGAAACGGACGGGACCGCGCTTGATAAGCCGGCGCTTCATCCGGTAGCTATTATCGCGACCAACGCAATGGCTTCGCTTGCAGCAAAGGGAAAGTACAGCAGAGAATGTGTGGAACTGTTTTGGAACACGCCTTTAAGGACCGGAAAAAGAAGATATTATGATAATTGCCTGTACCTGTTTGCGCTTCTGGCGCTTAGCGGCAATTACCGTATATGGAAATAGATAATTATAATTTATGAACATTTATTTAGGAGGAATTAAAAAATGAGTATGCAGGTAGAGAAACTTGAGAAGGGAATGGCAAAACTTACTATAGAAGTTTCTGCTGAAAAATTTGATGATGCGATGAAGGCAGCGTATAAAAAGAGCGTAGGGAAAATAAATGTACCGGGGTTCCGCAGGGGAAAAGCCCCGATGAAGATCATTGAAAAGATGTATGGATCCGATATTTTCTATGAAGATGCGGCAAATATCATTATCCCTGACGCATATGAGGAAGAAATAGAAGCGGGAGACGTAGAACCTGTAGCAAGGCCGAGTATAGACGTCGTGCAGATTGAAAAGGGAAAAGATTTTATATTTACCGCTACAGTGGCGATAAAGCCTGAGGTTAAGCTTGGCAAATATAAGGGAATAGAAGTGGAAGCGTTAAGCGCGGAAGTTTCTGACGACGACGTTATGGAAGAACTTAAGGCGGAGCAGGAAAAGAACGCAAGCATGGTAACGGTTGACGACAGAGCTGCCGAAACGGGAGACACGGTTACTATCGATTTTGAAGGATCTATTGACGGCGAAGCGTTTGAAGGAGGCAAAGGAACGGATTATCCTCTTGTCCTCGGAAGCCATTCGTTCATAGACAACTTTGAAGAGCAGCTTGTAGGAAAGAACACGGGCGATGAGACGGATGTAAACGTTACGTTCCCTGAGGATTATCAGGCTAAGGAACTTGCCGGAAAACCTGCGGTATTTAAGGTTGTTGTTAAGAAAATAGAGAAAAAGGTCCTTCCTGAGATCGATGATGAGCTTGCCCAGGATGTATCCGAATTTGATACTCTTGATGAATATAAAGAGGATATCAGGGCAAAACTTTTAGAGAAAAAAGAAAAAGAGAACAAGGCAAAGAAAGAAGATGCGGTAATCGAGAAGATAATCGAAGGCGCGGAAATGGAGATCGCCGATGATATGATAACCGCGCAGGCTGAAAATATGCTCAGGGAATTTGCGCAGAATATCCAGATGCAGGGAATAAGCTTTGAACAGTATATGCAGTTTACAGGCAATACCGCGCAGGGCATGATAGAGCAGATGAAGCCGCAGGCGCTTAAGAGAATACAGTCTAGACTTGTTCTTGAAGCGGTTGCTTCGGCGGAAGATATTTCTGTTTCAGATGCGGAGACCGATGAAAAGATTGAGCAGATAGCCAAATCATACGGAATGGAAGCCGACAAACTTAAAGAAACCATTGGCGATAAGGAAATCGAACAGATAAAATCAGATATAAAGGTTGAAAAGGCTGTAGAATTTGTTACGGATTCGGCAGCAGAAAAATAATTAGGGGGATTATCATTATGAGTTTAGTACCTTACGTCATTGAACAGACGAGCAGAGGCGAGCGTTCATATGACATTTATTCAAGATTATTAAAGGAACGTATTATTTTTCTTGGGGAAGAAGTAAATGATGTGTCGGCAAGCGTTATAGTCGCGCAGCTTCTGTTTTTGGAATCAGAGGATCCTGATAAGGATATAAATCTGTATATCAACAGTCCGGGAGGTTCCGTGACTGCAGGCATGGCAATATATGATACGATGAATTATATCAAATGCGACGTATCGACTATATGTATCGGCATGGCTGCAAGTATGGGGGCGTTTCTTCTTGCCGGAGGCGCAAAGGGAAAGAGGATGGCGCTTCCCAATGCCGAGATAATGATCCATCAGCCGTCAGGCGGGGCTAAGGGACAGGCGACGGATATCAAGATAGTTGCCGAAAATATATTGAAGATAAAGGCAAAGCTTAATAAGATACTGTCGGAAAACACAGGAAAGCCTCTTGATCAGATCGAGATCGATACTGAAAGAGATAATTATATGAGCGCGGAAGAAGCGCTTGAATACGGTCTTGTGGATAAGATAATAACTAATCGTATATAAAAATAATGAGGTATTGTAATGGCTGGAAAAGATGATAGCGATAAGCAGATAAGATGTTCATTCTGTGGCAAGCCGCAGGAGAAAGTCAGAAAAATGATATCGGCTGGAGAAAAAGATATCTATATATGTGATGAGTGCGTGGAAGTGTGCGCGGAGATAGTGGAAGAGGAGCTGTACAGCAGCGAGTATGAGACCGAACCTGCGTTAAGCGATGAGATTAACCTGCTCAGGCCAAAGGAGATAAAGGCTCTTTTGGATGAATACGTGATAGGGCAGGATGATGCAAAAAAAGCGCTTTCCGTGGCGGTCTATAATCATTATAAGAGAGTTATTGCAGGAAAGATGTCGGACGTTGAACTCCAGAAGAGCAATATTATAATGGTTGGGCCTACGGGTTCGGGAAAGACCTATCTTGCGCAGACCCTTGCGAAGATCCTTAACGTACCGTTTGCGATAGCGGATGCAACGGCTCTGACTGAAGCGGGTTATGTAGGAGAAGATGTTGAAAACATACTGCTTAAGATCATACAGGCGGCAGAATATAATGTTGAAAAAGCGGAATTTGGAATTATCTATATCGACGAGGTTGATAAGATAACCAGAAAATCAGAAAATGTATCCATAACAAGGGATGTTTCGGGCGAAGGCGTGCAGCAGGCGCTTCTTAAGATACTTGAAGGGACTGTTGCGAATGTTCCGCCGCAGGGCGGAAGAAAGCATCCTCATCAGGAATTTATACAGATAGATACGACCAATATCTTATTTATATGCGGAGGGGCATTTGACGGACTTGAAAAGATCATTGCTTCGCGTATAGGAAAGAAGTCTATCGGATTTAATGCCGAGATAGGAGTGGATACTTCAAAAGATGAAAATATAGGCGAACTGTTCAGACAGGTACTTCCTGAGGATTTTGTCAAGTTTGGAATGATACCTGAATTTGTAGGGCGCGTGCCTGTGACCGTCGGTCTTGACAGGCTGAACGAGGAAGCGCTGAGGCGTATACTCGTTGAACCTAAGAACGCCATGGTAAAGCAATATAAGAGGTTATTTGAACTTGACAATATAGATCTGGAGTTTGAAGATGAGGCAATCGAAGAGATCGCAAAGCAGTCTATTGAAAGAAAGACCGGGGCAAGAGGCCTTCGCGCGATAATGGAAAGTTCAATGATGGATGTGATGTATGAGTTCCCTTCCGACGATAAGGTAAAGGGATGCCTTATCACAAAGGATGTGATCTGCGGAACAGGACAGCCGGTTATTGAATATAAGCCGTCTCCGCGCAAAAAGTCCGGGGAGAGACAGAGCAAGATAAGTTAAAATATGTTTTTAAAAGAGAGTTATGGAAGATGGCAAAAGATACAGCACCGATTATAACTCTTGAGGAAATGGTATTGTTTCCGGGAGCTATAATACATTTTGATGTTCATAAGAATAGGAAAAATGAAAACAGGGCAGCGGTAATGCAGGCGATAAAGACGGGAAGCAGCGTTGTTGTAATGTTCAATGACGATTCGAATAAGCCGCAGGATATTGCTGTCCTTGCGGAGATCAAGCAGTTTATAAAGCCCGTGTATTCGGATATCCGCGTAGTTGTAAGAGGAATATCAAGGGTAAAGATTGACGCCGAAGCATATTCCGACGACGGAAGCTATAGACTTGCCGAGTATGAGATGCTTGAAAGCGGGGAACAGTATTCGGATAATGACAATAAGGCTTATATAAAGAATCTGAGCGAAATGCTTGTCGTATATATGTCTCTTGACATGAGTATCAATCCTAATATATTTTCCCGCATCCAGACAATGAAGTCGGCGGATGAAGCTGTCGACTATGTGGCGTCGCGTATGAGGCTTCCGTTTGAAACCGCAAAAGAACTTATAAGAGCGAGCGCGCTGTCAGTAAGGTATGAGATACTGGCAGATCATATTGTTGACGAGATAAGGACCCTGAAAATAAAAAACGAGCTCAGTCAAAGAGTTCAGGAAAGCATGGAAGGCAGGCAGAGGGAGTATTATCTGCGGGAACAGCTTCAGATGATAAAGAACGAGCTTGATGAAGATGATATTGAAGATGCCGATGATTTTATGAACAGATGCATGAAGCTTGACGCGCCTGTGGAGGTAAAGGAGCATATAAGAAAAGAGATAAAGAGGTTTAACGAGATTGTTCCCGCTTCTCCGGAGTCGGGTATAAGCCGTACATATATCGAGACGCTTCTTTCGCTCCCGTGGAACAAAAAGGGAATTGACAACAGCAATATAACGAAGATAGAAAAAGTCCTTAATAAGAACCATTACGGTCTTGACAAAGTTAAGGAGAGGATAATCGAATCGCTTGCGGTACGTCAGATGAACGGCAATTCGGATTCGCCCATACTGTGCCTTGTGGGACCTCCGGGAACGGGAAAAACGTCCATTGCAAGAGCGGTAGCGGATGCTCTCGGAAAGAGATATGTAAGGATATGCCTTGGCGGAATGGGCGATGAGGCAGAGATAAGGGGACACAGGCGCACCTATGTGGGCGCGATGCCCGGAAGGATCATTGCCGCGCTTAAAAACAGCGGCGTTTCCAATCCGCTCATACTTCTTGACGAGATAGATAAAGTAGGATTTAACAGTGTGCGCGGGGATGCATATTCCGCGCTTCTTGAAGTGCTTGATCCCGAACAGAATGTATTTTTTACGGATCACTATGTTGAGATAGCTGTGGATCTGTCGGACGTATTGTTTATATGCACTGCGAACAGCACGCAGGATATACCCGAACCGCTGCTTGACAGGATGGAGATCATCTGGATATCGGGATATACGGAAAATGAAAAATTTCATATAGCAAAAAAGCATCTTGTTTCAAAACAGCGTAAGAAATGCGGGCTTAAGTCGTCGCAGCTTGTAATTTCCGACGCTGCGTTAAAGGAGATCATTTCATATTATACAAGGGAATCCGGAGTGCGTAATCTTGAAAGGAACATAGCCCGCATATGCAGAAAAGCAGTCAAAAAGATCGTGGCGGGCGAGACGGAATCGGTAAAGATAACAGGAAAGAACCTGTATGATTATCTCGGGAAGCGGCCGTTTAGCATAAATGAAGTTGAAGGCGGGGATGAGATAGGAATAGTAACAGGACTTGCCTGGACTTCTTTCGGCGGCGATACGTTAGAGATAGAAGTAAATATCATGCCCGGCACCGGCAAGTGCGAGCTTACGGGTCAGATGGGAGATGTAATGAAAGAATCTGCCAAGACCGCAATAAGCTATGTAAGATCGCAGAGCAGCAGGTATGAAATCCCGGGGGATTTCTTTGAAAAGAATGATATACATATACACATACCCGAAGGCGCGGTTCCAAAGGACGGACCGTCGGCGGGGATCACAATGGCGACGGCGATATTTTCAGCCGTGACGGAAAAGAAAGTTATCGCGGGCGTTGCAATGACCGGCGAGATAACATTGCGCGGAAGGGTGCTTCCGATAGGAGGGATTAAGGAAAAACTCCTTGCGGCAAAAAGAGCGGGAGTACGCGCTGTGCTTGTACCGGAAGAAAACAGAAACGATATATGCGAGATAGAAAAAGAGATAACAGACGGACTTGATATACGTTATGTGGGGAACATGGAACAGGTCCTTGAAAATGCAATAAGATAGGGGGAGGGCAGCTTGAAGATAAAAGATGCGCAGCTTGAAACGGTATGCGGGATCACAAGCAGGCTCCCGGAAAATGATAAAGTTGAATTTGCTTTTATAGGGCGCTCAAACGTAGGAAAATCTTCGCTTATCAATGCGCTCCTTAACAGAAAATCACTTGCAAGGACTTCTTCGCAGCCCGGCAAAACACAGACTATTAATTATTACAGGATAAATAACGAAATGTATTTTGTGGACCTGCCGGGTTACGGTTATGCAAAAGTTTCCAAAGAATTAAAGAAAAAATGGGAAAAGATGACAGACCGTTATTTCAGGACATCAAAGATGCTTAGGGTTGTGTTTATGCTTGCGGATATAAGGCACGATCCTTCGGATCTGGATGCAGATATGTATAAAAAGCTGTACGCGCTGGGATTTTCACCGATCATTATAGCCACAAAATCGGACAAGATAAAAAAATCACAGCTTGCGGGTAAAGTTTCACAGATAATAAAAGTACTTAACACGGAGGAAGGTACTCCGGTTATTCCTTTTTCTGCGGTTACGGGAGAAGGAAAAGAAGAAATACTGGAATACATTTCCGAATATGCAGAAATGTTTAAGGGATGATAATGATGGACAAAAGGACCTATATGATGAAAGCGGCTGTATTTATCGTATGTATCATGCTGTCAGGAGTATTGTTTCAGGGAAAAGGGATATCGGCTGCATATGTTTCAAGGGAAGATGCGCTTAAATATTTTTTTGAACCTGCAGCGGATGAGTACAGCGTCAATGAAAACGATGTGATCACAGTTAGCTTCAATACGAATATACCTGCGGATAACGTAAGCGTGGAATATATTTTTACAAACGGCTGCGCGCAGATAGATTCATATACGGATAAATTTAACGAGATCAGAGTAAAAGGAAATATTTGCGGAACAACTGAGATAATTGCCGAAGCAAAAGTAAGGTATTATGATGAAAACGGCATTGAAGCGGTATATGTAATTGTTGCGAGGGCCACAGTTACAGTTTCTTACGCCAGTGAATATATATCTGAAGATACGGTATACCGCGCGTGCGGCAGCAGCGCTTATGCGCTTTCAATTGTAAATTTCCGTGAAGGAACGTTAGAGTGGCGATCTTCTGATAATGCGGTAGCGGAAGTTGACGCAAACGGTATGGTAAAGCCCATATCAGAAGGACAGGCAGAGATTACCGCCGTACTTACAAGACCTTCGGGCGATAAGGAATCATATACATGTATTTTTCATGTTACCAATCCGGTAATAAGCAGTACGGGAGATAATCTTGCCAAAAATGCGGAAATGAAAATAACTGTAGGAGGGACCGCAGGACATGCCGAATGGTATTCTTCAGATGAAAGCGTGGCGTCGGTATACAGCGAAGTATATGAAAATGAAGCGCCGGAAGCCAAAGTAACCGCATATAAAACGGGAACTGCCGTAATATCTGTGAATATAGACGGGATAACATTAAGCTGCAGTATCACGGTTACCGATCCGAAAGTTAAAAAAGATTTTTATGTGGCGGTAAAAGGAGTAAAAAAGACGATAAAGCTTACAGGCATTAATAATGCAAGCAAAGTTTCCTACAGTACGTCTGACAGCAGGGTTGCATCGGTAGATGAAAACGGCGTCATAACGACAAAGGCTGTTGGATATGCGGCCGTTATCGTAAGCGCGGACGGAGCGAATATTACCGTGTCGGTAAATGTCGGAAAGAAAAAAGGCGTTAAGGCTGTGAAGAATGCGCTTAAGGCAGAAGGCGCGGCGTACAGCCAGGCGCGGAGGATGCAGAAAGGGTATTATGACTGTTCGTCGCTCGTATGGCGTTCATACGCTCCGCTAGGAATATATTTTGGCGATAAGCATTATGCGCCTGTTGCGGCAAATGAAGCAAAATATCTTGTAAAGCATAAGAAAAAAATAGCGGCAAAAAATATTAACGAACTGAATAAGCTGCGTCCCGGCGATGTTCTGTTCTTTAAGGGAAAACCAAACGGAAGATATAAAAACATATATCATACCGCGATATACATAGGACAGCAGGGAACATATCATGACGGGCAGGTATATACATACGGAAAAATGATACACGCCAACGGTTCGGGCGTTGCGCAGACCAATATATATAACAAGGATAATGTCGTGGTCATAGGACGTCCTGCAGGATGACGGATTATGTTATAAAAGTGATTTTACGATAAAAGAATATATTTCAGAATTGTTTTTTGACCAGTTTTTACATGCAAGCTGCGCCAGTTCCTCGGAAGCTACCGTAATGGATACGGAGGCTATGAGACTGTCGCGTTCGCATATTCTGCAGTTTACGATATATTCGTTTGTACGCGTCCTTGAATAATCAGAGGTTACCGAGAGCATTTCAATTATGTCATTGAAATGCTCTTTCAGATATCCCTTTATCTCATTTTTAATATCAGGCGATATTTCATAATGAAAGCAGTCTAAGGTCATCTTACCGTCAGGCGTTATTTCGTAACAGGTGCTTTTATGGTTAGAAGAGGATGTAATAAGGTTTTCCTCCTCAAGTTCGGAAAAAAGTGTCTGTACTTTGAAATAATCGGTATATCCGCGGTCCAGAAAAAAATCGGATATAATGGCGTTGCTCAGCGAAAAGTCTACCGAATCCAAAAAAAACAGAATCATAAGCTTAAATAACGTCTGCGGTGTAGATATCATAAAAAATCCCCTCGTTAAATGTTGTCCATTACAGCCTTAGCCACTACATCGGCAACATTAGGATCAAACGGCTGCGGCATTATGTATTCCTCGTTAAGCTCATCATCGGATACAAGTCCTGCGATCGCAAGCGCCGCGGCAAGTTTCATTTTTTCCGTTATCTGCGGCGCGCGGCCAAGCAGCGCTCCCTTGAATATGCCGGGGAATGCTACTACATTGTTGATCTGGTTAGGGAAATCGGAGCGTCCCGTGCCTACGATCCTTGCTCCTGCAGCTTTGGCGATATCCGGCATTATTTCAGGAACAGGATTAGCCATTGCAAATATGATCGCATCTTTATTCATTGAAGCGACCATTTCGGAAGTCACTACGCCGGGGGCGGATACGCCTATGAAGATATCGGCTCCGGAGAGGGCGTCGGCTAAAGTTCCGGTTTTGCCTGTAAGGTTCGTGATCTTTATGATCTCTTCCTTTGCAGGGTTCAGTCTTTTTGATTCCTTTGATAATATACCCGATGTATCGCACATTATAATATCTTTAAAGCCGTAATTTAACAGCAGTTTTGTAATGGCGATGCCTGCGCTTCCGGCTCCGTTTACCACTATACGGCAGTCTTCCTTTTTCTTGCCTGTGATCCTAAGCGCATTTATGATACCTGCAAGCACGACGATAGCCGTACCGTGCTGGTCGTCATGGAATACCGGTATGTTAAGGCGTTTCTTTAACGCTTCCTCAATTTCAAAGCATCTCGGAGCGGATATGTCTTCCAGATTGATACCGCCGAAAGCGGGAGCGATACGGACTACGGTCTCGATGATCTCTTCCGTATCTTGTGTGTCAAGGCATATCGGAAAAGCATTTACCCCGCCGAATTCTTTAAAGAGGACGGCTTTTCCCTCCATTACGGGCATGGCGGCGAGCGGGCCTATATTGCCGAGACCGAGTACTGCGCTGCCGTCGGATACGATTGCGATTGTATTTGATTTGATAGTGTAGCGGTATGCCAGTTCGGGATCTTTTGCGATCTCTTCGCATGGCAGCGCAACACCGGGAGTATAAGCTGTTGCAAGATCTTCTCTTGTTTTTACACTGCATTTTGCTTCAGTGCTTATTTTACCTTTTAATTTTTCATGAAATAAAAGAGGTTCAGTCATTTTTTTATCCTTTCTGCCGTTAAGGCGCTATGTCGTTACCCGTATAATAATATTACAGACAATTGAGAAAATCAAGACGGTTTATGAAAATTAGTACTTTACAAGTCGGTATTTACAGGTGTATAATAAACAAATAATATTTCATTATTGGAAAACATCATAAAATTTCATATTTTCGATTTATTCAAAATAATATGTTTTTTTATCCCTACTGATAATTATTATAGGAAGTTATAGATTTTAATATGGAGGTAAGTATGGATTATAGCAAGAAATCCCTTGTTGAACTGAGAGCGATCGCAAAAGAAAAAGGTATTAAGAAAATCACTACGCTTAAGAAAGGCGAGCTTATTGAGGAACTTCTGAAGACAGAAGCAAAAAGCGGCGAAAAAGAAAAGGAAGCAAAAGCAGAAAAAAAGGTTTCCGAAACTGCAAAAGAGGCTGTAAAAAAAGCTGACACCGCCGAGACGAAGGCGGATAAAAAGGCCGATACCGCCGAAGCAAAGACGGATAGAAAACCTGACGTGACCGAGGCAAAAGCAGATAAAAAGGCTGACACCGCCGAGGCAAAGGCGGATAGAAAACCTGACGCGGCCGAGGCAAAGGCAGATAGAAAACCTCATGTACCGTCTGAAAGAAAAGGCGCAAATACTGCCGCGGCAAAAAACGCCGGCAATAATACGGCGCATCAGGCAAATAAGTACCAGCAGAACAACGCTACGGAACTTGAGCAGTTAGACAGCGGCGAGGTAAAGAGCGGAATCCTTGAGGTAATGTCCGACGGATACGGATTTATAAGATGCGATAACTTCCTTCCGGGAGAACAGGATGTATATGTATCGCCGGCAATCATACGCAGATTCGGTTTAAGGACCGGAGATATCATAGTGGGCAATACGAGGATCAAGAGCCAGAATGAGAAATTTTCGGCGTTATTATACTTAAAATCGGTAAACGGATACAATATTTCCGCAATAGCAAACAGACCTAAGTTTGAAGATCTGACACCGATATTCCCTAATTCCAGGATACATCTTGAAACGGCCGGCGCATGTACGGCGATGAGGATGGTAGATCTTATATCGCCGATAGGAAAAGGACAGCGCGGTATGATCGTTTCGCAGCCGAAAGCAGGTAAGACGACGCTTCTTAAACAGGTGGCAAAGGCAGTTAATGTCAATCATCCCGAAATGCATGTCATTATACTTCTTATTGATGAAAGACCGGAGGAAGTAACGGATATTAAAGAATATATAGAGGGAGATAATGTAGAAGTAATATATTCTACGTTTGATGAGCTCCCGGAAAACCATAAGAGAGTATCGGAAATGGTTATAGAGCGCGCAAAGAGGCTTGTTGAGCATGGAAGGGATGTAATGATTCTGTTAGACAGCATAACAAGGCTTGCAAGAGCGTACAACCTTACCATACAGCCAAGCGGACGTACGTTATCGGGCGGACTTGATCCCGCGGCTCTTTATATGCCGAAGAGATTTTTTGGCGCCGCAAGGAATATGAGAGAAGGAGGAAGCCTTACAATACTCGCAACCGCGCTTGTTGATACCGGAAGCAGGATGGATGATGTCGTATTTGAGGAATTTAAGGGAACCGGCAATATGGAACTTGTTCTTGACAGGAGCCTTTCGGAAAAAAGGATATTCCCCGCGATCGACCTTCCAAAATCAAGTACGAGGCGCGACGATCTCCTTCTTACGCAGCCTGAGATGGAAGCAAGTTTCCTTATGAGGCGGGCGATGAACGGAATGAAGTCTGAAGAGGCGGTTGAACGTATAATTAAATTTTTTGTACGTACAAAAAATAACCGTGAATTCATTGAAACGATCAAGAAAGTGAAAATTGTTTGATTTTTGCTTGCATTGCAAATGAAACTATGCTACAATGAAAAAGCTGTTTTGAGAACGCACTTGATTTATATATGAGAGGTGAAAAAAATGAAACAAGACATACAGCCGACATATTATCAGGCTAAAGTTGTGTGCAACTGTGGTAATGAGTTCGTTACAGGTTCTACCAAGGAGGATATCCACGTAGAAGTATGTTCCAAATGCCATCCTTTTTATACGGGACAGCAGAGATCAGTAGCTGCCAGAGGTGCTATCGACAGATTTAACCGTAAGTATGGTTTATCACAGAGTAAATAGACTGATTAAATGTAGGTTGGGATAAGTGTATCCTGACCTATTTTTTTGCTATGCTGATTTTGGGAGTGATAGATAATGAGATCATCGGGAATAGGCGGACAGGCAGTTATTGAAGGCGTTATGATGAAAAACGGTTCCGAATATGCTGTGGCTGTCAGAAAACCGGATAACGAAATAGAAGTAAAGAAAGATATATATATAGGAATCAGGGATCACATAGCCATATTCAGGCTTCCTCTGCTCCGAGGCATTGCAGCTTTTGCGGATTCACTTATCCTCGGGATGAAAACTCTCAGTTATTCCGCATCTTTTTATGATGAGGATAAAAGCGCCGATGAGGACGAAGAACTTTCTGCTATGGCTGAACGCAGAAAGAAGAGAAAAGAAAAAAGAGATAAAAAAGAAGCCGTTACGATGGGAATAACAATGGCGGTGTCTATTATCATTGCCGTTTTGATATTTGTGCTTGTTCCGTTTTGTCTGGCTGAACTCTTTAAGGATAAGATAGAATCATTTGCAGTAAGGAGTATTATCGAAGGCGTTATAAGGCTTGTGATATTTATATTGTACATCAAAGCCATCACGCTTATGAAAGACATAAAGCGCGTATTTATGTATCACGGGGCGGAACACAAAGTCATAAACTGTGTTGAAGGCGGTTATGAGCTTACTGCAGAGAACGCTAAGAAACAGACAAAAGAGCATAAAAGATGCGGAACCAGCTTTCTTTTATATGTTGTCCTTATAAGTATCATAGTATTTGTATTTATACGGGTTGACGCGGTATGGCTGCGAATGATCATACGTATAGTACTTGTACCGTTTATCGCAGGTATCGCGTATGAATTTATAAGGCTTGCGGGATCGACCGATAACGCTGTGATGAATATCCTCAGCAAACCGGGGCTGTGGCTTCAGGGACTTACAACAAAAGAACCTGATGATGATATGCTTGAAGTTGCTATAGCTTCAGTGGAGGCTGTGTTTGACTGGAGGAAATATATAGAGAGCGGCAGGAGAAAACAGCACGTCCATACAAAATCATATGACGACAAACCTGAGGATGAGGATACTGATACAAAAGAAGGCGTATTTGAGTCGGTATCTGTTGATGAAGAGGAAGATGACGAGATACTTAAGGCGCTTGACAGATATCTGATGGATAATGAAGAGAAAGACAGCAATTAGTTATGACAATAAAAGAACTGCTTTTTACGGGAGCAGATACTTTGTGTAAAGCCGGTATAGCAGATTACCGGCAGGATGCCTGGTATCTGCTGTCCTATTATATGAACATAGAAAGAAATGAATATTATAAAGATCCCGGCAGGATAGTTACGGATGATGAAATAAGGGGCTATAATGAGCTTATAGATATAAGGGCGGCAAGAAAGCCGCTTCAGTATATAATCCGCGAACAGGAGTTTATGGGACTTAGGTTTAAGGTGGATGAAAATGTCCTGATTCCCAGACAGGATACGGAGATACTTGCCGAACTTGCAATAAAATATGCAGACGGCAAGAGAGTGCTTGACATGTGCACAGGTTCAGGCTGTATTGCCGTAAGTATTGCCGGATATTCAAAAGCCGCTTCTGTTACCGCATCCGATATTTCATGTAAAGCAATAGATATAGCGGTAAAAAACGCAGAATATAATGGGGTAAATGTTGAATTTGTCGTAAGCGATATGTGGGATAATATAAAGGGACAATATGATATGCTTGTTTCCAATCCGCCGTATATAACTTCTGATGAAATGAAGGAGCTTATGCCCGAAGTTGCTCTTTATGAACCGCATCTTGCGCTTTGCGGGGGAGAGGACGGGCTTGATTATTACAGACGTATTTTATCGGGGATAAAAGGCAGGATAACAAAAGGCGGAATGGCGTTTTTTGAAATCGGGTGCTCGCAGGCAGAGCAGGTTGGCGTATTGCTTAAGGAACACGGATTTACAGATATCAGGATCGAAAAAGATCTTGCAGGGCTTGACAGGGTAGTGTGGGGCCTTGCGGAATAGATATGGAGGTTATTATGTTTGAACATTTGGAAGATGTAGTTTTAAGATATGAGGAACTCATAAATGAGCTCAGTGACCCTTTGATTGCCGGAAACAGCGAAAAATATAAAAAGCTTATGAAAGAGCAGACAGAGCTTATACCTATTGTTGAAAAATATAAGGAGTATAAAGATGTAAAGGCAGGAATCGAAGACAGCCTTATGATTCTTGAAGAGGAAAATGATGAGGAGATGCGCGAGCTTGCAAAAGAAGAACTTAACGACTGCAAAGGAAGGATAGACGGCATAGAACATGAGCTTAAGATACTTCTTTTGCCTAAAGACCCAAATGACAGCAAAAACGTTATTGTAGAGATACGCGGCGGCGCCGGAGGAGACGAGGCTGCGCTTTTTGCGGCGGATCTGTTTCGAATGTACAGCAGATATGCAGAGCGCAATAACTGGAAGATCGATATGATGAATTCAAATGAAAACGGACTTGGGGGATTCAAGGAAGTTGTCTTTATGATAGACGGCGACGGCGCATATTCAAAACTGAAGTATGAAAGCGGCGTACACAGGGTACAGCGTATACCGGTTACGGAATCGGGCGGAAGAATACACACTTCGACTGCTACAGTAGCAATAATGCCTGAAGCTGAGGAAGTAGACGTAAAGATAGATATGAATGATTGTAAATTCGATGTATTCCGGGCGTCCGGAAACGGAGGACAGTGTGTAAATACTACAGATTCCGCGGTCAGGCTTACCCATATCCCTACCGGGATCGTGATATCGTGCCAGGACGAAAAATCACAGCTTAAAAATAAAGATAAAGCCCTTAAAGTGCTTCGTTCAAGATTATATGAGCTGGAATGCGCAAAAGCGCATGATGCGGAAGCCGAGGCAAGAAGGAGCCAGGTTGGCACGGGAGACCGTTCTGAGAAAATAAGGACTTATAATTATCCGCAGAGCAGGGTTACCGATCACCGGATCAAACTTACAAGCCACAGGCTTGCTGAGATAATGGACGGAGACCTTACAGAGGTTATCCAGAACCTTACCGCAGCAGACCAGAGCGCGCGGCTTGCAAAATTGAACGGCGGTGAATTATAAGGCTTTATCCCAAAGCCTGTTTAAGATCCGCGATTATATCGGAAACATCTTCGATCCCAACTGATAATCTTATAAGATCAGGCGCTACGCCCGACTCGGCAAGCTGTTCGTCAGTCAGCTGTCTGTGCGTGTGGCTTGCAGGATGTAAAAGGCAGGTTTTGGAATCGGCGACATGTGTTGCGATAGACGCAACTTTTAATCTGTCCATAAATGCGATGGAAGCATCGCGGCCGCCTTTTACTGCAAATGCCAGTACTCCGCATGTTCCGTCAGGCATATATTTTTCGGCAAGGCTGTGATACTTATCATCTTTTAGGTCAGCATAATGCACCCATGCGATCTTTTCGTGTGATTTCAGATATTTTGCGACTGCGAGGGCATTTTCACAATGTTTTTTCATCCTGAGATGTAAGGTTTCCAGTCCCATGTTCAAGTAAAATGAGTTCTGCGGGGATGGTATTGAACCAAGATCCCTCATAAGCTGCGCGGTTGCTTTTGTGATGTAGGCCTCTTTGCCGAATTTTTCGGCATATGTGATTCCGTGGTAGGATTCGTCGGGGGTTGTAAGTCCCGGGAACTTATCCGCATATTTCATCCAGTCAAAATTACCGCTGTCAACGATGCAGCCTCCGACGCATGCGGCATGGCCGTCCATGTATTTGGTAGTTGAGTGCGTTACAATGTCCGCGCCCCATTCAAAAGGCCTGCAGTTTATCGGCGTAGCGAATGTATTGTCCACTATAAGCGGCACGCCGTGCTTATGCGCAAGCTTTGCAAATTTTTCAAAATCAAAAATTGATACGGTAGGGTTGGTTATCGTTTCACCGAAAACCGCTTTGGTATTCGGCTTAAAATATTTTTCAAGTTCTTCTGCCGGCAGTGTCTGGTCTACAAAAGTACATTCTATCCCCATTTTTTTCATCGTGGTCCCGAAAAGATTGTACGTTCCTCCATATATTGAGGAAGAAGCGATAAAATGTCCGCCGGATTCACATATATTAAAAACAGCATAAAAATTTGCCGCCTGTCCCGATGAGGTAAGAAGCGCGGCAGCGCCGCCTTCAAGCGCGCATATCTTTGCGGCAACCGCATCGTTGGTAGGATTCTGGAGTCTGGTGTAAAAGTAGCCGGAAGCTTCCAGATCAAATAATTTTCCCATATAATCGCTGGTATCGTATTTAAAGGTCGTACTTTGATATATTGGCAGCTGTCTTGGCTCGCCCTGGGCAGGTTTCCAGCCTTCATGAACGCACCTTGTTTCGATATTGGTCATAATCTGTATTCTCCTTTTTCTGAATATTGCTGAATGGATCCTATATTATTATATTATAATTGACAATAATTGCAAGTTAAGAAAAAGTTAAGAAAGAAAAATTATGTGTTGAGAAAATGTATTTTATGTTATCATAAATATCGGTTTGGTTTAAATTATAAATTCTAACGGAAAGGAAGTAACCATAACATGAGAAAAAGTAAGATTATGGCATCAGTTCTTGCACTCGCGCTTGCAGTTACATCATTGAGCGTACCGTCAGGCGCAGCTGATGCGGCAAAGAAACCTAAGCTCAATAAAAGCAAGACTTCAGTAGAAGTCGGAGGCACGATCAAGCTTAAGGTAAAAAATGGCAGCAAGAAAGCTAAAGTAACATGGAAGTCCAGTAAAAAGTCTGTAGCAAAGGTAAAGAAAGTAAAGAAAGCAAAAACTGCGCAGGCAATAGTTACCGGTGTTGCCGAAGGAAGCGCAAAGATTACTGCTACATACAAATTAAAGGGTAAAAAGACAAAGCTTAAATGTAATGTTACAGTAGGAAGTGCAAATAAGGGAGCAGAGGCAACAGCAGCGCCCGGAACAGGAACGCAGCCGCCATCGGCAGCTCCTACACAGCCGGGTACGGATGCGGACAACACAAAAGCTCCTGATAATGATAAGGAAACTCCTACCAGTACGCCTACGAAGAAACCTACAGAGAGGCCTACAAAGGCGCCGACACCAACTCCGACGCCATTTATGGTCAATCCTTATATCGCAGACCTCAGCACTCTTGAAATAACGGTTGACGGAATGCCGGGTACTGAAGATACTACCGCAGCTTATAATCCGGAAACAGGATGTATTGAAAGTACGATGTTAGGTCTGTCAGGCTTTATAGTTCGCAGCCCGATAACCGAAAAGAAAGAAGAGTACAAATATGTAGAAATTACATATACTCTTATGAGCGGCGGAGACGTAAATATATATGCCGGAAAATATGACGCTGAGCCGGGACAGGATGGTACGGGCTGGTCATCTGAAATAAAACTTAACAACTATACGATGGATGAAGAATTCACACTGCTCTTAAGCGCTAAGGACTGGCTTGAAAACGAACCGCTCGGCGCAATTAAGATATTTAACTTTGGTCAGGATACCACTATCTCAATAAGTGATATTACTTTCTATATGGACGGCGATGTAAGCAAGCCTGAAGATTATGTTGCGCATACATTATCCGAAGGAGCCGAGGTTACTATAGACGGTCTTGCATCGGAAGGTGAAGAGTGGGCTGATGCCAGAGCATATAAATTTGTATCAAAGATATCACAGACTTCCGATATCAATAAAACAGATACTACGGCAACAGCGCAGTTTATGCATGATGCGGATAATGCGTATATATTCATCAATGTTAAGGATTCAAGCATAGATAATACTGCGGCAGATAACTTTAACCAGGATGGATTGGAGATATTATTTGATGAGGATAACTGTAAGAAGTCAGGTTCAGATTCGCAGGATTGGAGCGCAAATGTAGACGGATTCCATTACCGCTTTACCGGACTTGATAAGGATTCTGCGGAAAAGAGCGGACTTTCGGCTGCATGTGATGCAATGCAGGGCGGCGGTTCCGAAGGTAAGGCAAGACAGGGCATCGAAATCAAATATGCGCTTACTGATAAAGGATATTCTATTGAAGCAAAGATTCCTTTTGCTTCACCTAAAGCAGTGGGCGACGTTGTAAGCCTTGACCTTATAGTTCAGGACTGCAGCGGCGGAACAAGATATAACGAGATATATATGTATCCTGCAAGGGAAGCAAAGTCATACTGGAATAATGGCAGCGCAGAGTTTGGAACACTGATACTCGGACAGGCAGGAGAGGCACAGCCTGAACCGGAACAGCCGGGAGAAAATCAGGATGCGTCAGAGGCTTAAAAAGAGTCAGATAATATAACAAACGAAATGTTAATAAATTCCCTGTCGGGTGTATCTTAAGAGATATACCCGGCAGGGAGTTTTTTTGTTAAGGCGCAGGCAGAAAGGATGTAGATAAGAATTAGATAAAAAATCTTTAGAAAACTTCTTGCATTACAAACCGGCATGTGTTACAATAAATGCGTAAAGAATTTATGCATGGGATTCCCCGATTTCAAATACGAGGGGGAATAGTGTATTGGCAGAAAAGAAGGACGAAATTAATACGAATGAGGAAGAAAAGAAAAAGACATTTCAGGAACTAACAATAAAAGATAACTTTATGTTCACTGCCGTGATGTCAGATAAGGAGAACTGCCGGAAACTGTTAGGCATGGTGCTAGGCTTCCCGGTAGAGGTTGTCTCTGTGGATTATGAGTACAGCATAATATATAATCCGGATTACAAGGGGATACGCCTTGATGTGCTTGCGGTTGATGATGACGGTTCGCAGTATAATGTTGAGGTCCAGTCAGCTTGACATGAAGCTGCTTGAGCGCGGAAAGGAATATAGTATACTTCCTGATGCGTATGTGGTATTTATATGTGATTATGACCCTGTGGGCATAAAAAAGTATAAGTACACATTCGACCATATCTGCAGGGAAGCACCAGGATATATGCTTGAGGACGGGAGCCATACGATATTTCTGAGTACTAAGGGCGAAAATGACAGCGAAGTACCTGAGGAACTTGTAAGATTCCTGAAATATGTTGCGGCGGACCTTGACGAAAGTCTGGATGATTTTGAAGACGACTATGTAAGGCAGCTGCAGGAAAGTGTTGTCGGCATAAAGAAAGACAGAGGAATGGAGGGCAGATATATGCTGCTTGAAGAGATGTTGAATGACGAGAGGACTGCCGGGATAAAGAAAGGCATTGTCATTGGCAGAGAAGAGGGCATTGCCATTGGCAGAAGAGAGATTGAGTTGGAACATATACTTGATCTGCTTTCAGACCTTGGCAGTGTATCTGATGAGCTTAAGGAAAAGATCGAGTCCGAGGATGATGAGATAACCCTTAAAGCCATGTTCAAACTTGCAGCAAGGTCAGAATCCATTGAGATGTTTTTGAACAGATTAAAGGATATGAAGCATTAATTAAGGATCTTTGTATTTTCGGTATTTTCAGATAAGGCGCATATGCGCCTTTCGGGATAACGCAGACCGTATCGGTCAAAACTAAGATAACTTACAGGGGAATCCTGTGTAAAATTCTT
>CANQDW010000022.1 GCA_947593975.1 uncultured Lachnospiraceae bacterium
TGGTTTGCATATATGTGGCTCATGCTCATCGATACCGTAACGGGAAGGTTAATGATCACGGGATTGTCGTCTGAAGGCTCAAGTATATCAAGAACGGCGTTGCATACTTCAAGCGCGTATTCAGGCTCTGTACCCGTAAAGCTCTCCGGACTGTACTCAAACCTGAAATCGCCGTCATACTCATCCGCAAGCTGTTTTACAAGTTTTGCGCCGTCGGTAGCGATCTGCATGATCTCTTCTTTGGACATCTTAAAGACCTGTTCCCTCTGCGCAACGCTCGTCGAATTATAAAAATGCACGATCGCATTCGGAGCTCCGGAAATGGCTTCAAAAGTTTTTCTTATTATGTGGTCGCGGCACTGCGTGAGCACCTGTACAGTTACATCCTCCGGTATCATATTGTTATCAATAAGGGTTCTAAGGAAATTGTATTCCGTATCGCTTGCGGCAGGAAAACCTACTTCAATTTCCTTAAACCCGATATCTACAAGCATCTTAAAAAATTTAACCTTCTCTTCAAGTCCCATCGGTATAACCAAACTCTGATTACCGTCGCGAAGATCTACGCTGCACCACACCGGCGCTTTCTCAATGTGGTCCTTATGAACCCATCTGTACTCTGTCTTAGGCGGATTATAATAACCCGGACTATATTTGGTCACATCCATCATAAGCTCTCATTCCTCCTATAAAATTTAAAATAAATAAAATAGAAAAGTCCCGTCCCAAAAGATAATTCTTAAGAGACGAGACCTGTTACCTATGTATCAGGTACCCGCGGTACCACTCTGTTTGCTGCATATGCAGCCACTCGCTACAGTCGGCATTATGCGAACTGCTTCCTCATGATAACGGCAGGATTCCGGTACAGCCTACTTTTCTACATTTCGGCGGTACTGCTCAGGGGCCAGTATACACAAGGTGTGGTACCATCTCTCACCAAACGACAGCTCTCTGAAAACACATTACTTATGCTTTCTCCCCGTCAACGCATTTATTATTACTATTATATTCGGTTATTCTACCAAAAAGAAATATTATTGTCAAGCACTCTCATCGACATATAAATGATAAGATTTTGTTTCAGCAAAATTTCCCGTCTTTCATCCTAAGCAGCACGTCAGCCATACCGGCAATTTCGCTGTCGTGCGTCACAATTATCACCAAATACCCCTTGTCATGCGCAAGGCTCCACAATATATCAACAATATTCTGCGTATTTGCGGAGTCAAGATTTCCGGTCGGCTCATCTGCCAGCAAAATTTTTGCATTGGATGCAAGGCTCCTCGCGATCGCTACGCGCTGCCTTTCCCCGCCCGAAAGCTTTGACGGGAACCTCTCCATCTTTTCTTTTGTAATCCCCACTCCTTCAAGCAAAGAAACAGCCCGCGCTTTGGCATCTTTTGGCCTGATACCGCATAATTCCATAGGGAAGCAGACATTTTCTGTTACCGTAAGCAGCTCAAACAGATGAAACGCCTGAAATATCACAGAAATACTTTCACGCCGGTAACGGTCAAGATCAAGGTCCTTTAGACTGTTCCCGCGAAAAGAAACTTCGCCTTCTGTTGGCAGATCCAGTCCCGCAAGCATGGAAAGAAGCGTAGACTTTCCGGAACCTGAATGACCCGAAACAGCATAGACCTTCCCTTCCATAAACTCATAAGAAATTTCTGAGACAGCGGCCTTTGGCGAATTTTTATATCTATAAGTTACATTTTTTAAAGCTAAAGCTGACATATCATGTTCACTCCTTTACCTGCAAAAGTTCCAGTATCCTGTATCCCGTTGTCCGTATGGCCGCCGCGGACGCGCCGCAAATGCCGCACAACAGATACAGCGTTTGATAAACAGCGATCGTTTTTATACTCCCCGCAAACAGATCCGCGCTATATAAGGCGAGCCCACCTGCCGAAACAGCGGTTCCCGCAATGCACAAAATGATATATCCAGATACCAGCATGCACAGGGCGCGCTTTTTTGTGACGCCCAAAGAGCGTAAAACCGCCGCTTCCGGCGCCGACTGCATAATAATGCTTACCGCTGCAAGCAGTCCTATAATAAGTACGGCAGCCACAGCCGCCGGAAACAGCGACTCAAGCAGCCCGCTTATATGTCTGATATTCTCAAGCGCCGCCGAGTCAACATGCCAGGACGCCATCGGAGCATAATTTGTTCCCTGCTTTTTTTGGTCTTTTAGCATAATGTTAAGATCGTCAAGCCTTTCATTGTCTGCCAAAGAGAATTCACAGTATCTTACCGGGAACGGCTGTCCGTAAAGTTCATTTGCCGCTCTGTTTATTACGGTAAAAATCCCGTCCGAAACATTCGCAGCTTTTGAATCTATAATCCCTGCAATTTTATATGTCTTACAGGCTCTTACGGCCGCCTCGCTAATCTTTTCATTATCCCCGTACAGATCTTTTATAAACGCATACATATCATTCGATATAAGAGACAGCTCATCGCCCGGATTTACATGGAGCTTTTCCGCAAGAGCCCTCCCTATCAGGCATAACTGGCCGGTACCCGAAAAAACAGAACCGTCATACCCTTCTGCATACGTGATCTTACAGTCATCCGCAAGATATTTGTCAAAATCATTCGTGACCGTCATAACACAATTTAAACCGGTATCGCCTATACACACGCTAAAATTACTGTAATAATACAGATCCTTTACCAGATCCGATCCCTGCAATTCAGAAACTGCCGAAGATGAAAATCCCAAAGCTTTGCCTTTTACGTCAATTTCATAAAAAGCGTTCCGGTATGAAAGTTTTGCCATAGCAAACACACAGATACCTGCTGTAAGCGCGGCAGATAATATAAGCGATATCGCTGTTTTAGCGGCGTTTCTTCGCATATGGCGCATAACATAAGCGCACACATGGCGTACCGCCCCGTACTTTCCCTGTACCGCGGTCATGCCAAGGTCAAGGCGCAATTCCTTAATATTCGGTTTTTCGGGCGCAGACAATTCGCTTTCCGCGCATATTTCAGCATTGCCTTTATGTGATGTTTTTTCCTGTAAAAGTCTAAGCGGAGGGATATTTTTCATCCTTCTTATGAAAAACAGGGTGACAAATGATAATAACGCCAGTTCACTAACCAGACCAAATATTATAATGTTTACAGGCAGCGTTATCTCGGGCGCATAATTCAGTTCAGAATTTACCGCCATGTCTGAAAGCGTTTTTGCCGCTCTATCTGACGTATAAACAACACCTGCGATGCATCCGCCCGCTGCCGCCGGTACTGACAGTACAAAAAAAGGCAGCGCGATAAGACCTGCCGCTTTTCTTTTCTGCGTTCCGAGAAGCCTCATAACGGCATAAGATTTTTTGTTTCTCCCAATGTAAAGATATACCGCAAAAAACAGCGCAAGCGCCGCTCCCGCCGTATATAATACGGCAGTAAAAAGCGATGCCAAAGAACCTTTTTTAAAACTGTCCTTTATGCTCATAAAACCGCCGTCTGATAAGCGCAGACCTACATCCATCTCCGAAGCAAGGAGCTCAGCTTTTTCCCTGAACGCTTCCATATCATAGATATCTTCGATAAAGACGCTGAACTCGCCCATAGCAGGTTCATAGTCCTCCGAAACACTGACAGGAAGCAGCGATTTCGGCACAAAAACCGTATTCGGCGTATAACTCCATCCATTATCTGCAATACGCTCCTCAACATCGTTAGTAAACCGGTACGCCCCTACGATCTCAAGTTCAGCCGCATCAGAAAAATTCGGGATCCGCCTTCCGATCAACGCTCTTGCTCCCACAACCGGGTCCTGATGATCAAGCCTGTCGCCAAGCTTTATGCTGATCTTGTCCCCCACAGACAAATGATATGTTTCCAAAAAAAGTTCATTTACTACGCAGACGTCAGTATCCCCCGCCGTCACTGGACGCCCTTTTGTTACAACAATGTTTCGTTCATTTACATACGGTATGGAGCGCATATCAGACGTATATACAATGTCATAGACATAAAGATCCTGCTTTGCCGCTTCCAAAACGCCTTTCTGATAAGCAAATTCATCCGTTTCAAGATAATCATCACCTAAGCCGTCTAAAACACAAAAAGCCTTTTGCCCCTGTTCCAGTACCGACATTATAAGATCCCTGCCGACAGCTTCGTCATAATGTCCCGTAACAAGGCATCTGGTTCCTTTATCCAGACCGTCATAAAATGACCGCGGCAGTCTTCCATATTCTCCGTACTCTATATTTTCCCATGAAGCGTCTTCCTCTAAGAGCGCCGTTTCTATTTTAAGCGGCTGTCCTTCGTCAATTTCAATGTCGCCGGCAAGTACGGCAACATCATCTAATAATACATCTATAAACAACCCGGAATCCTGTATATCTTCGTAACCGGAATATGTACCTTCAACAACAAATTCAGCCGTGCTGCGCCCCGAATAATCTTTATCTGTCAAACGCCTGTAATCCTCTATCAGTCCGGCAGTCATATATCTTTTATCCGCAAGCGTGACGCCGGGCAGCGATGAAAATTCTTCTATCTGTTCATCCGAAGGTCACGGCTTATCCTGCGTATCATAATAATATGTAACATTATCACCGATTGACGATGTAATATCCGGCACGCTGTTGTCTAACGCCGCCGCGCCATGATAGAAACTGCGGACGTTTTCTGTTTCTCTCCTTGTAACCGTATAATCCGTAATGTTAGAGCATAATGTAAATGAAGCAGCCGCTATAAGCAAAAAAGCAACAGCCGTTTTTACAGGAGAGCGCAGCAATACTTTCAGCGCAAAAATCTTTCTCATGACCGGTCCCCTTTACTTATTCTCATTTACATATTTATATACCCTGTCCTGAAGTATATTAACAACGTCGTCAGCAGACTTGCTTCCCCTGAAATATCCGTAAACCTCTTCACTGACTATTTTTATAACTTCACTGTTATCCGTTTTGAATTTTGCGTTTTTAATAAGGTTTCTTATCAGTTCCACATCCTTATCGGTAAAAATACTGTTGTCAATTTCAAGGTTATTCACCATAGACGTTCCTTCGCTGTACGGCGTTACAACCGTTCCGTCCTCTTCGGTATATGTCTCTGCTGCCGATACCCTGCGTATAAGCTTTTCAAATTCTTCTTTTCCTGCCGGCATATAAGCACTCATAGTTTCTTCTGCATCATATTCCCCCTCAGGATTATATGTTACAATGCTTTTAATAAAATCCCACGCCGCTTCTTTATTCTCGGAAGAAGCCGTCATTGCAGGCGCGCTGCCCTCAGGGCATATATATGTTCCGTTCCTGTCTTCCGCAGGATATCCCGTATATTCAATATCATTACTAAAGAGCGTCTGTCCGTATCTCAAGTCAGTTATATCTAAGATATCGATAAAATCAATAAGGATTTTCCCATCCTTTATATATTTCTTTACATCATTATAATCATCATAGATTTCATAATCCTCCGGGAATCTGTTACAGAATTCAATGAGCTTTTTAAATTCCCCGTCCTTAAAATCCACTTCGCCCGTATTCCAGTCAATATAGCTGTCTATAGCATAGCTTATAAGGCTGTCAAATATCTCGCTTTTTGAATCGGTGCTGCTTAACATCGTATCCTCAGGCTTTGAGTTATAATAGTCAATAAATTCATCCATAGTCCAGCCTGCGCTGTACTGCCCCGCATCCGAAGCTTTCGCCGCCATAGTCTTTATACTGAATTTTTTCATGATATAATACAATTTGCCGTCTGTAGTCATTGCATCAATGAGACCGTCTGTAAAATAATCTTCATTTAATGTATCATCCTTTTTAAGATACGGCATAAGGTCGCAGAAAAGTCCCGCCTTTTCATATTTTGCCGCGTCTACCGTACTTATATCGATCACATCAGGTACATTGCCGGTCATTACATCCCTTGCCAGAGCCTCGCCGGGGTCGCTTTCATTACTGTAATCTATAAGCTTAACCTTATATTTGTCGCTTGTCCTGTTGTATCTTATAACATTTTCCTTACGCTCCTGATCCGCCATTACAGCTCCGTCTTTGCAGAGCGCTGCGTATGTTATTGTCTGTTTTTCGGAAACAGGCGTTTTCTCAATATATCCAAATGTATACCTCATCATATTATCCCTATATGTCAAAAACATACGTCCGTCATCCGTATACGTAAGACTCTGTACATACGTGCCTATGATCCCCGTATCAAGCCAGTTAAGCATGTGCTTCATTTCATGCGAACCGTTATCATACATATACAGGTTATCCATATCCCTCACATAAAATGACGTATCGTTATATCCGTCGTACAAGAAGCTTTTTGGTGTTCCGCCATGTCCGTCGTATCCAAAATTATATTCATCGCCGGATATCGTCTCATATGAAAGCTCGCCCTTACCTGTGTCCACATACGAATATTTCAGATCGTATCCTGTATTTGTGCCTACAATAAGCTTTCCGTTATTATCAAATATTATATCCTCTATAAAATCATTGGTATATATGGTACATGTCTTATTTCCCGCCTCATCAAATCCAAGCAGGCATGATTTGTACTCTCCCGTATCGCAGTCTGCCGCAACATACAGCGTACCGTCCCCGGCATACCTCGCTTTAGTCATCCTGAGCTCATTTTCACCGTCACTAATATCGGGAAATACTACCTCTTCCCTGCTGTTTACGATAAGGCAGTCAAGTTCCGACACATTATCAATAGAGCACATTTCCGAATACGTGCCCGCCTTAAGGTCATACTTATACACTTTCCCTTCATCGGTATCCTCGCCATATTTTTCCTTCATCTCTTCAGGCGAGAGATTTATCACGTCATTATAATATTCTTCATCATATTTCGGCGTTATCTTTACCGCATAATACAGATTATTATTATTTACGCAGCTTCCATATATCTGCGTGTCAAATCCGTTCGGATACACTTCATTATATTTATCGTCTACCCCTGCCTTTATTTCATTATATACATATGAATCCTCGCCTGTATCCTTATCCGTTTCCGTCTCTTTTTCTTTCCCACATGCCGCAAATATCATTGCGCACATAACCGCAGCAATTATTAATATCGTTTTTTTATACATAATCACTCACGCTTCCTTCCTTTTTATATGATATCATAGTGTAATTATATTACCTCAAATATTATGCATTGTCAAGTACTTGGTTAAAGTTTGTTAAAAGGCAAAAAGAAAAACTGCTTTCTAAAAGACAGCAGTTCGTATATAAACAATATCGCATATTATCTAATATCCGTATAACTGGGCTAGCTGGATTCGAACCAGCGCATACAGCAGTCAAAGTGCTGTGTCTTACCGCTTGACGATAGCCCAATAATAAATAAAAAAGGTGGATAAAGGGATTCGAACCCTTGGCCTCCAGAGCCACAATCTGGCGCGCTAACCAGCTGCGCTATACCCACCATGAAACGTGCCAGAAGGGATTCGAACCCCCGACAAACGGCTTAGAAGGCCGTTGCTCTATCCAACTGAGCTACTGGCACACACAGATGCTTTCCTAGTCTGACCTATACTAGTCTACATTAAGCATTTGGTTTTGTCAACAAAAATTTTGCCCCCGTAAAACGAGTGTTTTTTACAATCTGTCATATAAAATAACTGATTTACCCGTTGATCTACGGATTTTCTCCTTATACAACAATGTCCATGACGCTTGATTCTGTGTATAATCCCTTCTGCTTTGCGGGAAAAAAGAACGACAGTAATATTTATCATCTTCTTTCCTCGACAAAAAAATAAACACATTCCTGCCTTTTGCCTTATTTTTCATAAGATAATCTGCTTCTATCATTGAGTGTATATTATTTCTCCTGTTATACTTGAATATCGTATCATTGCTGTCAAATAAATCTTCCAATAACGGCAGCATATCTACTCGCTCTGCAATATTTTTATAAAAATCTGACATTTCAACTTGCGATACTGTTATAATCTTTTCTCTTATTTCATCAAAAACAATTCCCCTGTCACGTCTCAGTTCTGCTCTGTCTGTCAGATATTGCAACCCCATTAAATGATAACAATCTTTCTTATCAAATATAATTCTCAGGGTTATAGCCACTCCTTTTCTGCCAAGCAGAATATTATATTCCGTGTCAAGTAACGATTCAAAAGAAATAACACAATCATATATATTATTCATAACCTCATCCTATCCGTACTTTTATATTAGAAAAGCTCTGCTTAAGCAGAGCTTTTCTAACATTTTCTTTCAACAGCAGAACTGTCTAGCCGGATTGTGGTAAATGTCAAACCCTTATAAAGCTAATAAGATACTGCACTCCGGCACAACACCTTATTTTAACGCTTTGACAGACACTCAAGTTGCCCATCTTTATTATTATAATACCGTATGTCAAAAAATATGTCAATCAAATTTTCCTCATCTACAACCGGCACGCCGTTTCCATTTCCACGGCAAGACCTACTGCTTCGCTTTTTTGCACTTATAGATACATTATCAAGTATTTGGTATTTATTAATCTCTAAAGAAACATTATCCGCATTGATCATGCCAATACATCTCCTCCGATCATATCAAGACTTACCATCTTTGCTTTTCTGATTATTATGATCAATAAAATAACATACATTATAATGAATGCTGCCACAGAACCCCACGGCGGAAATTTATATGCCCTGAAAAAATCCTGATAGTGCGCGGCTGTAAATGAATGGCAGAATGGAAACAGCCACTGTAATTTTGTGTTAAAATTCAAAAATGCGCCGCCCGCAATTATGTGCGCCGCCTGTATGAAGAAAAACATAAGCCTTCTGGAATACAAACAGCCCGCAAGGAAAAAAAGGCTGCAGAACAGGATAAATAAAAACATCAGCAGAAAAGACATAAAAAATGCTTTGTACGGCGTCATCTGATAGTAAAGTTCGGGAGAAATAATGCGTGACATAACGTTCGTTCCATCGCCGTAAATCTTATCATATTCGGTAACAACAAGGCTCCAGCCATTTGCAATATATGCATTTTTCATGCCGTTAAATACAGATACGATTATAATCAGCGCCACATATGTAAATGAACTCAAAAACTGGAATAACAATTCTCCCAAAATCCAATTATACCGTCCCGTCCTTGCAATGCAGAACGGGATATTGTCATTGATCTGAGGAAATGACGACATTAATATAATGTAAGAAATAATGATCAAAAGCATGCCAAGCCCCGAATTTGCAACGGCAATGGGCATTTCAAAAAATCCTATCGGCTGGTTCATTTTTTCTGCCGCGGCAAGAAAAGGAGATATAACCATTCTTTTGCTGATAAGATACATTACAACCAAAATAATAATCCTTGGATTGCTTATAAATTTAATATATTCTGACTTGGCAACAAGCCATATGTTTTTTATGATTATCATAATAGTCTGCTCCTATATTTCCAAAGTAGTGGACAAAGTATAAAAAGAAAGGCCGCAAAGGCTGCCGGAAGCCATAATATCCGATATATAAACGGATTTATTGTAAAATAAGCAAGTATAAATACCAGGCTTAGATCAAATAACATATCCTCATATATGAATATGGTCAGTATTCCTGTCAGCGACATTGCGCCGGCATACAGCATAAACGTAACGGACTGGCGCAAAAACGTATTAATAAGCTCCTTCATTCCGTCCGTGGACAAACTTTCCATAACCGAAGCAGCCGATTCATAATTGATCGGAAGTGTAATCGATATTATTACCAAAAATATGAATAACGCAGCAAAAACCGTAACTGCGCCGCTTATATAAGAAAAAAAACATTTTGAAATAATATACCTGTATCTGCCCTTTTTCATCTGTATCCCAAGATGCAGCCCGCTGTTGAGCTCATCAAAAAATTCGGATATTGTCGGAATGCATACGGCAACGGACATAATAATGTATGACCAGTAAGTGCTTGCCATGCCGAGCGTATGCGCGGCGGTAACGTACTGTCCGGCAAGATATTCCTTATCAAACGTAAATACCGTTTTTATGTATGAATATGTTTCGTTGCCGTAAACCATGCAGTCAGACAGCAAAAATATAAATTCTATAACAGCAGCGGCAAAAATATAATAAGGCATTTTTTTCTTTACTATCATAATGCGCATCTCCGTAATCCTAATTTAATTAATGGATGAAACAAATTCTCCGGAAATCATGTCTACCAGACAGTATTCTTCATAAATCTGCGCGGGCGATGCAGAATTTCCAAGTTCTTTCCAGTCATCTCCCTCAATCAAGAATGCATAAACAGGCCTTGCCTCAAAGGTCTGCCCAGGGCTGTATCCGTTCGCATTATTTGTGACATGCATTACTATCCTATATAACGGAACAACTTTGTCAAATTTCATTGTTCCAAAACCCGAAAGCTTTGTTGATACCTTTTCTGCGGCATTTTCAAAGCTGATCACTTTCTCCTGTTTTTCTTCGGACAATATATTTAAAGTCTGATTATTAACGGTAAATTGTCCGACATCCCCAAAATCATCGTACACGATCGACGCATTATATATCATATCAAGATAATAATCGTCTTTATTCGCGCCCTCGGAATAATTTGTAAAATAACTGTTGAAACATATGCCTTTGTAAGAAAAGGCGCCGAAAAGCTCCGCCTGCTTCATTTTATCATCTTCATATTCCGCATCTGCTAAAATCGCGTCGGTTATCTTATAATCAAGCAAGTTAGTCTGAGCGTTGGTTTTATACCAGTCCTCCGCAGATCTGCACAATTCGCCCAGGGATACCTGTTTGCTTTTGAAATCAACGGCAACATCATCATCCTTACCCAATTCGTAATACTCTGCATTATTAACGGCCAGCGGGCTGTTTCCGTAATGATTTTCACCCATATATGCCATGAACCCGCACTCGTCAATGCCAAAATACCGGCTGCCGTCAAAAAAGCGGTGCGATTTGCCGCCCGGGCTTGTGCCTTCTTCAAAATCATCCGTTGATATGTTAAAAAGCTTTTTAAATTTATCCTGATATTTATCAATGTAATTCTCTTCAACCTGCACATTGAGCAAACTGACGGCTTCAATGCCCGAAAGGTCCGTATCCTCGGGCAAAACAATATTATCATACTTTTCATTCAGCGCTTTAATATCAGCTTTTTTTAACTCTTCAATGCTGCAGTAATCATCTGACGGTTCTTCAATCTGTTTGTTTTCGTTGTACTGTTTCATATTCTCCTTAACTTCTTCGGGCGCCTTGGCGCAGCCAAGAAGCGACAGAGTAACGGTTATTAGCAATGCCAAAAGTACTTGATTCTTCATAAAATAATTTCCTCCCTCTTATATGGTATTGTAGTATAGTCATATTACCTCAAATATTATGTATTGTCAAGTACTTGGTTTCAAATTTATTCAGTTTTATCCGCAGCGACTCATTTTTACATCATATATGCCGTTTCCAACGCTATTTCCATCATTTCAGTAAAAGTATCCTGTCTGTCTTTTGCAGACAACTCCCCACCTTTTATAACATGATCCGATATCGTACATATTGACAACGCTCTTTTAGAAAGCCTTGCAGCATTAAAATACAGCGCCGCTGTTTCCATCTCTACGGCAAGTATGCCAAGCCGTTTCAATTTCAGGTTAAATTCGGCGTCATCATTGTAAAATACATCCGATGTAAAAATATTTCCGACTTTAACATCTATATTTTTCTCCCCGCATACTAAAACCGCTTTTGATAAAAGCGTATGATCCGCAAGCGGCGCAAGCATCCCCGGCACATTATACTGCGCCGCATAATTTGAATTGGTTGAGCATCCCATTGCAATTACTATGTCCCTTAATTCAAGCTCATCTGCAATCCCTCCTGCCGAACCTATCCTTATTATATTGTCAACATTATAAAATCTATACAGTTCATAACTGTATATCCCCATTGAAGGCATACCCATGCCGCTTGCCATAACGGATATTTCCTTACCTTTATACGTTCCGGTATAACCCTGTACCCCGCGCACATTATTTACAAGCCTTGCGTCGTCAATATACTTTTCCGCAATAAATTTCGCCCTGAGCGGATCGCCGGGCATAAGCACTGTTTTTGCAAAATCATTTTCCTTTGCTTCAATATGAGGTGTAGCCATATTATCAACCCTTTCTTAATTTTTTAATCTTCCTTGCTCCAAAAATCCTTAAGCGCATCGCTCATCTCATTATACCTTATATAATGCATATTTTTCCATTCTCTCGGAAAAAGGCTTCTGTACTGTCCGGCTGCAAATCTGTCGTCAAGCAAAAGTATGCAGCCTTTATCGCTTGCCGTCCTTATAACGCGCCCTGCCGCCTGAAGCACTTTATTCATTCCCGGATACAGATATGCATATTCAAATCCCTTGCCGTTTGCCTCGTCATAATAGTATTTAAAAAGTTCTCTTTCATCTCCTACCATCGGAAGCCCTGTTCCCACAATAACAGCTCCTATCAGCCTGTCGTCCTGCAAATCTATCCCTTCGCCAAAAACCCCTCCAAGCACGCACAGTCCTACCTTTGTCAATCCGTCTTCCGCAGTAAAATTTTCAAGGAACTCTTCTTTTTCCGGTTCCGTCATATTCTCATGCTGCATAACGAATACGGTATCTTCTTTTTCTTCAATAAACTCATATACTTCCCCGAGCATTTTATACGACGGAAAGAAAACTATATAATTTCCTTTTCTTGCGCTTATAAAACTTTCAATATATCCGGCTATTTTAGCGTATTCTCCTTTTGTGCGCCTGCTGTATTTTGCGCTCACATCAGTCGCCGCAAGTATAAGCTGCCTTGCGGGATCAAAAGACGATTCCGCATACACGGCATAATCATCTTTTGCGGCCCCGAGCTGCTGCATATAATACTTAACCGGAAGGAGCGTCGCGCTGAAAAACACCGCGCTTTTTACTTTTGCAAGATATTGTTTAAGCATACCCGACGGGTCCATGCATTTAAGCGTCATAACAAATTCGCCTTTGTCGTTATAGCTTCCGCATATCCGGTATTTATCATCAAGCTCCTCTGATATTATAAGAAAATACCTCATGTCAAAATACAGCTGGAACATATTTTCCCGGTTTTTGTAATCGGTATGCTCTTTAAGCACGTCGCGGAGGAAATCATCATATGCCGTAACCGCATTCATGATCTTTATCACGATAGCTCCCACCGATTCAAATACCGAAAACTCATCGCACTTCCTTTTATATGCCAGCATAGCCCGGTTAACGCCCTCAAGCGCTTTATGCAGTTTTGGATCGATGATCTTAACGCTCTTCTTTACATCCCTTACAAGCCCCATATCCAGCTCTGCGCTGTACATGTTCCTTGCGCGCTCGATAAGGTTATGCGCCTCGTCAATAAGAAGTATATAATCATTTTTATCCTCATCCGCAAAAAATCTTTTCAGATATACGTTAGGATCAAATACGTAATTATAATCGCATATGACCATATCGCTCCAGTTAGTGACGTCAAGGCACATCTCATACGGGCATACCGAATATCTTTCCGCATATTCTTCTATAAGTTTTCTTGATATATTCTGTTCGTTTGTAAGAAGGTCATATACCGCATCGTTTACCCTGTCGTAATGCCCTTTTGCCCTTATGCATTTTTCAGGATCGCACTCTGCTTTCGGAAGTATGCATATCTTATCCTTTGCCGTAATTGTAACGCATTTTAACATGACGCCGCTATCCGCAAGTATCTTTACTGTTTCTTCGGCGACAGTCCTTGTAATGGTTTTTGCCGTAAGGTATATGATCTTATCTAAAAGCTTCTCGCCCACGGCGCTTACCGACGGAAAAATTGCGGATATCGTCTTTCCCGTTCCGGTCGGCGCCTGTACAAATATATTTTTCTTCCGCAATATCGTAAAATATATATTTTTAACAAGATCAAACTGCCCCTTCCTGTATTCAAACGGGAATTTCATTTTCTTAACGGAGGCATCCCTTATATCCTGCCACCTCCTCCTGAACACGACCCACTTGGCATATTCCGTAACAAGATCGTGAAACCATTTTTTTAATTCATCCGCAGTATACGTCTCTTCAAATTCATTCATTGCCATAGTTTCCATCTGACAGTATGTAATCTGGATACTGCACTCATCCACATCATGTTTCATAACATACATCGCGCCGTAGCATTTTGCCTGCGCGGTATGCAGGTATTCGGCTTCGGTAAGTTTTGTAACGTCCCGCAGCATGGATTTTATCTCGTTGATCGTAACGAAACCTTCGCCCGCTATGATGCCGTCGGCGCGTCCTTCTACTTTAATGGTGACCGGCTCGTTATCATACTCCGTATCATATTCTATATCCATGGAAACTTCGGGAACATAACCCGGTCCTTTGCTTTTCTGTATCATTTTATGTATCCTGGTACCCGCATGCATTACTTCCGCATCTCTTACCCCGCCCGAATACTCCTTTATATCACCGGTTCTTAATATAAATTCCACAAGATTTCTGACCGATACTTTTTCCAAACCTAATCTCTTCTCTCTAAAAAAAATATTAATACAATAACCATTGCCTTTAATTATTGTTTACGTTATACTATATTTGACATAACAAATTATGTCAAGATAATAAATTTTAATAAAATATACGGAGGATAGAATATGATAGCACAGATTACTGCAGGCGTTATTTTTATAATAATGTTTGCGCTTATTATTACCGATAAAATAGAGCGGCACATTGTAACCTTGCTCAGCGCCTGCGCAACTCTTATTTTAGTTTTCGGAATATGTCTGCACAGCGCAGACGCGGCAATTGAAACACTCAATGTAAAATCAATAATCACTGCCGATTTCTGGTACCACACGGGCACTGCCGAGGAGATCACCACCGGCATCAACTGGGCAACGATATTTTTTATCGCCGGCATGATGGTTATGGTAGAGGGCATGGCTCATAACGGATTTTTCAGATGGCTGTGCCTTATGATTGCAAAACTTGTCAAGTATAAAGTTATACCTATATTCATGACATTCATGCTCCTTTCGGCAGTATTGTCAATGTTTATAGACAGCATCACCGTTATACTGTTCCTTGCGGCAGTTACCGTTGAACTTGCCCACCTGTTAAAATTCAATCCGGTTCCGATGATCCTTGCCGAAGTATTCTGCGCCAATCTCGGAGGTTCGTCAACAATGTGCGGCGACCCGCCAAATATAATCATCGGAACATCGCTTGGATATACGTTTATGGATTTTCTTACACATACAGGTTTAATTGCGGGAATATCACTTATAGTCATACTTATATACTTTTACTTTTTATTCAGAAAAGAGCTTACGCATAACTCAGGTCCCGGTTCTGAAACGATCGATTATCCTAATCCGGCGGAAGTCATTACGAACAAAACAGGTTTTATAATAAGCTGCATTATATTCCTTACGGCAGTAGTCCTTCTTATAACCCATGCTCAGACAGGGCTTACCGTTGCATTTATCGGAATATTCATAGCTCTTATCACGCTTATCACATCTGCAAAGAACTGCCTTGCGCTGCTTAAAAAAGTTGACTACAAAACGCTTTTGTTTTTCGTAGGCCTCTTCATAGTGATCGGCGGTCTTGAACAGACGGGCGTTCTCGAAATAATCGCGTCAATGATCCACCACATAAGCGGCGATAATACAATGCTTATGGTTGCCATAATCATATGGGTATCAGCTATAGCAAGCGCATTTATAGACAATATACCTTTTGCCGCAACCATGATACCTGTTATTAATGACCTTGCAGGAAGCAGTACTATGCTTCCGATCCTCGCATGGGCATTATCAATGGGTACGGATATCGGAGGAAGCGCAACTCCTATCGGCGCATCGGCAAACGTAGTGGGAACTTCCGTTGCCGCAAAAGAAGGACATCCTATCACATGGAAGATGTATTGTTCCAAACTCGTTATTCCGACTATAATCGTACTTATTATATCTACAGTAACTATATGGGTGAGATACCTATAAGGAGTAGTATATATGCTTAATATAGCTATTGTTGAAGACAATCGTACTCATGCAGGCCTCTTAGACTCATACATATCCGACTGGGTCAGGGGCCTGCACATTGCGTGCGATACCGCAATATTTTCAAGCGCTGAAAGTTTTCTTTTTGAATGGGAAGAAAATAAATTATGGGATGCCGTTTTTCTTGATATACAAATGCCCGGCATAGACGGCGTTGAACTTGCCAGAAAGATAAGGAGCGGGGACAAAAAAATAAATATAATATTTACAACGGCAATAACCGATTATCTTAAAGAAGGCTATGAAGTATCTGCAACCCATTATCTTATAAAACCCATTGACAGCAAAAAAGTTGCTTCCTGCATGGAACGCATCATAGACAGCCGGACAGAACCCGGCCGCAAAAACATGCTCTTACTTGATGCTGAAAACATATCGGAAGACAGCGCCGGCAGATCAAAGATCCGTATAGCTCCCTGCGATATTATTTATCTTGAGGCAAACGGGCATTATACCGATCTTCATACAAAGGACGGCGTATACCGTACTCATTACGGAATAAACAGCTTAAAAGAAAAACTTAATACAGAACCTTTTATACAAAACCACCGTTCCTTTTTCGTAAATCTCCTATATATCAAAAGAATTGACAAAGATATGATAACGCTTGATAATGGCAGTATCCTGCCGCTAAGCCGCAGGTGCAGGGAAGCGGTAAATAATGCTTTTATCAATTATTACAGCAGACGCACAAAGGAGTTGCTCTAAATGGAAATCCTTCTTACAGCCATAGGAATAATATTCTTATTATTGATAATGATTTTTGCCGTAAAATATATTATATCAGCTATTTTAAATAATAAAATTGCAGCTTACCAAAATGATACCATGCAGAAATATTATGAAGAAGTTGAAAATATGTATCTTCAGGTACGCAGATGGCGGCATGATTATAAACACCACATACAGACCATGAAAGCGCATCTTTTTATGAAACAATATGAAGAACTTGATCTTTACCTTAATGAACTTGATAAGGACTTATCTTCTCTTGATACCGTTATAAAAACCGGCAATGTACGAATCGACGCTATACTAAACAGCAAATTAGGTATTGCGGCTTCCAAAAACATATCGGTAAATGTGAAGGCGATCGTACCTGTAAGCCTCCCTTTCCCCGAAACGGATCTGTGCGCCGTTATTGGAAACCTGCTTGATAACGCCATAGAAGCCTGCCTTAAGGAAGCCGATACAAAGAAGCGTTTCATACGCATATATATAGATATACTAAAAAATCACCTGTATATCTATGTTGCCAATTCAATGAATAACAACATTAAAAAAATCGGCCGCACATACATTTCTACCAAGACCGGAGGCCATGGTTTCGGTATCATGAGTATAGATAAGGTTGTAAAACGCTACAATGGTTATATCAAACGGGCGCACGAAGAAGATGTGTTCGCTACCGAGATAATGCTTAATCTCTGATTCCTTTCGTGCATGATTACAAACCGTTCATGCTCATTTTTTCATTTTACCTTTTTGCATGTTATCATACCTTTTGGAAGGTGATAATATGAATCTTATCCGTGAAAAGAATTACAATCTTATACAGAACATCATTTACATTGCGAGATGCAGCTTTGCTTTCGATAAAAGCATTGTGCTTACGCTGCTCATAATAATACCCTTTGGCATTATCATACCTGTATTTGATATTATATTTCCTAAAATCGCGGTAGAACTCCTTACAAAAAAAGCAGACGTATTTACAATATTGCTTGTGATCGGAAGCATTTCAATATTGCTCACACTCCTTACCGGAGTATACCGCTATATGTCAGAAGCCAGGGAAAGCCGGCTTACATCTTTTATAAGGTACTTCAGAAAAAAGATTTTTCTAAAAGCCCTAAGCTGTAAATATTGTATTTCTGAAAGCACCGAGTTTAATACAAAACGCGAAGCTGCTCTTATGGTATCATATTACAGCCGAAGCGCTGTTCAGATATGTTTGCGCGTCCCCGCCCTTATTATTGATATAGCATGTTTCTTATTGTATTCTTCTATATTATCCACATTAAATATCGGCATTATGGTTTATCTTATAGCAAGCGCAATAATTGTATATATGTTTGCAAGACAGGAAACCATATGCGCCGAACACACTAAAGAAGACCTTGCCAAAGCAAGACGCAAATTTAATTATGTCATCAGGCAATGTCAGGATATACAGACAGCAAAAGATATACGCATATATAATATGAGCGGCTGGCTTACCGCACGTATGAAAAAACTTCTGGATGATTTACTTGTAATTGCCCACATCCGTTCAAAGCAGGGGTATATGTCGCAGATATCGGGTGCGGTAATGGATTTGATACGTGACGGAATCGCCTATACCTGTCTTATTATCATGACTATAAAGGGCAATATAGGATTAGGGGATTTCATGCTGTATTTTGGAGCTATAACGGGGTTTAGCAACTGGGTAGTCCAGATAATCTATCATATTAAGAGTCTAAGAATATATAACATAGATATAAACGCCCTGCGCACCTATCTTGATATACCTGACGAAACCAATGAATCACAAAATACAAACAGCTTATCTTTGAAAAATGGCGCAGACATACAATTTGAACATGTAAGTTTCAGATATCCCGAAGCCTCACACGATATAATACACGATATCAGTTTCCACATACACAACGGAGAACACATAGCGCTTGTCGGTCTTAACGGAAGCGGCAAAACCACTCTCGTAAAACTCATGACTGGCTTATATGAACCGCAAAAAGGAACCATATATATTAACGGCAACGATATCCGCACGCTTAACCGCGAACAGATATTTTCTGCATATTCCATAGTATTCCAGGATTTTATGATACTTCCGGCAACATTAGGTGAAAATATCGCTCTTAAACCGGAACATAAAGTGGATAAGAAACGTGCGTCCGATGCGCTTATACACGCCGGTCTTTATGACGATTTTAAAAGACGCGGTATAACTCTAAGCAGCTATATGACCCATACGCTCTCAAAAAAAGGAATATTATTATCCGGCGGCGAAAAGCAGAAACTTATGCTTGCAAGAGCGTTATATAAAAATGCCCCTTTTCTTGTTCTTGATGAGCCAACCTCCGCGCTCGACCCGTTAGCGGAGAAAAATATATATGAAAAATACCGGACCATATGCAAAGAAAAAACCGCCTTATTTATTTCCCACAGGCTGGCAAGCACACAATTTTCGGACAGGATCTTTTTATTAAAAGACGGCAATATAATAGAAAGCGGCACTCATGACGAATTGTATAAGGCAAACGGCGAATACGCCCGCCTTTACAAGGTACAGAGCCATTATTATAACACTTATAAAGAGAAAGAAGGTAACGGTTATGGCTTCTAAATTTAAAAGTTTTTATAAGAATTATATCATATCCAAAAGGCTTGCGCACACAGTATGCGAATTGTACCCGCGATATATACCTATGACGATAATACGCCATATCGCCGGACGTCTAAGCGCATTTACCGGTATATATGTTTCCACAATGATATTAAGCGAACTTGCCGTACATTCTCCCATAAGACCGCTTATCATCAGATCAATAATATTACTTTTTGCCGCATGTATACTCAGGCTTATCAACACTTTTATCGAAAAAAAAGCAGAAGTGATACGCGAATTTTCATACGAAATGATGGACTGCAAAAATGCTGAAAAAATGATGGATCTGGATTATCAGGACATCGAGGGCGATTATTTAAGAAGGCTGCGCGAACGCATTGATACTGACAACTTGTGGGGAAGCGGCATATACGGCGCATTTATTAATACGGATTATATGATTTACCAGTGTATCAATATAATCGTCTCTGCCGCAATGGCAGCATCTGTAATATCCACTCTTTTTCATGCGGAAAGTCTGATATCAGCCGTATTTTTCATATCACTGACTCTGATTATAATCTTTAATACAGCCATGCAGTTTTATTATAATAAGAAATGCTTTGCGCTTCAGGATAAGATAAGCAGTGAGCGGGATAATATTGAAGATACGGATCTCCTTAATGAATTTATGGATTACAGATGTTTTTCCGATACAGACATAAAAGAAGCTAAATTATACAATGCCGAAGAACTGATATATAAATACTTAGATTACGGCAAACAATTCTATACTGACACAGCTAACAGCCTTGCTAAAGAAGAAGGCAAATATTATATGACAGGAGACGTGTTCCGTATCATTTCTAAATGCCTGTGTTATCTTTTTATCACTATAATGGCAGCAATAAGCAAAAATGCCGTTGCCATAGGCATGGTAATAAGATATGTAATATGCATTGATGAGATGACAGATTCTTTTCTGGCGCTTTTAAGAGATATACAGAGTTTTCTTAAAACTGCCAAAAGGCATGATTCAACATTTGAATACCTGGATATGAAAAACAGTATGTACCATGGCAAACTTCCAGTCGAAAAACGAAGCGATAACGAATATGAAATAGAATTCCGCAATGTATCATTCAAATATCCCGGGAACAATGAATACTCCATACGAAACCTGTCGCTAAAGCTGCGTATAGGAGAAAAAATGGCAATTGTCGGGAAAAACGGTTCCGGAAAAACTACAATGATCAAGCTTCTGTGCAGGCTATATGATCCACAGGAAGGCGAGATCCTTCTTAACGGCATAGATATACGCAAATTTGATTACAAAGAATATATGCAGCTTTTCTCTATTGTATTTCAGGATTTTGCACTGCTTGATTTTTCTATAGCCGAAAATGTAGCCGTATCTGATAATTATGATAAAGAGAACATAGAAGAATGTCTTAAGCTGGCAGGCTTTAGCGGACATGAAATTGATGCTTTCTGCGGCAAAAAATATGATGAAAACGGAATACTCTTATCCGGCGGTGAAAAACAGAAAATTGCGATCGCACGCGCGCTTTATAAAAACTCTGCCTTCATATTATTAGACGAACCCACTGCCTCACTTGACCCTGTAGCCGAATATGAAGTATATTCAGCCTTTAATGAAATAACAAAAAACAAAACAGCCGTATATATCTCACACAGATTATCCTCATGCCGCTTCTGCAATGACATTATAGTATTTGATAATGGGAGGATCGTACAACGCGGAAACCACGATTCGCTTATAAAGGATAAAGATTCACTTTATTATAAGCTGTGGACAGCTCAGGCAAAATATTATTCCAACAGTTAAAAACGCAGTCCGTCGGCCTGTTTTTTGCAGGCTTTTGGACTGCGTCCGCTAAACGTAATGTCCAATCACTTCACTTTAATAATTTTCTTAACCTTTATACTTCCGTATTTTGCAATAAGTACTGCCTTGCCTTTTCTCCCCTTTGCCTTAAGTTTCACCTTGTTTTTCTTCTTTGCTTTAATCTTAAGGAGTTTCTTTCCCTTCTTATTAAGCGACCACTTAACTTTACTTCCGTCGGGATTAGCAATGCTTATCTTTATCACAATGCTCTTTCCTCTTTTTACTTTGGCTTTGCCCTTAAGCTTTATGACAGGTGAAAGCCCTGTTACATTATCTTTTAAATTATCAGGTGCCTTTGTTGGTTCTGCTGCCTTATCAGGCTCCTTTGTCGGCTCGGCAGTTGCCTCAGGTTCTTTCGTCGGTTCAGCAGTTATATCCGGTTCCTTTGTCGGCTCAGCAGTTACATCAGGCGCTTTTGTTGGTTCTGACGTAGCTTCCGGTCCTTTCGTCGGTTCAGGTTCGTCTCCGCCCATATATACAGTTACGCCTTCATGCGACGGATTAACGATATTCATGTAACCGTCATCATCAAATGTAACCTCATCAATACATGTTTCCCTGTGAACTCCAAGTCCGTCTCCCGCTGCAAATATGTTAACAGGAGAATAAAACCTGTGATAAGCAATATAATAGCGATCAGTATTATAGCCGTCTTTAATATGAAGCAGCGACTGATGACCTGTTCCAAGTATACCCAGGTTCTCATTTTTAGCTAAAAGCGGATTGTGTATAACTGTTATTTTACCGTCCAGGGTATCGGATATGCCATAATTTACATGATAATTGGGGCTGTTTGCATCATCGCATGTCCACGTCCAATGGTATCTTCCGTCTCTTTTAATTACCACCACAGACTCCCTGAAATCAGTCAGTCCGTTAATCTGCCTCATGCTTGACTCATCAATGCTCATCATATCGTCGCCAAGCTTTACAATAGCGGCGTTTCCGTTTCCAAATGTTACATATGAAGTTCCGTCATCATCAGTAAATATCGACGGGTCTATCGCCTGACCCATGCTTATGCCAAGCTCTCGGCATTTTTCAACCGTAATAAGCGGTTTGCCAAGATCTGTATAAGGTCCTTCAGGCTTATCTGCCGATGCAACTCCGATCTGTGACGTACCGCTTGCATCTTTTCCGCAATAATAGAAATAGAATTTACCGTTCTTTTTTTCTATTGTCGGCGCCCATGCGCTTCCGCCCGAAGCCCAATCAGACGATGCGATCTGTATTCCCTTATCATTTACTCCCGGATCATCATTTTTAAGTTCCATTATCACGCCTTCGTCAGTCCAGTTCACCATGTCGTCAGATGACCATGCATGAAACAGCGTTCCGCTCCAGCCCGGATAACCGTCCGTCGTGGGGAATATCCAGAACTTACCGTCAAAATAATCTATATCGGGATCGGCATATTGTCCCGGAAGCACGCTGTTATTGCTCATTGCGGGAGGTCTTATTGAATATTCTTCACTTTTATCATTAAAGGTGAACTTAACCTTCGCGCCCTTGCTAAGATCAAGGCAGCTTCCATTAACAAACGGTTTGCCGTCAACAGTTATCTCTACATCATCTGATATAACGTCAAAATATGCCGGGATATTTTTTATATCCGTTCCTGTCTTTACATAAGGTATTATAATTTTTTTGTCCTTATCTGTTTTGGAATATACGCTCGTATGATAATCGGTTCCGCGATATGTAAGCGCTGTCTGCCTGTCAGGCGCCGTACCTATTACAGCTTTTTCAAATATACTTATACCATCGCCCGCCTGTAAAAGTATCTCGGAAGCATCAAGCGCTCTGTTGTATATCCTTATGTTGTCATAACTTCCTCTGAAATACTCATCGCCATCATACAGCGAACGTCCCAGATATCCTAACAGATTTGTACCCATATATGACGTCAGGATTCCTGTGTCATTATTTTCAGACAACAGCTTTCCGTTAATGTATAATCTCATTGCGGTCTTATCGATTACAATAGCCACATTCTGCCATTGTCCGTTTGCAGCTCCCGAAGCGACAACTTCTTTCTCATTCTGCCATGAATCCAAAGTCACGGCATTGCGCACTTCGCTGCCCCTTATTCTCAGGAAGTCATATACCGTGGAATTCTTTCCATATGTAAATGTAAAGAAATTACCGCTTCCCATTTCTGATTTAACATCCATACATATTGTCATGGTGTCCCTGTAATCAAAAAATCCCATAGGGAATGCCGCATAAGATCCATTCTGTCCATCGAGCCTAAGCACATTGCTCTTTTTTTCACTGTCATAAACCACAGCTGCATTTCCATATAACGTTCCGTTATCCGCTTTGTTATTCCCCGTGGAAGTATCCCCGATCGTATTTTTTCCTGCGTCAGCTTCAAAATCATACGTCAGGACAGGTTCTTTAGCTTCTTCTTCATCAAGAGAACCTCCGCCCTCCGACATACCGTTTCCAAAAGCTTCTATAATACGTTCTTCCTCTTCCTTTGTAAGTCGCATTACGGTTCCGTGCCTGAATCTGCCGTCTGTAAAAACCGCCTGCGTTTTGGTAAATCGGCCGCTTGCCAGATCATCTGTCACAAATGCCGCATAACCGCCGTTATCGCCCATCGCGCACCATCTTCCGTCAGGAAGCCTGTATACGGTAAATCCTTCGCGGCTGTCAAATCCCGCCGCCGAACATCCGCTTCTTGTGACTATCCTTTCCCACGAACCTTTTGGCGTACTCTTATTCCTGTCCACGGTAACATCAAATACATCTTCGGTATCAAGCGTACGGCTTCTGTCTATAACGGTATTCCAGTCAGAAGTTGAAAATCTGTAATAATACTCCCCGTCATTTACAATGGTAGTATCTATAATATTAACTTCATTTCCGGAATTTTCGTCCTCGGAAAGCCATACCTTTGGCGTTGTAAATGAATTGAAATCTTTCGTTCTGCAGACATACACGCGAAGCGCGTTTTTATCTGTATTCACAAGGGAATTATCCCTTATTGACCAATATACGACATATTCATCATTTATTTCGTCATATACAGCTTCCGGCGCCCACACGCAGCCTGCATTATCAAACCCTGAATATACAAGTTTTGGCTCGCTCCAATTTATAAGATCAGCGGACTCCCATACGACTATATTTTTACTTGCGCTCGTCTGGTTCCAGCCGCTTCCTCCCGCACCTCCGCCTTCTGCGTGAAGGTCGGTACCAAGTATCCAGTACTTGGTACCATCATTTGACCTTATAATATGAGGGTCCCTGACTCCTTTGTCACTTCCCTGCGCATCGTTTACAAGTATCGGCATAGCGGTCCCGCTTGCATCCTTGTTAAGTTTCTGCCATACAAGACCGTCCTTGCTGTATCCGAAAAATATCTTTTCATAACCGCCTTCGGCATTAAAGAATGCCCAAAGATATCCTCCCATTTCTTCACCTTCGCTTTGCGCCCGCGCCGCAGGTACGGCAATCAGTGCCAGAGCCATAGCAAAACTTAGTATCAGAGCCATACATCTATTAACTCTTTTTTTATATCTCATATGCTGTCCTCACGCATTAAATTTATTTTACGGTTACTTTTAGCTTCCTGTATTTTCCGTTCTGCGCATAGCCGTATACTACGCATGTTCCTGCTGATACTCCGGTTATCTTTCCTTTCTTATTAACCAATGCTACAGCAGTATCGGAAGACATATATCTTATCTTTTTAGTAAGCTTTTTGATCTTTTGTTTTCCTTTAAGCTTAACCTTCATTTTAGCGGTTTCTGATACGCCTATCGATACGGACTTCTTCTTAAGTTTCTTAAGTTTTACAGGGTTGCCATACTTTCCGCCCTTTGTTGCGATATACATATCGGGCGAAACAGATATAACGGTTTCTTTGCCATTTACTATCTTGTATGCTTCTACCCTTACCCTGTAATATTTTCCTTTCTTAAGCTTCTTAAGTTTTACCGACGTATTGCCTGCAGGTACTTCTTTATACTTCTTAAGCTTCTTACCTTTTACGGCATAATATACGCGATAACCTTCCGCGCCGCTTACAGGGTTCCATTTAGCCTTAATGGCTTTCGCAGTTACTTTTGTCTGTTTTGCCATAACCGGTTCTGCCTTTTGTACGGCAGGTTCAGGCGTTTTCTGCGGTACCGGTGCAGCCGACGGTACCGGTGTATCGGTTGTCTGCGGTTTATCTGTGGCCTTTGGTTCATCCGTTGTCTGCGGTTCATCTGTTGCCTTAGGCTCTTCCGTCACCTTAGGTTCTTCTGTTACCTTTGGTTCTTCCGTTACCTTAGGCTCTTCCGTTACTTTCGGAGGCTCAGTCTCTGAAGGAGTATACGGTATATTCATTACCCTGCAGTATTCCTCTCTTGTAAGCCTTATCGGCGTACCATGGCGCGCTCCTGACGGCATCTTATATGTTCCTGCTGCCGGTCTTGTAAATACTCCGCTTTCAAGATCTGTCGCCATAAGAGGATAATATCCGCCGCTTCCGTAGTTATCAACAAGCAGGCACCATGTATCCGTATCCGCGTCGTCATTATTTAATTTAAAGATCGTAGGTCCTTCAACTCCGCCGTTACTGTTAAGTGAAGGAGATTCAATACCTGAAAATTCTCCGAGCACCCCGTCGCTCTTTTCAATAAATATCGTCTTGCTGTTTGCGCCGTACTTATTCTTTGAGCCGCCTTCATTCTTGGAATATCTGTAATAAGTACCGTTATGCTCGATCATTGTCGTGTCAATGGTTGACTGATCCAGATCAATATATACTTCAGGTTCGGTAAATGTGTAGAAATCCCTAGTCTTAGCATAATACAGCCTCTGTTTGCCATATCCGTCCGATTCTACCTTGGATGCCCAATATACGATATACTCGCCTGTCTTTGCATCATAAGTTGCTTCCGGCGCCCATGTACATCCTGCGCCAATCGAAGCAGATACTTCAACCATACGCTGCTTGCTCCAGTTCACAAGGTCTGTGGACTCCCATACCATAAGGCTCTGGCTTCCTGCCGTTTGAGCTGCCGACCATCCGTTTCCGCCGTTTATCTTAAGATCGGTTGCTATAATGTAGAACTTATCGCCTTCTGCCGAACGTATAATGAAAGGATCCCTTACGCCCTTTTCACCCATTGAAGATACGAGTGAAGGCTGTCTGTTATTCAGCTCTGTCCAGTTAAGCCCGTCTTCACTTGATGCAAAGTATATCTGCTCGCCGTTAGATGAACCCTCGCCCGTGAAATATGCGAAGAAGTAATCTGTATAATCTTCTTCCTTTATTTCTTTTGGAGCCGCCTTAACGGTAAATACATAATCTTTCTCTGCGGTCTTTCCGTCGACTACGATCGTCGCGGTAAGTTTAACTATCGTATCCTTATCCGGACGGGTCACAGTACCTGCGGGCGTATCATCATATCCTGCATTTGTATGGCTGTTTACGTCAACTATCTCAGGATGGTCTGTTTTCCATTCGATATCAATTCCGTTTGCCGTCTTATCAGGAAGGGTGATATTGCCATATGCTTCCATGCCTTCCTGCGTTGAATACGGAAGAGTAACATCGTCAAGTACGGAATCAATAGTCTGCGCCTTAACAACAAGCCTGAATGTTTCGGACGTATCTCCCCATACGGCCTTAACCTCAACTTCTGCATCATTGCCGTCAACAGGACGTACAACGTTGCCGGCTGCATCTATAGCCGTCTGTCCGGAAGGGATCTCCCATTTAACATCTGTTCCTGCAGCTTTTGACGGGAACGACAGGTTAGTCTTTATGTTATCAATACTGTCATTACCGTTAAGCATGATTCCATATATATATGCGGCAACATACTTATTAAGGTCTATGCCTCCTGCTTCACGCATAACCTGGTCGTCCGTAAGCGCATTATCATATACCGTGAACTCACCAACCGCGCCTGCAAATAACGGATCGCTGTCATACAGGGATTTTCCTATATATCCGATCACGTCAAGTCCCTCAAAGAATGTTGTAATGTCAAACGGATTGCTTCCTGTTCCGACTTTAGCTCCGTCTACATACATTGCGGTTTTATTTTCATCTACTACTACCGTATATAAATGGAAGCTTCCATCTTTCCCTGCGGAAGATACTTCTATCTTATTTTCGCTTCCCCACGCTCCGGTAGTATCCGTAGGTTCTGCCTGCGCTATCGCAAGTTTTGTATTGGAACTTGAATTCGTCGGGGTCATAAACGCATAGTTCCAGCTGTTGCGTCCAAGCGACCACAGCCATTGGTTATTTGCCTTATCCGTAGCTGCCACAACACTGATCGTAAATGTATTGTCATCTATCACTCCCTTAGGAATAGATGCATAACCATCTTCAGTAAGCATAAGGCTCACATCATCATATGTCACAAAATCGCTTGCCGAAAGACCTGTGACCTGCGCATCATAATCATCGCCCGCGATATTGTTAAGCACGCTTCCGTCCGAAGCCATATCGTACTTAACCTTAACAACAGGTTTTTCCGTAATAATAAACTCAACTGTCTTCTCACCGATATAATCTTCACTTACCGGTTTGATCGTTATCGTTCCTTTTCCGGGCTTCGTATTTTCGCCATATTCTACTGTATAATCTGTATCAGGCGTAAGTTCTTCTCCCTTATAAGTTACGGTAATCTCCGGTTTAATAGGTGATCCTGTTTCCTCATACTCACTTTGATAACCGCTTATAACCGCATTTGCCAGATCCATCTTGGAACTATTCTTTACTACTACCTGAACAGATACGCTCCTTAACTCTGTCGGACATTCTTCTTCCGCGCTCATCTTAAGGATCGGAAGTCCATCCTTAGTCCAGTGTACATTCTTTACTCTTGCATGGCGGCACGGGTCGTACAATGGATCTGCGCTGCCCCATTCACACTGGTTGTTATAACATTCTTCCGAACGAGCATGATATACAAATACCGGATTGCCGTCTGCGTCCACTGTAAAGCTGTTGTGTCCCGGTCCGTATTCTCCCGGCACATCTGCTGATGTAAGCAGCGGATATCCGAGTTTCGTCCATGAAGATTCGTCCATAAGATCTGAATCGGCATCAGCATACAGCATGCCTATACAATATTCCGGTCCCGTTCCCGATGCAGAAAATGCGCAGAATATCTTATCGTCATGTTTAAGTATCGTAGGTCCTTCGTTTACACGCTCCGAATCTCTCTCCCAGCCAAATTCCGGAGTTGTAAGCATTATAACCTTATCGCTTGTTCCAACCCACGGCTGGTTAGGATCTATTTCCTGCATATACAGTGCCGACTGTCCTATAATATCTGCCCATATTACATAATGCTTTCCATTATGTTCAAAATATGTCATATCAAGAGACATATTCTTAAAGTATCTGCTGTCTTTGCTTTGAGCCATATGTATCTCATAAGTGCCGTCTTCTTTCTGCCAGTTATCCGCATTATACGGGTCATCATTATTCTGGCATACAAGCACATAAGGACGTATTGCCCAGATATTATCTGAATTGCCCGCCGCAAAGAATACATACCATTTTCCGTTAATCTTCTGAAGCTCAGGAGCCCATACGTGTCTTGCCATCTGGCCTGATGAAGGCGCTTTCCAGATAGTGATCTCCTTATCTTTTCCGCCGTTATCATCAGAAAGCTCCTGTATTGAATCAGCCTTTCTGAGTATTATCCTGTCATATCCGCTGTTTGCATTGTTATATGCCGGATATGATGCAGTGAAATAATAACAATCTTTTTCATCGTCATATTTGATCTGCGGATCAGCCCTCTGTTCAATAAGAGGATTAGAATACGGCGTTATCGTTCCCTTAAGGGTATAAGTACCTGCTTTGCTCATATTGGTTATATCCGTATCCCACTTAATGTTAAGAGCCGCTTCGCTTCCGTCGCTGTAAACGGCTTTCGCTGTCTTCGGAAGCGCCGCTGCAAGATCAGCTTCTACATCAACCGTAACCGTATCCACATCTAAAGTAACGCCTGTGTTGGTTACAATATCAAATCTCTGCAGTATCTTTTCATACTCTGCTTTTGTTACGGGCATTATGCTGCCGTTTAAAGCTCCTTCCGGTATATCCATACCTGCCGTATCTGCTTTTGCTCCTTCGTATGCCGCACTGTATGAATCATATCCTGCATCATTTGGTTTAACAAGTGTACCTCCTTCATATGACAGAAGATCCTTTGACGTATACACATACAATGCCGTATTGTCTTTGCCCTGCGGCGCAGCCATTCCGAACGAACCGTCTGCATTCCTGTATAAACCTATTCCGTCAAATCTTACTCCTGTACTGAGCGTTTTATTGCCGTCCGATGTATCATTTTTAGCAAACAGGATACCTGAATTTCCGTTAAGCGCGGTAAATGTTTTCCGATCCGTGCTGTATGCAATATGAAGGCTTCCGGTACGGTCATTATTTCCCCTGACATATCCAAAAATATATCCGTATGGTTCTTCCATTACAGTTACCTCAAAATCTTTTGTTACGCTTTCTTCCCCTTTCTTTATAGTAGCGGTAAGCGTAACTTTAGTGTTGCCTTCTCCCACTTTAGGCCTCTTGCTTCCTATCTTTCCTGAGGCATCCATAATATCATCATCAGAAGAACTCCATGTGATGTCGGTATTATAAGCTCCTTTATCCGGAAGGCTTATATCTTCCGCTGCAAATCCCGGTATCGTAAGAAGCTCTTTTGCGGCATTTACATCATATTCATCATCTGCCGCAGCTACAGTAACCGGTATATCCTTTGTTTTAACTGCATTTCCGAGAGTAAACGTTGCAGTAAGCACTGCATCTTTTTCTGTTTCTGCTCTTGTTATCACGCCGTCTGCGGTAATAACCGAATCATCAGAAGTTGCCCAGTCGATATGTACACCGTTTGAAGTTTCAGACGGAAGCGTTATGTTTTCCTTTAACTGTTCCGTCTCTTCAAGCGCAAAATGTTCTGCCTCATAATCCACGATCATCTGATCGTAACTTGTCTTAACCTGCTTTTCCGTAATAGGCGTTTGGTATACCTTAACGGCATCAACAAGTCCTCTATACGGCGTATCCCAAGAATTCACGGCAATATAGATATCCTGGTTTTCACCTTCGAGAGGATTGTTGCTCCTGTCATCCTCGCCTATCTTTGCGCCGTCCAGGTACGATGTGATCATTCCATCCGTTCCCGTAAGCACAAGCTGATGCCATGAACCCGCTGATATAGACGGTGAGAAAAGTGTAGTCCAAGTACTAAGACTTCCTCCTTTTCCCCATATCTTGACCCGGCTTCCATTTCCGTCTCCCGATACTCCTATCCATTGTTCGGGTTCATGATATCCAAGGAATAACATTACCTGGTTATTGACAAATGTTCCGTCCGGTTTAACCCACATCATAACGGTAAAATCTTTTCCAAGATTTTTCTTATTGAGTTCAAAACCATAGTCGCCTACGCGCACAGCTTTACCGCTAATACCGTCTTCATAGGAAACGTCTCCGTTATACGCCGCAAATGACGGTCCATATATCTGCGCCTCATTTTTTGCCTCGCCTGAAGCAGTATTCTGATAGTTGTCCTCAAAATCATATTCAGCTACAAGATAGTCGTCTATTGACATACCGTCGTCTTTTAGAACAGTAACATTAAATTCTTTCTTATCGGCTGTACTGTAATCTCCGCATGAAAAATTAGCCGTAAGCGTTACCTGCTCATCTTCTTCACCTCTTGTAACCGTTCCGTCAGCAGCGATCACATCAGGATTAGAAGACTGCCATGTGATATCCACGCCTGATCTTCTTTCAGGCAGAGAAAGATCCGACTTAACCGCATCCGTATCTCCAATAGAAAGATTCTCTTTAACCTGAGCTACTATCGCATCGGCATGTTCAGTCTGTATGCCGTCCCAGATAATAAAGTTATCTATCTGAGCCTCGCAGAATTCTCCTCCGCTCCAAGTTGCCTTTCCTATGTAGAATATCCCGTTATCTCCAAGTATCTCTGATATCTTTGAACTGCTTGGCGATGAATTGCTTAACTCGCCGTCTTTAAATATCCTTGTTACATCTTCCTGGACCACAACGTCATAATGGTGCCATTCATTGATTACCGCATCTGTCCCTACAGTACTTGACAGACCGCCTTCGCGTCCGCTTCTGTATCTCTCTACAGACATGTTCGGGGTATACAGGCAGCCCAGATAATTCTCCGTATTATAGCTCGGAGGATTAGCATCAGGCGCTGCAAAGAACGACCAGTTAGTACCGCTTCTCAGGTTGTTAATATCGTACGATATCGTAAATACCTCTTTACCTTTAAGCAGACTTGAACCGTCGCCTGCAGTCAGTGAAAGATACTGGTCTTTTCCGTTAAGCAAAAGAGCCTTTCCGCCTTCATGTTCCACAGTATCGTATGAAGCAGGCGCGTCTGCTTTGGCAGCTCCCGCTTCAAGTTCATTTTCCGCATCAAAAGTAAGTTCACATAGCTTATCCGGGGCATTGGCTGTTTTTTCCCCTGAAGCCGCCTTTACCGGTCCCATATCAGGTATCCCTGTAATAAGCATTGCCGCCGCGGCAACAAGAGATGTAATCTTCTTTAATGCCTGCTTTTTAGTTATTGATTTGCTTTTCCTCATATACTTCTCCTTTCAAATTTTTATTATTTTTTATCAATTTTAATCTATATTAATAATAGTCGGACTTTACCGAACTATTTTACCTAAAGTTTAATTTATTTACATTTGAATGTCAATATTGTATTATCAGCAGATTATTATTTAATACAACAAAAAAGCCTTGAAAAACTCAAGGCTTATATACAGGCGCCAACCAGATTCGAACTGGTGATAGAGGTGTTGCAGACCTTTGCCTTACCACTTGGCTATGGCGCCATATTAAATTTCCTATATATAATTATGAAGGAAGCAAAATATTATTCCTACATCCTTCATAAAAGTGACCCCGACGGGAATCGAACCCGTGTTACCGCCGTGAAAGGGCGATGTCTTAACCGCTTGACCACGGGGCCATATATATTAAAAACTCCCCGAGTAGGACTCGAACCTACGACAGCGCGGTTAACAGCCGCGTGCTCTACCGACTGAGCTATCGAGGAT
>CANQDW010000023.1 GCA_947593975.1 uncultured Lachnospiraceae bacterium
ATGTATCAGGAAGCCCGTAAATAAGAGATTTTCAGCCGATTTTGCAAAGTGGAACATTTCCGATGCTTCTCTGGGTACTGACGTTACTTAAATGTTCCGTTTATCACTCCCCGGGTGCCCTGTATTTTAACTTTACGGGATAATAGGTAAGATATACATCTATGTCTTCGCGGCTGTTTATAACTATTTTTTCTGTTATCTGCCTGTAAAATTCATCTTCATACTCCATTCCGCCAAGTATCTCCAATATGGCTTTTTCAATCTGCATGTTCAGGCGCCGGATATCCTCCTTTTCCGAATCCGCCGCAATAACCGAACATGTTATTCCTTTAATATGTTCAGCCAGTTTTTTTCTGTCGTACTTAAGCGTCTTACTGACCAAAGACATTATATGTACAATATCTTCGTTTCTTACCGAAAGCCCCTCGCAGCCTGCAGGCTTTTTATCCGCTCCGATATGCGGCTTTCCATGCCTTACCGCCTCGCTGCAGCGCCAGGACCTGTATATGCTGTTATCGCTGCGTTTTTTATACCGCGCCGCATACGCCGAACCGCACAGGCCGCATTTTAGCTTGCCCGAGAAAATATATCTGCCGCTGTACTTTTCGACGCCCTTTTTTGCCGCTGAACGTTCGTTAAGGATACGTCCTGCCGCTTCAAACATTTCACGTGAAATGACAGGTTCATGATGATCCTTTATCACGACCAGTTCTTCTTCGCCTTTATTGTATTTTTTCTCATGGGTTAAAAAATCAGGCGTATACGTCTTTTTCTGGATCAGGTCACCGCAGTATTTTTCATTTCTAAGTATCCTTAGAACGGCCGCGCTTTGCCATTCCTTTTTTCTTTCCGAAGAATATATCCCCGCTTCGTTAAGCTCACGCGCAATTACATGCGTACCCTTTTTCTCATTAACGTATTTTTCAAAGATAAGCCTTACTGTCTCTGCGCCCTTTTCATTAATGTACATCTTTCCGCCGCGCACATCGTATCCCAGCATATTCCTTCCGAATACAACGCCCTGTTCCATCTGCCGTTTCTGTCCCCATTTCACGCGTTCGGAAGTCTTACGGCTCTCTTCCTGCGCTATTGACGACATGATCGCAAGGCGCAGCTCCGAATCACTGTCAAGCGTATTGATATTGTCGTTCATAAAAATAACCCCGACCCCGTACTTTTTCAGTTCACGCGTATAATATATGCTGTCCAGGGTATTTCTTGCAAATCTTGAAATCTCCTTTGTAATAATAAGATCAAATTTTTTCATTCGGGCCTCGTCTATCATCCTGTTAAACGCTTTTCGTTTCTTTGTACTTGTCCCCGATATTCCCTCATCTGCAAATATTTCATATAATTCCCAGTCCGGTCTGTTTTCTATATATCCCGCAAAAAACCTGCACTGGCTTTCAAAAGAATTGGCCTGATCCCTGCTGTCCGTAGATACTCGGCAATATGCTGCTATACGTTTTTTATTTTCCATTACGACTGCCGCCTCTTTTTAATTCATATATGCATCTTTTTTTCTGTTCCGCCGTTATAAGCTGCCTCTTTTCAAGCGACATTATTACCGCCATGCTGATATTCATCATAAACTCTTTATTATCTTTATCATTTATTTCACATACAGGCTCTCCGGCATATACGTATTCTCTGTGTTTCATTTAACAAAACGCCTCCACTCCAGTATATGAACATGCGCAGACAAAATATGCTTACGCAAAAGGAGATGTCCCTCATATCGGTTATGATATGAGTGCATCCCCTTTTTGCCTGCATACTAAACTATATTATATATTTCTTTATCTTATCTTTATACCGGAACTAAGACCTGCTTTTTTCATGATCTTTTTGTATAAAACAGCTTTCTTATGAGGCACCTTTATCTTTGCCCCGCTGTTTATGCCTCCGAAAGCATTCTTTCCTATGCTCTTCTTGGCAAGTTTCGCTGTTTTTATTTTTATGCTCTTTATCGAACTGCAACCATAAAACGCCTTGCTGCCAATCTTCTCAACTCCGGCCGGTATAGTTACCTTCGCAAGCTTCTTGCATTTATAGAACGACTTATTGCCAATTGACGTTATATTCTTTCCAATATTTAATGTCTTAAGTTTCTTGTCGCCCTTAAATGCATTATCGGCAATCGACGTAACCTTATACACAGTTCCGTCTATAGTTACCTCATCAGGTACCGTTACTTTATTTTGCTGCACAGCAACACCCGCATATTCCACGGTTTTTTCCTGTACGGCGTTTTCTTTTATGACATATGACGCTCCTGAAGCGGAAACGATATCGCCTGCTTTATGGAGAGCCACAGCCGCAGCATCCTGCGGTTTCTGCGTTTCACCGGCTTTAGGAGTATCCGTCGGTTTCGGCGCGTCTGTCGGTTTCTTCGTCGGTTCCGGCGTGTTCGTTGGTTTTGGTGTGTCTGTAGGCTTCTTCGTCGGCTCCGGCGTGTTCGTTGGTTTTGGTGTGTCTGTAGGCTTCTTCGTCGGTTCCGGCGTGTTCGTTGGTTTTGGTGTGTCTGTAGGTTTCTTTGTCGGCTCCGGCGTATCCGTCGGTTTTGGTGTGTCTGTCGGTTTCTTCGTCGGCTCCGGCGTATCCGTTGGTTTCGGTGTATCTGTAGGCTTCTTCGTCGGCTCCGGCGTATCCGTCGGTTTTGGTGTGTCTGTAGGCTTCTTCGTCGGCTCCGGCGTATTCGTTGGCTCAGGTGTGTTCGTCGGTTCTACAGTTACGTCTCTTGTTTCTCTATCACCGCATTCAGAACATTCCCTATACTCAGTTTTTCCGTCCTCAGACGCCTTCCAGTCACCATACTTATGACCCGTGGCCTGTATTTCTACCGTATTGCTTTCCAGACGAGTATCACATACCGTACAATATACCGCCTCATCATATGAACCGTTTTCCGTACATGTTGCTTCATGCCTGTTTTCAATGACCTTATCGCCCGGGGTATGATGTCCTGCGGCAGGTTTTACCGCAATTTCGGTATGATAGCATACTTCACACGTTCTTGTCTGCGTTCCGTCGGTAAGACAGTTCGGAGTAACAACTTCCCATTCTCCGTACGTATGTTCTGTCATTTCTATTATCTTTGTCTGGCTGCTTATCTTTTCATTACATACTTCGCAGTAAACTACTTCGTCATAGCTTCCGGTAACTGAACATGACGGATTAATAACATTTTCCGTTTTCGGTTCGCCCGGCACGTGTCCCGTCTCTTCAATTGACTGAACATCCTTAACTGTGTCGCATTTCTTACAATGTATCGATTTGCTTCCGTCCTCCGTACATGTAGCCTCTTTATCAATCGTATATTCGGTTTCCCAATCATGATCTCCGACTACTTTCTGCATTTCCGAATATCCGCAGGTGCTGCAGGTATGTTTTTTATTTCCTATACCCGTGCATCCCGGAGAATCAACATCCACCCAGTCTCCAAAACTATGGCCTGTCGCATTATCCGAAACTGTTTTCCTAGACATTTCATCACTGCATATCGAGCAGTATACTACTTCGTCATGCGAACCCGCTTTTATACAGCTTGGCGCCACAACGTTTTCCGTTACTGTTTCACCTGCGGCGTGTTCATGTTTCTTTTCATTAACCGTTACTGTGCATGAAGCTTCTGAAACTGCGCTCACAGTTCCTGCAAACGTCGTTACTTTTAACTTATATGCTCCTGCATCAGACTTCTGCACATTCTCTATAACCAGGCTGTGTCCCGTCTGATTAACTAACGGCTCATCATTATGATACCACTGATAAGTATGCTCCCCTGCAGAAATCTCAGGAGTGATTATAAGATTTGAACCTTCGGTAATTCCTGTTTCGCTAACCTTAAATTCAATCTTTGCAGGTTCTGCCGCAGGAATTACAACCGATTCATTTGCTTCCTTTTCTTTTTCGGCAACTGCCTCAGCTACAAATCTTGCATCAATTATTCCTGTATTTTCTATATCTTCATATCTAACCGTAACATCTACGCTCTTATTACCGTTTTCTGTGTTTTTATATTCTCCGGCAGCATTAACGGATTCGATCACATAACCTTCCGAAGCATTTACGGTCACTGTCGTGCTTTCGCCTTCATTAAGCGTAATGATTCCCGCATTGGCATCCGTTCCGGTAATCGTACCGCCTTCACCATATGAAAGAATGACTGTCTTTGCAGGATTCTTCGTGGTTTCCTTAGATTCTACCGCTGCAATCGTAAACGGACTGAAAGATTTAACTGTAATGATAAGTCCGTAAGGCGTTACCGTAACCGGAATCTCTTCAACGCCTGTGATCTTTCCTGTCTTGTCATCAGTTATATAATGATAAGCCTTAAATGTTACGCCGTTTAAGCTTGAATCATAGTTAAAGCCTTTCGGGAATCCTACCGATACCCTTACTCCCTGTCCGGTCCTTACGATCTGTTTCTTACATAACGTAAGCTTAATATTATAAGTGCTGCTTGACAGGATATCCTCGTCTTTGACATCAATTTTGTCATCATTAAGCAGCGCTTTTTCCATTTCTTTGCTCTGTAACGGCGTTGTTTCGGTTGTTACAAGAGTAAGCCTGTGCGATATCTTGCTGCTTATGTTAACATCTTCCATATCGCCTGTTTCAGTGTTCTTTCCAACCCAGTCTCCGGTAGCCACATCGGAGTTTTCGAGAAGCTGCGGCTGTCCGAATACATTCCAGTCATAACCCTGCGACTTGTATGCGCATGCTGCGCACCTGAATCCGGCAAGATATGTTATATTAATAAGCTCACGTCCGGTTGCCTTGCTTGCAATGCCCTCAAAATGCAGATCATAGAACACACCGTCGTCTGCGTATTGCGCGCTTGGCGTAAAATCAAACTCTATAGTGCGGTCTCCGTCAAAAGTAAGCCCTTCTATCTTGCAGTACTCGCCTGCAGTCACATTATCCCTGTTATTTGCCGTGGAGTTATTCAGCACTATCTTAAAATCTTCTTCTGAACCGGTATATGCAAGCTCCTGGTCATATACCGCCTTTACATGATGGCTTTCGCCTATATACAGCGTTCCGCTCATAGCCGGAGTAACTTTTTTAGGATAAGGCGGCGCTACATATCCGTCATAATAACTATTCTGATAAGGCTCGGTCATAGCTTTAAACATCGACTGGTTCACACCGTAATAACTGCAGTAAAGGCTTCCTTTTATAATCGCCTCCACCGAAAGATCCGGCGCAACGTCCGTAACTGCAAACTGCGCCATTTGAAGGTGCGGCATGTAGAACTTCAGATAGCTTTCTCCCATGCTGCTGTCATATCCTTTATCGCCTTCCTGTACCTCCAGATCAAGATCATACAGCTCAGGATAAACATATCCCCAATCAGTATACTCCAAGCCGTCTTCGCCGTCGCTCATAGCAAACCTTACAACAATATATTCGCCATTCTCTGCGTTGTCCGTATAATCCATTCCCTTATAACTTACAAGCATTGTTCCGGACTTGATCACGCCTTCTTTTGCCTCAATGTATGAATCCTCGCAGAGTTTTACCTTAAAATCACCATTGTTGTAATACTCCGTTCCTCTTAACGCCTCGCCGCTAAGCATCGGATATGAAAATTCATAATTAGCCGCTGACATAATACCCTGCGGAATGTGGTGCGCGGCAAGCTCATTTTCTCCTACAAGCAAAAACTCCTCGGTCTCTGCGCCGCTCTTTTTATCATCAATATACTCGCCCATTTTATCTTTTACTCTTGGGTCATCATGAGTCACATCCACGCCATACCATGTTCCGTCAATCTGAACGTAATTCCATATATGCTCTCCGGTCTCGGTACGGGATGCGCGGTATACGCCGTATACGCATATGCATGGTATCCCGAGCCTGTCAAGAACCGCCTTATATGCCCTCGTATAGGCTTCGCACACGCCTTCTCCATATATAAGGCTGTCGTACGCCGTCCTTGAATTGCATCTGTCGTCCGTAACTTCATCTTCATACTTATAAACCATGTTATCAACTATATAAGTATGAACTGCTTCCGCCATTGTCTTGGCAGGAGCCTGATTTTCTCTTCCCGCTGCCGGCTTAGCTGCTTTTGCGATATCAACAACCTTATCCACTGCAGCGTTATACTTTGCAACCGCCTCGTCAATATTGTCAGGCGTATATCCCGGCATGAAATAATCTTCTCTTCTTCCTGCGCCCAGATATCCGTGGAAGCCTGCGCTGTCCTGCTTAACCCTTATGGATATCGCCGAAAAATCAACATAGAACACATCCGGATAATCCATTTCAAATGCATCTCTTGCCGCGCCCATATCGTTTAACAGCTGCATATTGCCTTCCCTGGCATAACTGTCAAGCTGTTCAGCGGCAACATAGCCTCCCGCCAGCAGATCGCAGTCCTCTCCGCGTTTAAAAGTACCGTCTTTATACATATTGTACATCGCATCATACAATTTCTTTGCCGACGGGGTAAGCTGGTAATAAAAATACCTGTAATCTGTATTTTCCTCCGTCACCTTCTCCTCTTTTGCAGCATTTCCTTCTGCCGCAGCGACATATGCCGTCTGCATACTGCACGGAATACACAGTGCTGCCGCCATGGCTGCTGCCAGAATCCTCTTAAAAATCCTCATTCTTTGTTCCTCCTATCCTATATTATTATATATTCAGGAAACTAACAAACTCAGAATTTCAGCCGTTATATATATCAACAAAAATAAAATCGCCCACACCAAAAGCAGACGATCTTAAGCGTCTAGTTCGGCAACCGGCTGTCATAGTCATAAAACCTTAGACCCCTGGCTTTGCGTCCCCGTTTTTCAGCGGGTTTGCTATTATCGTTAAACTGCTTTGTTATTTTCCTACTACTATTGTAAGTATACATACTTGTATGTGTCAAGCAGTTTTGAAAAATTTTCCATTATTTATCATTATAAAAAAAATATAACCGGAACATTTCCGGTGCTTCTATAGGTACGGAAGAACTGGCGCACCTTGAAATCGTTGCGGCTATCATCCATCAGCTTACCAAAGACCTTACCCCTGACCAGATTGCCGCATCAGGCTTTGACAAATATTATGTAGACCATACGCTCGGCATATGGCCTCAGGCCGCCGGCGGAATTCCTTTTAATGCATGTGAATTCCAGTGCAAAGGCGATCCTCTTACCGATCTGTATGAAGATATGGCTGCGGAGCAGAAAGCCCGAAGCACTTACGATAATATTTTAAGGCTTGTAAAAGATCCCGAAGTTGCCGACCCAATCAGGTTCCTGCGTGAACGTGAGATCGTGCATTTCCAGCGTTTCGGCGAAGCCTTAAGAATAACCCAGGATAACCTAAACCCTAAAAATTTCTACGCTTACAATCCTTCTATAGATAAAAACAGCTGTAAATAAAAAAACGGAGCCGGTCATGCCGGCTCCTGTATTAACTGAGACTCCACGATTCCAATACAAGTTCTGCATTAGCAGCATTGGCCTCGTATACGATAAATATATCAGATATACCATTAACGCTTTTCTCCAGCAACGCCTCTAACGTTATGGCAGAATCCGTTTCAGGCACATATACGGATGCAATGATCTTATTTTCTGTAATCCCTCCCGCGCACAAATGCATTTTGCCCGTGGAATTGCTTTTTATAACGTTTATTGTAAATTCATTGGTTTCTTTGCCGTTTAGTCTTGCCCTGTTAATTCCAACAAAGCTCTTTTTACCGCTAAATACAAGCGCCGGCGGATTCCCGTCTGTTGTTCTTACTCCTTCTCCCCATGCAAAAGCCCTGTTGGCTTTATAAGGATCATAATTTTTTACAGACGATTTTATACCTGCCCTTGTCATTTTCTCTACAACAACCGAACCGTCATCCAGTACCGAAACCATATCGACATAGGTTGTCCTGTAAGCGCAGCCCTCTTCTTTATCAAATTTCAGACCAAGATCTATTTCGTACTGCGGCGTATGATAAAACATATATAATCCGTCCCACGCCTTAAGTATACAGTGATGGTTATTTCCCCATGCGCCCGTCGAAAAGTCTTCGCTCTGTCCGGGATTCTTCATCATTATCCCTTTATACTCAAACGGTCCCATCGGGTTATCGCTTACCATATAAGCGATCTGCGCCCTTCCTTCAGCCGCTTCTGCGGCATCTGACCAGTTGGTGCAGTAACTGTAATAATATTTCCCGTTAATTTTATTAATACCGGAATCTTCAAACAGATACGGCGCATCAATAAGCGCCGGTTCTCCTTCTATCCCGGTCATTGACGGATTGAGTTTTGCAACGCGCGCGGTCTTTGGGTTTACCTCTTTACCTTCCGGCACACCGCCGCCAAAATATATATACGCCGTTCCGTCTTCATCCACCAGTACGGCCGGGTCAAACAGCCAAAGCACGTCTTCGCACCCCGGCATATCATGCGTGATCATGGGACGTCCTATAGGATCGGTCCACGGTCCCGTCGGTGAATCAGAAGTAAGGACGCCTATACTTGAAGCTGAATTTGCAAAATATAAAAAGAACTTTGTTACCATCTCTCCGGTAACCTTATCCGGAACTTTATTATAACATACTGCCGGCGCCCACGAATTAGACGCCCATTTAGTTATCCCTTTTTTCCCTTTTATTTCATCATCCGCAACCTGGATCTCGCCTTCATCAGTCCAGTTCAGCATGTCTTCGGAAGATATACAGTTAATGCTCTTTATGTTACTGTATTGGTTTTTCGGATATAATCCGTTATCCCCCGCAATAAGGCTGTCCGAATCGTTGCTTCCATATACATACACTTTTCCTTCGTAATATATCGCATATGGGTCGGCCATGAACCGCTGGGCAATGATCGGATTATTATCACCAATTTTCTTTTTAATATTTATAGAATTCATATATTATCTCCAAAATAATAAATTTGTACAAAACAGCAGATGTGAGCATATACGCCCACATCTGCATTAATGATCATAATATCTCTTTTAGTTCGGATATTAGTTCAATATAGCTGCCTTATAATAGTCAAAGTCAACATATCCGCCTGTTTCAGATGTAGCATAATTAGTCAGCCATGTTCTGGTACCCATAAATGTTGTACTCGTTGAAAAACTTATTTTAAGCTGCTTTCCAATCTTATTCCAGTTCTGTCCGTCAAGGCTGTAATAAAAATCAGCAGTGTCAGATCTGGTATTTCCCGTATTGAAATGATATTCAACCTTAAGATATACCGGCGTGTCGCCTTCTATCTTATCAGCCGTTTCATTTTCGGTAATTTCAGTTGTATTCGCCGGTCTGCTGTTATTACATGAACCGCTTCCCTGGAATACATATCTGCTACCATCCGCATCACATTTGACTCCGACCATTCCGTAATCGCTTCCTACGGCAACCAGTCCGGCATAATCTCCCGGTTTCATGCCGTTCGTGAGTATTGAAGTCTCGGAAACATATCCCGGTCCGATCGTCCTCTGCGTAAGTGAATTCCTTGCAAACCATACATTGCTGCATGTATGTCCGTTCCTGATCCTGTAATAACCCGGATTCTCGGTTACTGACCAGTTAGCATCGTCAGGATTGTGATTCCACTGCCATACGAGTTTAAGCTTATCGCCTTCCGCATATGTGAAATCATCATCGCCTGTTATATAATTCTCCTTACCGCTGTTATTAAGCCTTATCGTAAGAGGCTGAGGCACTTTATCTGCCGTACTCTGACATGGTACAAACGCACCATTATCATAATATCCCATCATCGGCCAGTCTTCATAACCCGGGCACTCCCAGCTTACCGGAAGTATGGATGGTATACGTCCTATGGCGTCATGATCCTGGAAAAGTATTCCGTACCAGTCGCCGTATATCGTATCAACGATACCGCCCTGGGCAATTCCCGTTCCGTATTCATATGTCGAACCCTGGAAGACTATCTGTTCTTCCCAGTCCGAAGGTTCGCTGTCAAGAAGCTTTTTGCTTCTGTAGCATACCTCTGTACGGAACCAGCCTGTGTTTGGCGAAGCAATGATCATAAGATAATAGTAATCTCCTATCTTATATGCATGTACTCCTTCCCAAAGTCCCCATGTAGAAGATTTTTGGAAAAGTGTCTTGGCATCGCCTACTTTTTCTACCGTTCCGGCATCAATAGGACCGTCTGCCGCCACTTCGCTGAGCGCGATCTCCTGTATCGTAGAACCGTTATATATTACATACATGTGTCCGTCATCAAACAAAAGCGCAGGATCATGGAAACTTGTTCTTATAAAATAACCGCTCCAGTCTCCGTTTTCAATATCGTCTGTAGTAAATACGAAGAATCCATAATTATTACTGTTAAATATTACGTAGAACTTTCCTTCGTAATACCTGATCGTTGCCGCCCATGAACCGTTTCCGTATACCTGCTTTCCGTTTTCAAGGTTATTGGCGTCATCATCAAACAGTCTATCGTATACATAGTTGACGATCTCCCAATGAACAAGGTCTGTAGACTTCATTATCGGAGCCCCCGGACACAGGTTCATCGTTGTGCTTACCATGTAATAATTGCCGTTCACGCGGATAAAATCACAGTCCGGCACATCTGAGAACACGGTAGGATAATCTGCGACCGCAAGGTTATTCATATCAAGTTCCGGAACAGGCGTTTCTGTCGGTTCCGCCGTCGGTCCTTCATTCGCAGGCGTCGGGGTAGGTACGTTTATCGGCGCTGTAGGCGTAACATCCGGCGCAGGCGTATTAACTGCCTTTTCTCCCGCTGTTACTTTTACCTTACATTTCAATGTCTTCTTTGAAGCTCCTGACATTTTAACTGCTGCGCTGATAACGGCGTTTCCTTTTTTCTTTGCAGTTATAACCGCCTTATTGCCGCCTTTTTTCTTAACCGACGCTACCTTAGCCTTGTTTGACTTCCACTTGATACTTTTAATTTTTTTACCAACTGCTTTAATAGTCTTTTTGCTTCCTGCAGCTATGCTTAAATTCGTCTTGCTAAGCTTAACTTTGCCCGCTGCATCCGCAGGCGCTGCCGCGGCCACAAGAGATACCGCCATGGCGCATATTGCCGCGCCCGCAGCAGCTCTGTGTAATCTTCTGCTTATCTCCATAAATATTATACCTCCACTGGCAATAAATCTTTATGCTTTATTATTTAACTTTTGCCTTCTTCGGAAGTCCTGCTTTCTTAAGGCTCTTAGTATAAGCTTTCTTATTAGCCTTCGGAACCTTTACAGCTGCCTTCTTATTAATGCCCTTGAACGCTTTCTTGCCAAATTTTACTGATGTTGACTTGATCGTGATCTTCTTAAGCGAACTGCAGTTAGCAAATGCGCTCTTTCCGATGCTTGTTACGTTAGCGCCTATAGTAAGGTTCTTAATATCGCTGCCCTGGAATGCCTTAGCATCGATAGATGCTACTTTATATGTGTGTTCCTCTATAACAACCGTATCAGGTATGTTAAGTTTCTTTCCTGCATCTCCTCCGGAAACTGCTACAGACTCTTTATCTAAAACTCTGTAATCAATATTTCCAATCGTCTCTTCGTATCCCGGATCAAGATAATCTTCTTCAGGCGGAGCTACAGGCGTATCATCTACAACAGGTGCAGGTGTCGGTGAAGGAGTAGGTACCGGAGTTGCTGTCGGCTCAACATACTCTTTGATCGAGAAGTTGTCAACATAATAATCTTCGGTATTCTTATCCTGATATGAACCGCCTGTACCAACTGCTTCAGGATAGCCCATGAATAAGCAGAGAAGATAATCTTTGCCTACTGTGTCTTCTTTGATCGTAATCTGTCCCGATATACGCTCCCATACGCCTTTCTGAGTTCCCATTACATTGCCGACCTGTCCGTACATTGCGGTAGTAGCATCAGTCTGTTCAGACGCTGCGCCTGCAAAATATGTAGCGAACTTAAATGCCCTTACATCTTCATACTCGCCCTTTGATGTTGTTACGGCATCACTGTCATGCGTAATATCAACAGTGATCACATATGTCTTTCCTGCTTCAAGGTTCTTCATGTTGTATACAAGACCGTTTCTTTCCCACCAGTCTTTTCCTGACGCACGTCCTGATACTTTCAGGCAGTTGCTTCCGGAAGAACCTTCAAGGTCACTGTTTTTACTTTCAATAGATAAAGTAACTCCGTTTACATTAAGGTCATCACTGACCACCCCATCTTCAAAATCATAGTTGCAGATATAATTGTCGTCAGCTACGGCCTTGTTAGAATTCACACTAACAATCATGCCTGATACAAAGCAGACTGCTGCGCATCCTGCTATTGCCTTAAATAGTTTTTTCTTCATTATGCTTACCTCCATAAATTTTGTATTATAGTATCAAATACTAATAATTAATTATAACATACACGCCATAACGTGAATATGTACATTATTCTTGTATATATGGACAATACTCCTGCGGCATTATGCCATGCCCTAATATGCCCGTTCCAGAAGCACATCCCATGTCACGGTTATCATATCTATCGTACGCCTGCCGCATACTATAGAATTTATATTGTCTTCGTGCTGAAAACACGCCTCGTCAATATAATTGATCTTTTTGGTTATCTGCTCCCCCCTATCAAGCTTTCTTATTGCGTCTGCCACATATGGCGCCGAAAGCGGGTTACACTCAAAATCTGCATTTATATTTCCGTCCAGCACATCCGCCAGGCCGTCATACACAGCGTCAAACGATATTATAACCGCGCCTTCCCTGCCGAATTCTTTTCCTGCAGTTTTCATTGCGTCAATAGCGCCCCATGCTTCATTGTCATTCTGGCAAACGATAACATCAATATCATCATATTTTTCAAGATATTCGTTCATCACCCTCTTTCCGCCGCTCTGCGTAAATTCCCCGTCTTTTTCATCAAGTTTATTCCAGTTAGGTTTCGAAGCGATATATTTATCAAAGCCCTCGCTTCTTCCTATCTGCGCGGAAGAACCGTCAGTACCCGCAATGACGGCTATATTAATATCATCGTTACCTCTTCCCTTATTGGCAAGATATGCTTCAAGCCATGCGCCCGCGGCCTCGCCTTCCGCCTTAAAATCAGAGCCGAACCACGCCACGTACAGATCTTCGTCGCAATCTATCATCCTGTCTATCACAAATACCGGAATACCCGCCTCTTTTGCTTCTTTCATAACAGAATTCCAGCCCTTTGTAACTATAGGATCTATAACGATATAATCTACTTTCTGTTCAATAAAACTTCTGACTGCATTCACCTGTACTTCAGGGTCGTTGTTCGCATCAACATAAAGCAGCTCAAATCCGTTTTTTTCAGAGAAAGTATCCATTGCGGAATCAGTCGCCGCTATGCGCCAGTCCGACTCATGCCCTACCTGTGCAAATCCTACTTTTATCAATTCTTCATTATATTTATTATCTTCGGGTATAGCAGATGCGGTTACAGGTTCATTCGGTTTTTTCTCATTGATACAGCCGCTAAATATTATACCTGCAAGTAATAAAACCAGACCTGTCCTCAGAAAAGCAGACCTCACTTCGCGCACCTCCTGAAATGATTCAGAATATTCCTACACGTGTTACCTTTTCGGAAAAATTATAGCAGATTTAATTTATTTTGGCAAGACATGCGGCGGCTGTGCACATCAGGCACAGCCGCCGCGGTATGATCTTCAATGATAGCGTTATCTCAATTACTTATATGCCGCTTCATTCCATTTTAATTCGTTTTTGAATGTACGTATATCCGTCTTCTCATCAATGACTACGCTTTCTATTCCCATTGCATCAGCCCAGTCGGTCATCTGTCCCGCAGTCAGGTCATAAGAAAATGCGGTATGATGCGCTCCGCCTGCAAGTATCCATGCAGCAGCGCCCACTTCAAGATTAGGCCTTGGCGTCCAGAACGCCGTTCCTACAGGAAGTTTCGGCATCGGCTCTTTTACTTTTTTGCAGTCAACAACATTAATGATAAGCCTAAAGCGCGTACCCAGGTCAACCAGCGAACATGCTACTGCCGGACCGGTCTTTGATGTAAATACAAGACGCGCCGGATCCTCTCTGTTTCCCATTGAAAGAGGACATACTTTAATTCCGATATCGCCGTCCGCAACCGACGGACACACTTCAAGCATATGCGCCTGAAGTATTCCTTCTTCACCGGGAACAAGATTATATGTATAATCTTCCATCATTGACGTTCCTTTAGCGCCCTTTATATCAGCAGTCATAAGTTTCATCATGCGGACCATTGCAGCCACTTTCCAGTCGCCTTCCGCTCCAAAACCATAACCTTTTTCCATAAGCCTCTGTATCGAGAGTCCCGGAAGCTGTTTAAGTCCTCCGAGCATACCGAAATGTGTGACTATGGCATGATAATTATTATCCACGAGGAATTTCTCAATACCTATTTCCTGCTGTGCCTGAACCGCAACATGCTTCCTGAATTCTTCGGGATCGCGTCCTTCGTCAATAATCTTATATTTATCATAGTATTCATCTACCAGCGCATTTACCGCGCCTTCGGGTACCGCATCCACATAATCCACAAGGTCGTTTACGCAGTAATGGTCTATTTCCCAGCCAAATTTAATCTGTGCTTCCACTTTGTCGCCTTCGGTAACTGCCACATTATTCATGTTATCGCCGAAACGGCATACCCTTATGTGCGAAGACTCGATCACGCCAACCGCGGTCCTCATCCAGCTTCCCAACTGTCTCTGAACACTCTCGCCTGCCCAGTGGCCGACAATGATCTTTCTTTCAATGCCCATACGGCTTACGATATGTCCGTACTCCCTGTCGCCGTGCGCCGACTGGTTTTCATTCATAAAATCCATATCTATCGTAGCGTACGGAATCTCTTCATTAAACTGCGTATGCAGATGACATAACGGCTTTCTGAATTCCTTAAGACCAAGGATCCACATCTTTGCCGGTGAAAACGTATGCATCCATGTGATCACACCGGCGCATGCATCGTCATTATTTGCGTCATTAAATGTTTTTCGTATTGATGCCTGACTGATAAGCGTAGGCATAAGCACTACTTCAAACGGAAGATTTCCCGAAGCATTTAACGCCTCTACGATCTTTGCAGAGTGCTCTGCCACCTTTCTAAGGCATTCATCCCCGTACAGATCCTGCGAACCCGTACAGAACCAGAACTTATAATCTTTCAATTTATTACCCCCTTGTCATAATTTTATAAAAAGGAACTCACCAATATGATGAGTTCCTTCATATCATACATAAAACAGGAATCTGTTAATCTTTGTTCTTATTAGCGATAATGATACTCTGAACAACGAGGAACAGACAGAGCATTGCAGCTCTTGTGATTCCTATCCACCATGGTTCATCAAGTCCGGCAAGCGCAACGATGTTCTGGATAGTGCTGAGTGAAAGAACTCCGAAGAAAGTTCCTATGATATTACCAACACCACCGGTAAGCATCGTACCGCCGATAATCGACGAGGCGATCGCATCCATTTCCATTCCTGTCGCATGCGACGGCGACCCGGAGCCTATATGCATGAAGTATACGAATCCTCCTATACCTGCCAGTATTCCTGACAGAAGATGTGAGATGAACTTAGTTCTCTTCACATTAATACCAAGCATAAGAGCGCTGTACTGATTACCTCCGACTGCATAGAAGCCGCGTCCAAGTTTGGTCCATCTTAACAGACAGAAGAAAAGGATTACGATTATAAGCGCAACGATGACGCCTATCTCAATATATGCCGGTATATATATGCCTTTTACATTCTTTGAACCTAAGAACGGTATAGTAATACGCGTATCCTTTAACTTAACAAATTTCTCATTTGCAACGTTAAACGGATTGGTATGTACAATAGTCGTCATACCTCTTGCAAAGAACATTCCTGCCAGTGTAACGATAAACGGCTGTATCTCAAGATAAGCAACCAGATATCCCTGTACAAGTCCGAATGCAAGACCGATCGCAAGTGCGATAAGTATTGAAACAACTATGTTGCCGCCCAGATAATCCAAATATACCGCGCAGCTCATACTAACCAGAGCAACCACGCCTCCGACAGATATATCGATACCGCCGGTGATCATAACAAGGCTCAGACCGCATGATACAATAATAAGGGCAGCCTGCTGGTTAAGTATATTCAGGAAAGCCTGAGGCTTTAAGAAAGATCCTCCCTGAAATATCATAGCTCCGATATACATAACAAAGAAAACTATGATCGTTATAACAAGGAGCAGGTTAGTATCAGACATTCCTTTTATTCTGGCACCTATGCTGATGCCGCCTGAAGATGATTTCTTATTTCCCATATCAGCCGACCTCCTTTACACGTGTGCCTGATTTTAATTTCTTGCCTAAGGAAGAAAGTTTATCCCTTACAACAGGCGCACTAAGTACAACGAGCAGTATTATAACAGCCGCCTTATATGCAGGAAGTGCATCTGCACGTACATTAAATTTATATAACGTAGTAGTAAGGAACTGAATAACATATGCTCCGATAATTGAAGCTGGCATACTGAACTTACCTCCGCTAAGAGCATTACCGCCCAAAGCTACCGCAAGGATGGCATCCATTTCAATATCTTTCGCAACAACCGAGTAGTTGATGGTAGAAACACGGCTTACTTTGATAAGAGCTGCTACTGCAACGCAAAGTCCTAAGATTATGAAGCTTAACAGCTTGATAAATTTAGGATTCAGACCGTTGAGTTTTGATGAGCTCTCATTAATACCAACTGCCTGCGTATACAGACCCAGATTGGTAAATTTAAGCACAAGCGCTATCACGATCATACATAAGACCGCTATAAGGAACGGCGTCGGGATAGGTATGCCCGGTATCAATCCTCCAAAGTAACCGAATTTCGGTTCATTTACTATAGGAAGCTGACTGTTGTTGATCCATGAAGCGATGGAACGTCCTGCCGTATATAATATAAGCGTAGCTACCATAGGCTGGATCTTAAAGTATGCTACAAGCACTCCGTTAAATGCGCCAAACAGCATTGCTACGATACATGCTGCAAGGAATCCTACGATAATAGGAGCCTGCAGATGTTCCGGACTTACCTGTCCTCCGCAGAGTACTCTCAGTATAACCGAACCGGCAATGGCAATGGCAGCGCCCACACTGATATCCTGTCCGCCTGAAGCAGCAGTAACAAGCGTCATACCGATAGCAAGTATCGCAAGTTCCGAACCGTTATCCAGGATCGTTATCAGACGTCCTGAAAGAACGGGGTTTCCGGCATTGTTATGTCCAAATGAGATCGCAAAGAACGAAGGATCCATAATAAAGTTAAACAATGCAAGCAGCAGCAATGCCGCTATAGGTATAAACAGCTGATTTCTAAATATACCGCTAAATACATTAGCTACAGATGATTTACTGGTATTTTTCTGCATTATTATCTGTCACCTCCGGCTATTGTACTCATAATCTTGTTCTGAGTCAGGTCTTCACCCGAAAGTTCGCCTACTACCTTACGGTCTCTCATGACAACAAGTCGTGAACATGTACGGAGCATCTCGTCTGTCTCGGATGAGATAAACGTAACGCTCATACCCTCTGAAGCAAGTTTAAGTACCAGTTTCTGTATTTCAATCTTAGTACCGATATCGATACCGCGCGTAGGCTCATCCAGAATCAGATATTCCGGATTCATAAGAAGCCAGCGTGCAAGTATAACTTTCTGCTGATTTCCTCCCGAAAGGGATTTGATCGGCGTATCTGCAGATGCCGTCTTGATCTCAAGGAGCTTGATATATTCATCTGCAAACTTGTATGCCTGCGCTTTAGTAAACGGTCTGAAGAAACCTTTCAGTACCTGAAGTGCGAGTATGATATTCTCGCGCACAGACAAATCTCCTATAATACCATCTATTTTACGGTCTTCCGGAAGATATGCTATTCCGTTCTTCATAGCGTCGATAGGCTTTGAAATCTTTATTTTCTTACCATTCTTCTTTACTTCACCGTGCAATACCCTGTCTGCGCCGAATATCGCACGTACGCACTCGCTTCTTCCTGAACCGAGAAGACCTGTAAATCCATTGACCTCGCCTTTCTTGATATAGAAGTCAAATGGTTTAATTCCTGCATTACTCTGAAGCCCTTTAGCTTCAAATACTATCTCGTCGGCATCCTTTTCTTTATATACAAGGCTGTCGTCACGAATCTCTTCCATATCGTTAAGTTCCTTACCAAGCATCTTGGCAACAAGCTTAACCCTCGGAAGCGTTTCAATCTCATATTCTCCAACGAGCTTTCCATCTCTGAGAACCGTAATCTTATCGCTTACTTCGTATACCTGATCAAGGAAGTGCGTAACGAATATGATTCCTACGCCCCTTTTCTTCAGATCTCTCATGAGTCCGAACAATTTCTGAACTTCCTGTTCGTCAAGTGACGATGTCGGCTCATCTAAGATCAATACCTTACAGTCCATGTCGACCGCGCGCGCAATAGCAACCATCTGCTGTATTGCAATAGAGCAGCTCGACAACTGCTGTGTGGCTTTAGCAGGTATATCAAGTGATTTTAAGATCTTATCTGCATCAGCGTTCATTTTTTTCCAGTTCTGTCCTGCGCCTTTTCCGCGCGCTATGTACATATTTTCCGCTACGGACAGATTAGGACATAAAGTGATTTCCTGATACACAGTACTTATTCCAAGTTTCTGCGCATCCTGTGGTGAACGGATTACTGCAGCCTTATCCATTCCTTTAAGGAAAATTTCACCTTCATCCTTTTCATACACTCCGGTTAAAACCTTTATAAGCGTTGATTTACCGGCTCCATTTTCCCCCATTAATGCATGAATCTCGCCTTCACACAATGTAAAATCCACATTCTGCAAAGCGCGTACTCCGGGAAAGCTTTTGGATATATTCCGCATTTCCAATATAGACTTTTCTTTCACCAGTGCATTCACCCCTTAATATAATTTTAGGAAAAAGAGCGCTAGCAAGCGTACTGACATTTGTTTACGCTGTTTGCCGCGCTCTTTTAATGATAAACTTTAAGTTAAATTATTCTGTCGGTGCTGTCTCGTCGCCGATTCCGTTTGCTTCAATATCTGCATCTGTGATTGAAGAATCGAAACCTTTCTCCTCAAGGATAATTACTTTCTCTGCAACTTCTTCACCAGCTTCAAGAGTCTTGATAACTTCATCAATATATGGAGCCTGGAATGGGTTGCACTGTCCATCATAGTTCCAGTTGCCTGCCTGAACTTCTTTAAGAGCCCACTTGTTGCAGTCAAATCCCATGATGATTACATCGCCGTCAACACCATGTGAGATGTTTGCATTGTCAAGAGCTGCTACAGCTCCTCTTGCCATATCGTCGTTCTCTGCATAGATTACGTTGAAGTCTTCGCCTGAATCAATTACAGACTGAACGATCTGCTGAGCTTTCTCTGCGTTCCACTCTGCTGTCTGCTGTGTAACGATGTTCCAAGAATCTTCTGCATCAACTTTCTCCTGAAGAGCTCCTGAACGTCCCTTCTGAGCTGCTGAACCCATAACACCCTGGATATGGATGATGTTGTACTCATCAAGATTCTGGCTTGCTAACCACTCAACTGCTGTCTGTCCTTCTTTGTCCATATCAGATACGATTGAAGCTGCATAAAGGCTCTCATCAGCATCTATTGTACGGTCGAAAAGGATTACAGGGATACCAGCTGCCTGTGCATCTTTAAGGGTTGAATCCCAACCTGCTGTGTCAGCTGCTGAAAGAAGAAGATAATCAACACCTTCCTGAATGAACTGCTGAGCTGCATTGATCTGCTCGTCATTCTTTAAGCTGTAGAATGTCTTTGCTTCATATCCGTTAGCTGCGCTGAATGCTTCCTCTAATGACTTAACGTTAGCTGTACGATATCCTGACTCTGTAGGGTCATTGTTAATGATACCAACAGTTATAACCTTGTCTGATGAGCTTCCCTCATCTGCTGCGTCATCTCCTGACTGATCATCAGCCGGAGCTTCTGTTGCAGTGTCATCAGCCGGAGCCGGCTCTTCTTTTTTGCCGCATCCTGCAAGAAGTGTTGCAACCATAGCTACACTAAGCACTACACCTAAAAACTTCTTTTTCATTTTTTGTCCTCCTCTAAAATTTGTATGCCCTTTGGGCAAATTTGATTTACGGAATCTCATTTAAAGATTCCATATGCTTAATTATAATTTTATATTGTTAAAATTGGCAGAATAAAAATCTAATGCGAGGTGCAAATATCTAATGTACATTTTTGTCGCAGTCATTTCTGCGTCTTTCTGTACTCGTCAGGCTTCTGCCCCGTAACCTGCCTGAATACGCGGCTGAAGTACTTCGGGTCGGAATATCCTACCTCCGCGGCGATCTCATATACTTTCATATTGCTTCCCACAAGCATGAGCTTGGCTTTTCCTATACGGTAATTTCTTATATAAGTACTGAAATTGAGACCCATTTCCTTCTGGAACTGCGCACTGAGATATTCCGGGGTAATGCCAAGCCTGTCTGCGATCTCGTCAAGGGTTATCCCGTCTTTATAGAATTCATGTATCATATTGACCGTTCTCTTTACGGTAAGCCCTATGTTCTCGTCTTCTTTGCTGTTTTCAAACAGGCTTCCGAATACCATATCAAGTATCCCGCGCATCTCGCCCGAACTCTTTGCGGCGTCTATCTTTTCAATAAGCTGCTTCTGATGCGCGGCAATATGTTCAAATCCGCTTATCTCCTTTAGTATGCCGAAGGCCGCCCATACAAACCTGGTGTATGCCTCCTTTATGACCTGCGGATTATACAAAGAGCCGTCAAAGAAATAATCTTCAAATTTCTTTACAGAATTAAGCGTTGCGGCTTTATCCATCGAATACAGCGAAGTTTTCATCAGATTCTCGGTGTCTGCGGGATACTCGCAGCTTTTTACCTTGATCTCGGCAACCTGCGGAAAAGTTATTATAACTCCGTCGCCAAATATCATATTCCAGTGCAGATAGCTGTTTATGATCCTGTAGCTTCCCTGTATATTTCCGGGTCCTTCCGCTCTTATCATCCCCGGACATACCTTTTTAAGGTTCGGCGGGTTCCTCTGCACATTTATTTTAATATGCTTTTCAAGTTCATCCGGATCCGCGCACTTGTATACCAGCGCAAGAAGCGACATTTCTTTCGGAAGCTCAAGTATTATGTACTCCGTTCCTTTTACGTGCCCCAGTATTTTATCTATCGTTTCTTTTACCGTTTCCGCATTTTCTTCATAATAATATCCAAGGTATGCCACAAGTTCCACAAATACGGTATCCTTCTTTATGCCGTGGCGGTTGTCCAGATATTGTCCGAGTTTTTCATCCACATCTATGATACCGTTTATAATGCCAAGGAAAATATTGTTCAGCGAACTTAAGGTTTCCGGCACTCCATCGTTATCTGATATCTCATCCTCAAGGCTGCTCAGCGTCTGGGTAAGCTCTCCTATCGTGATAGGTTTGGTGAGATATTCACGCACGCCCAGACGCATTGCTTCCTGCGCATATGAAAATTCCGAATAAGCGCTTATAACAATAACTTTCGGCATCCTGTCTTTCTTCTTAAGCTCGGTAAGCATCTCAAGCCCGTTCATGCCGGGCATCATTATATCGGTAATAACTATATCGGGAGAATGTTTAAGTATCAGGCTAAGCCCGTCTTCTCCGTTGTCCGCGGTTGCAACCACTTCATAGTTATCGCTTATCTTTTCGATCAGCCTGCAGATCCCTTCGCATATTCTTATTTCATCCTCTACAACAATTATCTTCATTTCGTTTCCTCGTCTTTCGGCAATATGATATATACTGTTGTTCCTTCGCCGGGCTCGCTTTCAATATGTATATCCACGCTCTCGCCATAGTACATATGCATCCTCTGGAAAGCATTTTCCATTCCCACGTGATACTTTTCGTCGTATTCGTCATAATGCTGGAACTGTCCCGCATTAATGGCATCTACCTGTTCTTTTTTCATCCCGACACCGTTGTCTTCTATGGTTATCCTCAGCATATCGTCCGCTTTTATCGATATTTTCAGCATATGGAGCTGCTTTTTGTTTTTAAAGCCGTGTATGATCGAATTTTCAACAAACGGCTGAAGCAGAAGTTTATGTATATTATACTGCATTACCTGCGGCTCTACATCGATTTCAAATTTAAAAGTATCCTTAAGCCTGGTCTGCTGCAGATATATATACTGCTTAAGCCATTCCATTTCGGTGGCAATGCTTACGATACCGTTGCTGTTGCTTATGCCGTACCTGAGTATCTTGCCGAGCGCGCTTATGGCATTGCTTATCTCTATCTCGTCATTATCTATCGCCATCCAGTTGATCGTGTCTAACGTATTGTACAGGAAATGCGGGTTGATCCTTGCCTCTAACGCTGTGATCTCGGCGGTCTTTTCCCTTTCGGCAAGCATCTTTTCCTTTTCCATGGACACTTCAAGCTGATCTAACATATCGTTCAGATGCTCCGCTATGGCTGCAAGTTCGGCGGGCATCCTGGATGTAGTCTCGATGCGGACATTCATATCGCCTTTTTCAATAAGGCGCATCCTGTCAGCTATCCTGTCCACATGCGACATAAGATACCTCGTGGTAAAAAGGACTATGATCACGACAAGCACCGCGGAACCTACCGCCATGGAGATAACCATCTGCTGTATCTGCGCTATCTCGTCGTTATAACGGTTTGATACAGATACGTTCACGATATCCCATCCGAGCTTGTCGTCGTGCCTGACTTCCGCATAAAGATTTTCCGCTTTAAGCACCCCCGTGCTCCTCACAAACTTTATATAATCGGAATCAGAAGAACCTATGCTTCCCGCCAGATACTGCGCGTCTTCATAAGAAATAACGCGTCCCTTGCCGTCCACCATAAATGTAACCGTATCTTTTTGCCTGTATCCGCTTGGGTTGCATATCTTTTCAAGGAGCTGTTCGTCTATGCTGAATATCACAACCGCCTTTTTTTCCACGGTCCAGGCTTTGTACGGCATGGTATGCGCCATATTGAACAGGTAATAATTCTTATTCGGTCCTGTCTTTGCGTATTCCGTAGAAAGATATGTATTATCTTCGCTTTCCGACGCAATATCATATATCTCAGACATAGTCATCGAATATTCATGGAGCCAGAACGGATTATAGGAAAAAGGCGTAACCCTGTCATAGAAAAAAGACTGTCCGTCTTCCGTCACTATCGTGATCGACATGATATAATCTTTCGTATTTAATATGTCTTTGAGCTCCTGCCTTATATCAGCTTTTATCTGGTCTTTGTCCGCATACGACGAATAATATTCGGTAAGCATTTCCCTGATATCTTCGTTCGAATATATCTGACGCATTGCGTCGCTGTAAGAATCCGTCCATGTGTCAAGCGACGTTTCGATATGCGAAAGATTGGCTTTTGTAAGCTCCCTCGTGTTGTCCTGTATTATTTCAAGGTATCTGTTATACATTATAAGATCGATAACAAGTATAGGTATCAACGCGGCAAAAAGCATTGATACGAGCAGCCTCGTCCTTAAGCTGCTGAATTTCCGCCTAAGCATAAAGATACCTCCTTCTCCGCATCATAGATACAATTATAGTCTATTGACCTGTATATAAATATGTATTATAATCGTATTTATATAGATAATTTTCTTATAATATTGTCAGGCGGAATGCAAAAATGAACGAGATATCATTAAATAACCAGACTCTTCCTATAGTATTGAATTTCGGGTCTTCGGAAAAACTTCCGGAAATCCCATATGCCGCTCCGGGCTTTAGCGTCATGCTTTGCGTTACCGGAGGAAAACTTTCGGTATCGGAAGCCGGCATTAATTATAATCTGAAAAACGGGGATATTATTTTTTTAAAACAGAACCTTAAGCCGCATATTAATATTTCAGGGAAAACGGGGATACATCTGTACTATTTTTTCTTCTATATGGGACAGGAACAGGAAGCTTTCGGCGAACTGTCAAAATCATATACCGTTCCGAAAATGCTTGAAGGGATATCCGGTTCCGTCTTAGACATCAAGATACATGATTACGCCGGATATTATCAGACTCCCGGCGAACTTTCAGCGCTTAACATCAACACTTTTTTCTATGACATCCTGTGCGAGTGCATTAAACTAAACCGCGAATACCATTCTTTCCAGAACGATCTTTCTGACGAGATCATAAGCTACCTGAAAGAATATGCCAACCAGCCGCTCAATACGCGCGACATGGAAAAACGTTTTTATCTTACTTATAAATATATGGGAACGGCTTTTAAGAAAAGCACGGGCTCAACGATACTGGGATACCACACGGCGCTCAGGATGAAGCAGGCGCGCAGGCTGCTCATCACAACATTCTACAGCATAGACGAGATAAGCAGGCAGCTTGGCTATTCAGACGCGCTGTATTTCAGCAGGGTTTTTAAAAAACACTATGGGCAGTCTCCGCAGATATACCGCAAAACGCATAAAAAGACATAATATTTTACCGCAGGCAGATCCATATCACGGCAGGGATCGTAACGATTGCCGCCAAAGTCGTAAGAAATATCGCTTTTGCCGCCATTCGTTCATCTCTTTTATACTCCGTCGCAAAAAGCACGGCCGTATTGGCAACCGGCATAGCCACAAGTATAAGCGTGATCGCCGCCACTTTTTCGTCATGTACAAAATATCTGATGACAGGCCACGAAAGAAGCGGGAGCGCAAGCTGTCTTATGATCGTATATACGTATATCTTTACGTCGCCAAGCATCTCCTTTATATTCATCATCGCAAGGCTTGCGCCCACAAGCATCATTGCGAGCGGCGAAGTAAGGCCGCCGACCGATTCAAATACTTCCATTATCACGCCCGGAACGGGAATCTCAAGAAGAAATATTATTACCGCGACAAAGCAGCATAATATGCCCGGGTTAAGCAGTTTTTTCAGGTTCAGCGACGCAGCGCCGCCATTTTCTTCTTTGGGATAATTTATCATGACAACGCCTACGGTAAACACGCATATGTTAAATACGCAGTTAAAAACCGCCGCATAAAACACCCCTTCGGTTCCGTATAATGCGTCTGCGACCGGAAATCCCATGAATCCCACATTGGAAAAAACAGTCATAAACGTATACAGTCCCCGAAGCGGTTTTTTTATGCGCAAAATAAATGTTATCAGTAATCCTATAAACGGAAGAATTATGTACATGGCCGCCGCGATTATAAACAATCCCCCAAGCATATCCCGCTTGTCCGTACCTGCGTTTTCTATAAACGAGTGGATAATGAGCGCCGGCGTGGTCACGTAAAGAAGTATCTTTGTAAGATGCACCCTCGTGTGATCGTCAAGCAGCTTTATCTTATATAAGAAATAGCCGACGCACATTATCAGAAAAAGTTTTATCATCTGCAGAAGCACTACCGTAATACTCATGTCACATTCCCCGTATCTTAGTTATTCACCTGCTTTCTTATTCCCAGTCCGTCAGGCGTTCTGTCCAAGTATACCACACTTTCGGGATCTATGTCACCTGAAAGTATTGCCCTTGCAAGAACAGTTTCAATATTTTTCTGCATATACCGCTTTAACGGCCTTGCGCCATATATCGGATCGTACGCCTGGCTTACTATATATTCCTTAGCTTCGTCCGATACCTCAAGCGTAATCTCCTTATCTTCTATCCTTTTATTGATATCTTTTATGATAAGTTCGATTATGCCCGATATATTCTCTTTCGTAAGCGGCTTAAACATAATTATCTCATCAAGCCTGTTGATAAACTCAGGCCTGAACGAACTCGTAAGCAGGCTGTTTACCGCTTCTTCGCATTCACTGCTTATATTGCCTAAGCTGTCTATCCCGTTAAGCAGATATTCGGATCCGAGGTTTGACGTCATTATCAGTATCGTATTCTTAAAGTCCACTGTTCTTCCCTGCGAATCCGTTATCCTTCCGTCGTCAAGTATCTGAAGCATTATATTGAACACGTCAGGATGCGCTTTCTCAACTTCATCAAACAATATGACCGAATACGGTTTTCTCCTTACCGCTTCCGTAAGCTGCCCGCCTTCGTCATATCCCACATATCCCGGAGGCGCTCCTATGAGCCTTGATACAGAGAATTTCTCCATATATTCGCTCATGTCGATCCTTACCATGCTCTGTTCATTGTCAAACAGACATTCCGCAAGGCTTTTTGACAGTTCAGTTTTTCCGACGCCCGTAGGTCCCAAAAACAAAAATGAACCTATCGGTTTGCGCGGGTCTTTTATCCCGGCTTTTGAACGCAGTATGGCTTCGGCTACCCTTGTTACCGCATCATCCTGTCCTATAACCCTCTTATGGAGCTCTTTGTCAAGATTAAGCGTTTTGCTCCTCTCGCTCTCCGTAAGCTTTGTTACAGGAATCTGCGTCCATCTTGAAACTATAGACGCTATCTCTTCTTCGGTCACGCTTTCCTTAATAAGCTCCGAAGCGCTGCCGCCGTCTGCTTCCGAAGCGTGCAGCTTCTTTTCAAGTTCGGGGATGATTCCGTACTGAAGTTCCGCCGCCTTGTTATAATCCGAACTCCTCTTTGCTATCTCAAGTTCTTTCTTTCGCTGTTCAAGTTCTTCCTTTACTTTGCTGTTTTGCTCGACTACACCTTTGGCAACGTCCCATTTTGCTTTCATTCCCGAGAATTTTTCCCTTGTTTCGGCAAGCTCTTTTCTTATGACTTCGAGCCTTTCCTTACTAAGATTGTCCTCTTCTTTCGTAAGCGCGGTCTCTTCTATCTCAAGCTGTATTATCTTTCTCTGCAGATCTTCAAGCTCCGCCGGCATCGAATCAAGCTGGGTCTTTATAAGCGCGCACGCTTCATCAACAAGATCTATCGCTTTGTCCGGAAGGAACCTGTCGGAAATATACCTGTCGGACAGTACCGCTGCCGCTACTATCGCAGAATCGGATATCTTAACGCCGTGGAAAACTTCATACCTTTCCTTAAGTCCTCGGAGTATCGATATCGCCTCTTCTACAGTAGGCTCATCTACCATGACCGGCTGGAAACGCCTCTCAAGCGCCGCGTCCTTTTCTATATACTGCCTGTATTCGTTAAGCGTCGTCGCTCCTATGCAGTGAAGCTCCCCGCGCGCAAGCATCGGCTTAAGCATATTGCCCGCATCCATTGCGCCGTCTGTCTTTCCTGCTCCTACGATCGTATGGAGCTCATCGATAAAAAGTATGATCTCCCCGGAGCTTTCCTTTACTTCATTAAGCACTGCTTTAAGCCTTTCCTCAAATTCGCCTCTGTACTTGGCTCCTGCCACAAGAGCGCCCATATCCAAGGCAAATAACTTTTTATCCTTAAGCCCATCCGGGATATCTCCGCGCACTATACGCTGCGCAAGCCCTTCAACTACCGCCGTCTTTCCTACGCCGGGCTCGCCTATAAGCACCGGGTTATTCTTGGTCTTTCGCGATAATATCCTTATTATGTTCCTTATCTCCTCATCCCTGCCTATTACCGGGTCAAGCTTCTGCTTTTTTGCCTGTTCCACAAGGTCATAACCGTATTTTGTAAGCACATCATACGTCTCTTCGGGATTGTCCGTATTTACCGACCGGTTCCCCCTAACCTGTGAAAGCGCCTTAAGAAATGCGTCCCTTGTAATGTTAAATTCCTTAAGAAGCGACTTAACGTCACTGTCTCCATGCTTCATAAGGCTGAGGAATATATGCTCTACCGATACGTAACTGTCTTTCATCGCGTTCGCTTCATCTTCCGCATGTGTAAGGACTGCATTAAGCTCGCGGCCGACGTACTGTTCGCCGCCCGATACTTTGGGGCGTTTTTTTATAAGCCCGCCAACCTGCGCTTCAAATACTTCCGTCTGTATATCCATTTTCTTAAGAAGGTCTTTTATAAGGCTTTCGTCAATAGTAATGAGCGCGTATAAAAGATGCGCCGGGACAATCTCCTGATTGCCGTATTCGTCTGCTAAAGATGCAGACATATTAACTGCTTCCATCGATTTCTGCGTGAATTTTTTTACGTTCATACATAGCCCTCCTTTAAATTCCATACATTTGTTTTATATGTTCTATCCCAACTATAACACCGTATTCATAAAAATGCAACCACTTTTTATTATGGCTGCATTTTTTATTTCTATTAAACTATTTCTGCACTATGTTGACTATTCTTCCCGGCACATAGATCTCTTTTACTATATTTCCGGTAAGCTTGCCCGAAACCGCTTCTTTTGCCGCGCTTATGGCTTCTTCTTTAGATGCGGCGGCGGGTATCTCTACGGTACTTTTTGTTTTGCCGTTGATCTGTACCGCGATCTCTACCGTATCTTCCGCCATCTTTGCTTCATCATACTCGGGCCACTTCTCGTCGAATATGCTACCGGTATGTCCGTACTGTTCCCATATCTCTGACGCTGCATGAGGCGTAAACGGCGCAAGGAGTATCGTCATTGTCTCTATGAGTTCCTTATCGATTCCGCCCTGTTTCTTTGCGACCTCATACATTTTATTGTTGTACTCCATGAATCCGCTGACAACAGTATTAAGGCTGAACGCCTCAAGCCTTGTGGTTATATCTTTTATAAGCCTGTGGCGGAGTTTTATGGTCTCATCGGTAGGAGCCATGCCTTTATCCTTATTGTCCATCGCAAGCTTCCAGAAACGGTTTATGAATCTGTACACGCCGTCTATTCCCCGATCGTCCCATTCGGAATCAAGTTCAGGCGGTCCCACAAAAAGCTCGTACAAACGGAGCGAATCACATCCGTAATCATTTACAAGTTCATCAGGCGATACGACGTTGCCCTTAGATTTGCTCATCTTTGCCCCGTCTTTTCCAATCATGCCCTGATTGAACAGCCTGGTGAACGGCTCCTTGAAATTAACCACGCCTATGTCATACAGGAACTTGGTATAAAATCTCGAATACAGAAGGTGCAGCACGGCATGTTCAACGCCGCCTATATACATATCTACAGGAAGATATTTCTCTGCCTTTTCTTTAGATACAAGCTCCTTATCATTTTTATTATCCACATACCGCAGGAAGTACCATGACGAGCCTGCCCACTGCGGCATCGTATTGGTCTCACGCTTTGCGGGCGCTCCGCAGCACGGACATGTGGTATTTACCCATTCTTCTATGTCTGCAAGAGGCGATTCTCCGGTTCCTGTAGGCTGATAGCTTTCAACTTCCGGAAGCAGAAGCGGAAGTTCCTCTTCAGGCACCGGCACTGCGCCGCACTTCGGGCAGTGGACTATAGGGATCGGTTCGCCCCAGTAGCGCTGTCTTGAAAATACCCAGTCGCGGAGCTTATAATTAACGGTCTTTCGTCCGAAGCCTTTCTTTTCGATCATCTCAGGCGCTTCCTTTTTCAGTACCGACGATTCCAGTCCGTTCCATTCACCCGAATTGATCATCGTTCCCGAAGCTTCGGTATAAGCCTCGGTCATATTCTCTATCTCTTTACCGTCCTTTGCGATTACCTGTATGATCGGTATGCCGAACTTGGTCGCAAATTCAAAGTCCCTGTCGTCATGCGCGGGAACGCACATGATAGCTCCCGTACCGTAATCAGCAAGTACGTAATCTGACAGCCAGATCGGTATCTTTTCATTATTAAGCGGATTAACCGCATAGCTTCCCGTAAATACGCCTGTCTTTTCCTTATCCTGAAGCCTGTCAACCGAAGATTTCATCGAAGCTTTATATATATAATCCTCTACAAGAGCTTTGTTTTCTTCCGTAGCAAGGCTTTTTGCAAGTTCATGCTCAGGAGCAAGTACCATAAAGGTTGCTCCGTATAATGTATCGGGACGGGTAGTATATACGGTTATCACGTCATCCCTTCCGTCTACCTTAAAATCAACCTCGGCGCCATAGCTTTTTCCTATCCAGTCCGTCTGCATCTTCTTAACCTTTTCCGGCCAGTCAAGGTCTTTAAGGTCTTCAAGCAGCCTGTCTGCATACTGGGTGATCTTAAGCATCCACTGCTTAAGGTTCTTTTTCGTTACCTGCGCGCCGCACCTTTCGCAGCAGCCGTTTACAACCTCTTCATTTGCAAGTCCCGTCTTACACGAAGGGCACCAGTTGATCGGCATCTCCTTTTCATATGCGAGCCCCGCTTTAAACATCTTTACAAATATCCACTGCGTCCATTTATAAAACTCCGGATCCGTGGTATTTACTTCCATATCCCAATCATATATTGCAGATATCTCGTTAATCTGCCTCTTTATATTGCTTACATTTTCAGCCGTGGATTTTTTAGGATGTACTCCCATCTTAATTGCGTAATTTTCTGCCGGAAGTCCAAATGCATCCCAGCCCATCGGATGAATCAGGTAATATCCCTGAAGCATTTTATACCTGCTCCACACGTCAGATATAACGTATCCGCGCCAGTGCCCTACATGAAGTCCGCTTCCCGAAGGGTACGGAAACATATCCAGACAATAATATTTTGGTTTTTTGCCATCATCAACATTAACCGGATTCTTTTTCCAGTTATCACGCCATTTCTGTTCTATTTCCTTATGATTGTAGGGTATTGCCATTTTTTTATTCCTCCATAAGATAATTATTGTATTGTAAGCGCTCCCGGCGAAACATCATTCTGCGCGCTGTCCGCATTTACCGTAACCGTAAACTGTGAAGTGATCGGCACGCCATTTGCAGCCGCATTATAAGCGGCAACCGTAATAACTGCCGTTCCTTCAGAAACGCCGGTGATATTTCCTGCCGCATCAACGGATGCAACCGAAGCGTCGGATGACGAATATGCGTAACTTAATGAATCCGTACCTGTTGCGTCCGCCGGCAATAACGCGCATATCGCTCTTGTTGTCTCGCCTTTGTTTATTGCTGCTTTTTCTGCAGCTGCGGAAATTCCTTCGGCATACTTCCTTACATGTATATAGCATTCTGTCTTTACGCCCGAACCGTCCATAGATAATGCGGTTATAACAGCATCTCCGGGAGCGACTGCATTAACCTTTCCTTTACTATTAACGGCTGCAGCCGCCGGATTTGACGATACAAACGTCAGATCCTTGATTGACGCCTTCTTAGGTTTATACGAAGCAAGTTTAAGTTTACAGCTTTCATTATAACCCATATACAGATACACGTTATTTTTGTTAAGGCTTATTGATGTAAGGTTAATCTTGTTAAGGACGGTATATTTCACTTTAAGGGACGCTTTTCTCCCAAGTTCGTCAACAAGTTTAAACCTTACTTTGTATACGCCTTTTTTCAGCGTATTTATTTTCTTTACCTTAACATATTTCCCTTTTTCCGCCTTATACCGTATAGTATAGGTCACTTTGTCATTTACGTCAAATCCTGTTGTATTTTTTGCCGTGATCGTTTTAAGAATATTAAATGAAGAATTATATCTTATATAAGTGCTCCCCTTCTTGCCTTTAGCCATCGTGATAGATGGTTTTTTCTTATTATATGGGTTTGAAGGGTTGGTAACATCCGTAGGGTCCCAGCCGCTGCCTGCCGGAAGCTTTATTGATTCAGGCTTTCCAAGAGGCCCCGGATTTTTTGACGCATATATCTCTACAGGCGTTCCGGACGGGCAGTTATCATATATCCATTTGGCGTCCCTTACGTTTAATCTTACGCAGCCGTGTGAAGCCATGCTCCCTAGCCTGTTGTACTGCGTATTCGACAATGTTGCC
>CANQDW010000024.1 GCA_947593975.1 uncultured Lachnospiraceae bacterium
TGAGAGAAGACGTAGAGGCAGCCAAGAGCTACTGGAACAACGGAGATGCATTTGCGCCTCTTACACTTGCAGCTGCAGAATCAGAAGAACCTTCTGAACCTGTAAAAGCAGATCTTAGTGCTATAGATTATGGCTCGGCTAATCATACTATGAATGATGACGGAAGCGTAACGATCATAGGTGAAGGCAAAGGAGCAAACTGCAAAGTTAAACTTCCTGACGTGCCATTTAATAAAATTATAGTTACGTATAAAGATTATAAAAAGGATGGCGATGGTTACAGCGCTAAATTTAACAAGTTAGATGAGCCTCCGTTTGATGACAACTGGCATTCAAGCTGGATCTGGGGTTATCAGGATGCTAAATATCTTTTCGAGGAAGGCAATACGGAAAAGGTATTTTCATTCACAGCCGACCAGCTTCCTGTTAAATGGATGGTACTGTTTGACGTAAACAGCAAGTCATCTATCACAATCCAGTCTATTGAATTTGTAAATGAATAATTTACAGATTAATGATTGATCTTGAACGGCTGCCCGTCTGAAATGACGGACAGCCGTTTTATAAACTTTGCGGTTTTTTATAAAAATATCAAAAAAGTGCTTGCAATAGATGGAAAACAGGTGTATAATCTGAAATGCTGTGTGACATTGATAGCTGTGAAGCGGAGGTTGCCACGACGCAAATACTATTGTTTAGTGGGTTTTTCGTGGAGCGAATGTCAGGAAATGCAGATTGTTTAATCTGCTAATAAGATTGGCGACAAGTCACTGTACGGATTATATTTTCTGCCTGCGAGCAGATAAACGTGTTAAAACGGGTAGTGCATTTAATTTTTTTTAGGGCAAGACGCGACACACACGGATAAGTGTACAGTCACCACTTGTCGTACTGTAGCTAAAGTGCGAAAAGGAGGCGGCTATTTTTATGGCAAATCAGAAAGTAATGAGAATTACACTCAAGGCGTATGATCACAAATTAGTTGATTATGCATCAGGAAAAATTATCGAAACTGTAAAGAAAAGCGGGGCAAAGGTGAGCGGTCCTGTACCTCTTCCGACTAAGAAGGAAGTTGTTACTATATTAAGGGCTGTTCATAAGTACAAGGATTCCAGGGAACAGTTTGAGCAGAGAACACACAAGAGGCTCATCGACGTGATCGGACCTACACAGAAGACGGTAGATGCCCTTGCAAAGCTTGAAATGCCTGCAGGTGTTAAGATCACTATTAAGATGAAAGAAAACAAACCGGCAAAATCTGCTAAATAACAGCTGAATGTCAGATGATGCCGGAAAGTTATAAAGTTAATAGCGGAAGTTATTCTAGAATGATTGCATGTTTTGTGAATAGAATCACCAAACGGTTTGATTGTTCATTATGTGATCCGCTGTAGATTAATCAGGAGGTGCGAAAGCATGAAGAAAGGAATTTTAGCTAAGAAAATCGGTATGACGCAGATTTTCGACGAGAACGGTCTGTTAATTCCTGTTACAGTACTTGAGGCCGGTCCTTGTTTTGTAACACAGGTTAAGACCGTTGAGAACGATGGCTACGGAGCAGTTCAGGTTGGCTTCGGAGATATTCGTGAGAAACTTGTCAACAAGCCTGACAAAGGACATTTGACAAAGGCAGGAACCCCAAACCTGAGATTTATCAAAGAATTTAAGTTTGATAATTCGGCTGAGTATGAGCCCGGACAGGAAATTAAGGCAGACATTTTTGAAGTAGGCGACAGGATCGATGTTACCGGTAAGTCAAAAGGAAAAGGTTTCCAGGGCGCGATCAAGAGACACGGACAGTCCAGAGGACCTATGGCTCATGGCTCAAAATATCATAGACATGCAGGTTCTAACGGTGCATGTTCCGATCCGAGCAAGGTATTTAAAGGAAAGAAGATGCCCGGACAGATGGGCGCTGTTAAAGTGACCGTACAGAATCTGGAGATTGTAAGAATTGATGCAGAAGACAATATTATTTTGGTTAAGGGCGCCGTACCGGGACCTAAGAAAGCCACAGTAGTATTAAAAGAATCTGTAAAGGCTGTCTAAACTTTCAGGAAGGAGGAATACACAGATGGCAAACGTATCTGTTTACAATATGGAAGGCAAAGAAGTAGGCACTATGGAACTTAGTGATATGGTATTTGCCGCTCCGGTAAATGAACATTTGGTTCATATGGCTGTACAATTACAGCTTGCAAATAAACGTCAGGGAACCCAGAAAGCAAAGACCCGTTCGGAAGTAAGAGGTGGCGGAAGAAAACCATGGCGCCAGAAGGGAACAGGACATGCAAGACAGGGTTCGATCAGAGCTCCTCAGTGGACGGGAGGCGGCGTTGTATTCGCGCCTGTACCGAGAGATTATTCATTCAAGATGAATAAAAAAGAGAAAGCCGCTGCAATGAAGTCGGCGCTCAGCTCTAAGGTAAGCGAGAACAAGTTCATTGTTGTTGACGAGATCATGGTGGACGAATACAAGACAAAGAAGATCATTTCAATGCTTGATGCGCTTAACACAAAGAAAGCTCTTATAGTTCTTGATAATGCCGATGAGAAAGTGATTAGATCGGCAGCTAACATCCAGGGTGTTAAGACGGCATTTATTAAAAAAGATGAGGTATCTGTTTCTGCAACTATAAGCGTGTATGATATTCTGAAATACGATACGGTGGTTATAGCTAAGAAAGCAGTTGAGAACATCGAGGAGGTGTACGCATAATGGCAGACCTTAAGTATTATGATATAATCCTCGCTCCGATTATTACTGAAAAATCAATGGCGGCTATGGAGCAGAAGAAGTATACTTTCTCTGTTCATACGGACGCAACAAAGAGCCAGATAAAAGAAGCGGTGGAAAAGATGTTTGCGGGTACAAAGGTTGTTAAGGTCAACACGATGAATCTGAACGGAAAGAACCGCAGGCGCGGAATGACAACCGGTAAAACAGCAAAGACGAAAAAAGCGATAGTTACTTTATCACCAGACAGCGCTGATATCGAGATTTTTGAAGGATTATAATTAATTTTGGATAGGACAGCGGAAAGGAGCAAAAAAAATGGGAATTAAAAAGTTTAACCCATATACACCGTCCAGAAGGCACATGACAGGTTCTGATTTCGCAGAAATCACAACAAGCAAGCCTGAAAGATCGCTTGTAGTGTCACTTAGGAAAAACTCAGGACGTAATAATCAGGGTAAGATCACTGTAAGGCACCGTGGCGGTGGTTCAAGAAGAAAATATAGAATTATTGATTTTAAAAGAAAGAAAGACGGAATACCTGCAGTAGTAAAGACTATTGAATATGATCCAAACCGTACGGCAAATATTGCGCTTATTGCATATGCCGACGGTGAAAAAGCATATATTCTTGCGCCTGTCGGACTTAAAGTAGGCCAGCAGGTTATGAATGGAGCAGATGCGGAAGTTCGTGTAGGAAACTGCCTGCCGCTTCAGAATATTCCTGTAGGTACGCAGATCCATAATATTGAACTGTATCCGGGAAAAGGCGGACAGCTTGTACGCGCAGCAGGAAACAGCGCGCAGCTTATGGCTAAAGAAGGAAAATATGCTACGCTCAGACTTTCTTCGGGAGAGATGAGAATGGTTCCGATCATATGCCGCGCAACGATCGGCCAGGTTGGAAATGTTGATCACGAACTTATTAATATCGGTAAGGCAGGACGTAAGAGAAACATGGGTATACGCCCGACAGTACGTGGTTCTGTTATGAACCCTAACGACCATCCGCATGGTGGTGGTGAAGGTAAGACCGGTATAGGACGTCCGGGACCTGTTACTCCTTGGGGCAAACCGGCGCTTGGTCTTAAGACGAGAAAGAAAAACAAGCAGTCTAACAAATATATCGTCAGAAGAAGAGACGGTAAAGCGTTATCTAAGTAGAAGGAGGGTACACAATGGCACGTTCATTAAAAAAGGGACCATTTGCAGACGAGCATCTGCTTAAAAAAATTGAAGCGATGAATGAGTCCGGTGACAAGCAGGTTATTAAAACATGGTCACGCCGTTCAACAATTTTTCCACAGATGGTTGGACATACAATTGCGGTTCATGACGGCAGGAAGCATGTACCTGTATATATCACAGAGGACATGGTAGGCCATAAACTTGGTGAGTTCGTTATGACGAGAACTTACAGAGGACATGGAAAAGACGAAAAGAAGGGTAAAAGATAAATCCAGACGGATATTGAAAGGAGGCCTAACCTATGGCAAAGGGACATAGATCTCAGATAAAGAGAAACAGAAATGATGAAACAAGAGATACAAGACCATCTGCTAAACTTTCATATGCAAGAATATCCGTGCAGAAGGCATGTTTCGTCTTAGATGCCATAAGAGGTAAAGATGTAGAAACAGCGCTTGGTATATTGGCATATAGTCCAAGATATGGTGCTGATATTATTGGAAAGCTTTTAAAATCAGCTATCGCAAACGCTGAAAACAATAATGGTATGAATCCGGAGAACCTTTATATTGAAGAATGTTATGCAAATAAAGGACCGACAATGAAGAGAATCAGACCAAGAGCACGTGGAACGGCTTATCGTATCGAGAAGAGAATGAGCCATATCACAATTGTGTTAAATGAAAGATAAGGAGGGCTATCATGGGACAAAAAGTTAATCCTCATGGCTTAAGAGTCGGTATCATTAAAGATTGGGACTCAAGATGGTATGCGGAAGATGATTTCGCAGACAATCTTGCCGAAGATTATAACATCAGAAAATTTTTAAAGAAAAAATTGTATAATGCAGGTATCGCAAGGATAGAAATCGAAAGGTCCTCAGACCGTATCAAGATCATAATCCATACCGCTAAGCCGGGCGTGGTTATCGGAAAAGGCGGTGCCGAAATCGAAAAACTTAAAAAAGATATTGCAAAGCTTACAACAAGAAAAGTTATAGTCGATATCAAAGAAGTTAAAAAGCCTGACAGGGATGCGCAGCTTGTAGCAGAGAATATCGCTCTCCAGCTTGAAAAGCGTATATCTTTCAGAAGGGCTATGAAACAGGCTATGGGAAGGACTATGAAGAGCGGCGCCAAAGGAATCAAGACAGCAGTGTCGGGACGTCTTGGCGGAGCTGATATGGCTCGTACAGAGTACTACAGCGAGGGAACGATTCCTCTTCAGACACTTCGTGCGGATATTGATTATGGTTTTGCGGAAGCAGATACGACATATGGTAAGATTGGCGTTAAAGTATGGATCTACCATGGTGAGATTCTTCCGGCAAAGAAAGAAAGCAAAGCGGAAGGGAGCGATAAATAATGTTAATGCCAAAAAGAGTTAAACATCGCAAGCAGTTCCGCGGCAGCATGAGCGGTAAAGCTACAAGAGGCAATAAGATCACATACGGTGATTATGGTATCATAGCGCTTGAACCGGCGTGGGTTAAATCAAATCAGATAGAGGCAGCCCGTATTGCAATGACACGTTACATTAAGCGTGGCGGTAAAGTATGGATAAAGATATTTCCTGACAAGCCTGTTACGGCAAAACCTGCTGAAACACGAATGGGTTCAGGAAAAGGAGCGCTTGAATATTGGGTAGCGGTAGTAAAACCGGGCCGTGTATTATTTGAGATTTCCGGAGTAGCAGAGGAAACCGCAAAGGAAGCGTTGAGACTTGCAACACATAAGCTGCCTGTTAAATGCAAGATCGTTTCCCGCGCAGACTTAGAAGGAGGTGCGGGCAGTGAAAACTAAGGAATTATTAAGCGGACTTAGAGGAAAGACGGTTCAGGAACTGAATGAGGATTTAGTAGCTGCTAAAAAGGAGTTATTTAATTTGAGATTCCAGAACGCAACTAACCAGTTGGATAATACAAGCAGGATTAAAGAGGTAAGGAAGCAGATCGCAAGGATACAGACAATTATCTCTGAGAAATCTGCGGATTGATCCCAAAGAAAGGAGGAGTTCCTGAATGGAAGAGAGAAATCTTAGAAAAGTTCGTACCGGCAAGGTAATAAGCAATAAAATGGATAAGACTATTGTTGTTGCGGTAGTTGATAATGTAAAGCATCCACTTTACAACAAAATTGTGAAGAGAACCTATAAATTAAAGGCTCATGACAAGGATAACGAGTGCAATATCGGTGACAGAGTCAGAGTTATGGAAACCAGGCCTTTATCAAAGGATAAGAGATGGAGACTGGTAGAAATCATTGAAAAGGCTAAGTAATTTAGCGGATAAGATGGAGGTTAGATTATGATACAGCAGGAATCAAGACTTAAAGTAGCAGATAACACTGGTGCAAAAGAGCTTCTCTGTATACGCGTCCTTGGCGGTTCAACCAGAAGATATGCACAGGTTGGCGATGTTATTGTTGCTTCGGTTAAAGATGCAACACCCGGCGGCGTGGTAAAGAAAGGTGACGTTGTAAAGGCAGTTGTCGTACGTACGGTAAAGGGTACGAAACGTCCGGATGGTTCATACATCAGGTTTGATGAAAATGCTGCAGTTATTATAAGAGACGATAAGAATCCAAGGGGAACACGTATATTTGGGCCGGTAGCCAGGGAATTGAGAGAAAAACAGTTTATGAAGATTATCTCATTAGCACCGGAAGTATTATAGGAGGTGTACCAGGATGGCAATGAATAAGATTAAAAAAGGTGATACGGTAGTAGTTATTACCGGAAAAGACAAGGGTAAGGAAGGAAAGGTTATTTCTGTCAAAAACGGAAAGGCTATTGTTGAAGGAGTAAATACAGTAACAAAGCATACCAAACCGAGCCAGAGCAACCCTAAGGGCGGCATCATCCATCAGGAAGCCGCAATCGATGTATCCAATGTGATGTATGTAAGCAAAGGAAAGCCGACAAGGGTTGGATTCAAGGTTGTTGACGGTAAAAAGGTGCGTTATGCAAAAACAACGGGCGATGTTATTGACTAAATAATGAGAGGAGGTACTAAGAGTGTCAAGATTAAAAGAGAAGTATATGAATGATATAATTGCTTCAATGACAAAGAAATTTAATTATAAAAATATTATGCAGGTACCAAAGCTTGATAAGATTGTAATTAATATGGGCGTTGGAGAAGCAAAGGAGAATTCCAAGATTCTTGATTCTGCAATGAGCGACCTTGAGATTATTTCAGGACAGAAGCCTGTTGTAACAAGAGCAAAGAATTCAGTTGCTAACTTTAAGATAAGAGAAGGAATGCCTATCGGATGTAAGGTTACGCTTCGTGGCGAAAAGATGTATGATTTTGCTGACAGACTTATCAATCTTGCTCTTCCGCGAGTACGTGACTTCCGCGGAGTTAATCCGGATGCATTTGACGGAAGAGGAAATTATGCGCTTGGTATCAAGGAGCAGCTTATTTTCCCTGAGATCGAGTATGATAAGATCGATAAAGTAAGAGGTATGGATATTATATTTGTAACTACTGCTAAGACAGACGAAGAGGCACGTGAACTCCTTACTGAGTTCGGTATGCCGTTCAGAAAATAGTGAGGAGGGAAATTCATGGCTAAAAAGTCTATGAAAGTCAAGCAGCAGCGCCCTGCTAAATTCTCAACAAGGCAGTACAGCCGTTGCAGGATTTGTGGTCGTCCGCATGCTTATTTGAGAAAATACGGAATCTGCAGAATATGTTTCCGTGAATTGGCATACAAAGGACAGATTCCTGGCGTTAAGAAAGCAAGCTGGTAAGAATAGTTCGGAAGGAGGCAAATGAAATGACAATGAGTGATCCTATTGCAGATATGCTTACAAGAATACGTAACGCAAATACTGCAAAGCATGATACAGTTGATGTACCTGCTTCAAAAATGAAGATTTCAATAGCTGAAATACTTCTTAAGGAAGGCTATATTAAGAATTTTGAATTGGTAGATGTGGATGGTTTCAAGTCAATTCATATTACGTTAAAATATGGCGCTGATAAAAAAGAAAAGGTTATATCAGGCTTAAAAAGAATATCAAAACCCGGTCTCAGGGTGTATGCAAATACCGAAGAGCTTCCTAGCGTATTGGGAGGATTCGGAATTGCTATCATTTCTACCAATAAGGGTGTTATGACTGATAAACAGGCCAGAAAAGAGAATGTTGGCGGAGAAGTATTAGCATTTATATGGTAATACGAGTATAATCAAGAATTGGAGGTAAGGCGAAATGTCACGTATCGGAAGAATGCCTATCGCGATACCTGCCGGAGTTACGGTGGATATTGCAGAAAATAATAAAGTGACGGTAAAGGGACCCAAGGGTACCCTTGAGAGAGTTCTCCCATCTGAGATGTCAATAGATAAAGATGGAGACACTATTACTGTAAACAGACCAAATGATCTGAAGAAGATGAAGTCGCTTCATGGTCTGACAAGGACGCTGCTTAATAATATGGTGATCGGTGTTACCGAGGGATATCAGAAAGTCCTTGAGATCAATGGTGTTGGTTACAGGGCTGCAAAGCAGGGAAATAAGCTGGTTCTTTCACTTGGATATTCACATCCTGTTGAGATGACAGATCCTGAAGGACTGGAAGTTGTTGTTGAAGACCAGAACAGGATTATCGTTAAGGGTATCGACAAGGAAAAGGTTGGACAGTATGCAGCTGAGATCCGCGAGAAGAGAGCGCCGGAACCATATAAGGGTAAAGGAATCAAATATGCCGACGAAGTTATCAGACGTAAGGTCGGTAAGACAGGTAAAAAATAATTAAAGGAGTGAAAAACGATGGTAAGTAAGAAAACAAGATCTGAAGTACGTGTAAAGAAGCACAACAGACTTCGCAATCGTTTTGCAGGAACTGCAGAGAGACCACGTTTGGCAGTATTCAGAAGCAACAATCATATGTATGCTCAGATTATTGATGATTCAGCCGGCAATACTTTAGTTGCAGCATCTACCCTTTCAGCTGACGTAAAATCACAGCTTGAGAAAACTAATAATGTTGAAGCAGCTGCTAAGTTAGGTGAAATTATTGCTAAAAAAGCATTAGATAAAGGAATCACAAACGTTGTATTTGATAGGGGAGGATTTCTCTATCATGGTAAGGTTCAGGCATTGGCTGAGGCAGCCAGGGAAGCCGGACTGAATTTCTAAGCGAGGAGGAGAATTCATGAAGCGTACAATTATTGATACGAAGGATATGGAATTAGAAGATCACGTTGTTGTCATCAAACGTGTAACCAAGGTTGTAAAAGGCGGACGCAACATGCGGTTTACAGCGCTGGTAGTAGTTGGTGACAAGAATGGTCATGTTGGTGCCGGACTTGGAAAAGCTACCGAGATTCCTGAAGCAATCCGTAAAGGAAAAGAAGATGCTATCAAGAAGATGATAGAGGTTCCTATTAACGAAGACGGAAGCGTACCACATGATTACACAGGTAATTACGGAGGAGCATCAGTACTTCTTAAGAAATCTCCGGAAGGTACCGGAATTATCGCAGGCGGTCCTGCCCGTGCAGTGCTTGAGCTTGCAGGTTATAAGAATATCCGTACCAAGTCATTGGGTTCAAACAACAAACAGAATGTTGTTCTTGCAACGCTTGAGGGGCTTGGACATCTCAAGACGCCTGAAGAAGTGGCAAGACTTCGCGGAATATCTGTTGAAGAAGTATTGAACTGATAATAGTACGGTTTGGAGGTGTTATCATTGGCTGGTAAATTAAAAATAACATTGGTTAAATCAACGATCGGTGCTATACCAAAGCATAGAAAGACTGTTTGCGCATTAGGTCTTCGTAAACTTAATAAGACAGTTGAGATGCCGGACAACGAATCCGTAAGAGGCATGGTTAAACAGGTACAGCACTTGGTAAAAGTAGAAGAAATATAATACGTGGTAACAGTTAGGAGGTGCATCAATGAATTTATCAGAGTTAAAACCGGCAGAAGGTTCTAAACATGGAGACAGGTTTAGAAGAGGACGTGGACATGGCTCGGGAAACGGCAAGACAGCAGGTAAGGGACATAAAGGACAGAAGGCGCGTTCAGGAGCAACAAGACCGGGTTTTGAAGGCGGCCAGCTGCCATTATATATGCGTATACCTAAGAGAGGATTTAAGTGTATCAATTCCAAGACTATCGTTGGTATTAATGTGGATCGTCTCAATGTATTTAATGATGGCGATGAAGTTACTGTTGATACATTAATTGAAACAGGTATCGTAAGAAATCCTAAAGATGGTGTTAAGATACTTGGAAATGGAGAATTAACCAAGAAGCTTGATGTAAAGGCTAATGCATTCAGTAATGGAGCGATAGAGAAAATAAAGGCTCTTGGTGGAAAAGCTGAGGTGATTTAAGTGCTTGAGACAATCCGTAATGCTTTTAAAGTAGCTGATATAAGAAAACGTTTGTTGTATACATTTGTAATTCTTATTATTGTCAGGATAGGAAGCCAGCTTCCTATACCCGGCGTAAGCAGGGACTATTTTGCAGAATGGTTCAGTCAGCAGACCAGTGCACTGAATTTCTTTAATGCGATGACCGGTGGTTCGTTTACTAAGATGTCAATATTTGCACTTAGTATCACGCCATACATCACGGCATCGATTATTATGCAGCTTCTTACGATAGCAATTCCCAAACTTGAGGAAATGCAGAAAGAAGGCGAGGACGGAAGAAAGAAGATCGTTGAGTTTACACGTTATCTTACCATCGGCCTTTCAATCATTGAAAGCGCCGCAATGGCAATAGGATTTGGTAACCAGAATCTTCTGGAAGACGGAATCGGATTTACAAGTGTTACTGTAATGGTTGCATCGCTTACGGCAGGTTCAGCTTTGCTTATGTGGTTGGGTGAGCAGATTACTGAAAAAGGTGTGGGAAATGGTATTTCCATTATTCTTATGTTTAACATCGTATCAGGTATGCCTGAAGATTTTGGAAATCTGTATACTACATTTGTTAAGAGTGCATCAAGTACCACAAACGGACTTATTGCCGCAATTGTAATTGTTGCTATAGTTGTTGCAATGGTAGTATTCATAATTATTCTTCAGGATGCTACAAGGAAGATCCCTGTTCAGTATGCAAAGAAACTCCAGGGAAGGAAAATGGTAGGAGGACAGACTTCGAGTATTCCGCTTAAGGTTAATACGGCCGGAGTTATTCCTGTCATCTTCGCAAGTTCACTGCTTTCACTTCCTATAGTAATATCACAGTTCGCAGGAATCCAGCCGGCGTCAGGAAAAGGCGCTTCGCTATGGCAGAAGATACTTAAGGTATGCAGTCAGGGAGACTGGTGCAATTTCAGGAACTTCGGGGAATTCAAATATACGCTTGGATTGCTTGTATATATAGTATTGGTAATATTCTTTGCTTACTTCTATACCAATATAACATTTAACCCTGTAGAAGTATCCTCAAACCTTAAGAAAGCCGGCGGATTTATTCCGGGTATACGTCCCGGCAAACCAACGACAGAGTATCTTACAAAAGTGCTTAACAATATAATCTTTATTGGAGCCGTAGGACTTACGATAATTGCAGTAGTCCCGATATTCTGTTCAGGTGCGTTTGGTGCTAACGTAGGATTTGGAGGAACATCGCTTATAATCGTAGTCGGCGTTGTGCTTGAAACGATTAAGCAGATAGAGTCACAGATGCTGGTTCGTAATTATAAGGGATTTTTGAATGACTAGATGAAAAATTAAATATACAGTCAGATGAGTAGCGTGACGATTTACGGCAGGCTACTTATCTGATTTTTGAAAGGATGACATTTGCATGAAGATAATAATGCTTGGCGCGCCCGGTGCCGGAAAAGGTACGCAGGCGCTTATGATTGCAAAAAAATATAATATACCTCATATATCTACCGGAGATATTTTCAGGGCTAATATTAAAGAAGGTACGGAACTTGGCAAAAAAGCCAAGAGTTATATGGATAAAGGGGAACTTGTTCCCGATGAGCTTGTTGTTGACCTGATCGTTGACAGACTTGGAAAAGATGACGCAGGTTCGGGATATGTGCTTGACGGTTTTCCAAGGACAATCCCGCAGGCAGAAGCACTTGATGAAGCGCTTGAAAGTGTCGGAGATGCGATTGATTATGCAATAGATATTGATGTCCCTGATGAAAATATTATAAGCAGGATGTCGGGCAGAAGGGCATGCGTATCATGCGGAGGTACATATCATATAGTAAATATACCGCCGAAAAAGGAAGGTATATGCGATGTGTGCGGAGGTAAGCTTATCCTTCGTGACGACGATAAAGAGGAAACCGTAAAAAACAGACTTTCGGTATACCATAAACAGACACAGCCGCTTAAGGACTATTACAGCGGCAAAGGGATATTAAGGACTGTTGACGGTACGTGTGATATGGAACAGGTATTTAAGAGTATTACGGATATCCTTGGATAGGCACGTATAATATTCGGAATGGAGATGTCATAATTGGCGGTTACAATAAAATCACAGCATGAAATAGAAATCATGAGGGAAGCAGGTCATATACTTGCTGTTGTACATGATGAGCTCAAAAAGATGATCGAACCCGGCATATCTACAATGGAGATCAACAAATATGCTGATAAACTTATAAGGCAGTATGGCTGTATCCCGTCATTTCTTAATTATAACGGATATCCCGCATCGGTGTGCGTATCTGTGAATGATGAAGTTGTCCATGGGATCCCAAGCAGGAAACGGATCCTTAAGGACGGAGATATAGTAAGCTTAGACTGCGGAGTAATATATAAAGAATACCAGTCCGATGCAGCCCGTACCTATGCGGTAGGAAATATATCGGATGAGGCGCAGAGGCTTATCGATGTAACTAAACAGAGTTTTTTTGAAGGAATAAAATATGCCAGGGCCGGCAATCACTTATATGAGATATCGGCGGCAATCCAGAAATATGTTGAGAGCAACGGATTTTCCGTTGTAAGGGATCTGGTTGGGCACGGTATAGGAAGACAGATGCATGAAGATCCGCAAATACCGAATTTCAAACAGATTGGCAGAGGAATAAAGCTTAAACCCGGAATGACGCTTGCAATTGAACCTATGGTAAATATGGGCGCATATGATGTATGGTTTTTAGAAGATGACTGGACTGTTGTTTCAAGAGACGGAAGCTATTCCGCGCATTATGAAAATACAATACTTATTACCGAAGATGAGCCGAAACTCCTTTCGGTAAAGCATGGTACAACTATTGAAGATGAAATTGGTAACTGATTATCTATAATTGTGGAGGTATAATATGTCAAAAGCAGATGTTGTTGAAATTAAAGGAACTGTTGTAGAAAAGCTTCCTAATGCAATGTTTCAGGTTGAACTTGAGAATGGCCACAGGGTACTGGCTCATATAAGCGGAAAGCTGCGTATGAATTATATCAAGATTCTTCCGGGTGATAATGTTATTTTGGAATTGTCGCCCTATGATTTGACAAAAGGCAGAATTATATGGCGTGATAAGTAATTGGGGAAATATTAAGTTAATATAAAGTCCTTGCTATAATTTTCAAATTATGGTACACTAAAAAACGGACTTTTTGAAAGGAGGGATTACTGTGAAAGTAAGAGCATCAGTAAAACCTATTTGCGAAAAATGCAAAGTTATAAAAAGAAAGGGTAAGATCAGAGTGATCTGTGAGAACCCGAGACACAAACAGGTACAGGGATAAATGTTATATTGCACAGGGTGCAGCATATTATTCGTGCTTTTTGTGTTGCAAACAAAGACGTAAAGTCTTTGATTTGTGATATCATAGGCAGCGTGATTAACTGCTTCGGCAAAACAGTCCAATAGTTTTGCCGGTAATGACCGGATGGTTCTCTCCCATCATGAGGTTATTATTATGGTTTAAAGCGGCTGGGATAATATATGTAATCAGGTCCGGACAACCGCGGCATTGCCGGTTATATATATTATATAATCAAACATTTATTAATTATATCGGAGGTGTAAAACACACATGGCTCGTATCAGTGGTGTAGATTTACCAAGAGAAAAACGTGTAGAGATAGGTCTTACCTATATTTATGGAATTGGCAGAACCAGTTCACGTCGTATCCTTGAAAAGGCAGGCGTTAATCCGGACATTCGCTGCAAAGATTTGTCTGATGAGGATGTTGCCAAGATTCGTGAGATCATCGACGACACAATGGTTGTTGAAGGTGATTTGCGCAGAGAAGTGGCGCTCAACATTAAGAGATTACAGGAAATCGGATGTTACAGAGGAATCCGTCACAGAAGAGGTCTTCCTGTAAGAGGACAGAAAACAAAGACGAATGCAAGAACCCGCAAGGGACCAAAGCGTACTGTTGCAAATAAGAAGAAATAGGAGGATATGTCATCATGGCTAAGAAAGTAGTAGCAAAGAAGACGTCTAAAAGACGTGTCAAAAAGAATATTGACCGTGGACAGGCGCATATTCACGCATCTTTTAATAATACAATTGTAACTCTGACTGACACAGAGGGTAATGCAATATCATGGGCAAGCGCAGGCGGACTTGGATTTAAAGGTTCAAAGAAGTCTACTCCGTATGCTGCACAGATGGCAGCAGAGACAGCAGCTCAGGCAGCAGTTCCCCATGGACTCAAATCCGTAGATGTTATGGTAAAGGGTCCCGGTGCAGGAAGGGAAGCTGCGATCCGCGCACTTCAGGCATGTGGAATTGAAGTAACAAGTATTAAGGATGTTACGGCAGTACCGCACAACGGATGCAGACCGCCTAAGAGAAGAAGAGTATAATTGATTCAGTTAAGATGATAGGAGGATATATAAATGGCAAGAGATATGACACCGGTTCTCAAAAGATGCAGGTCATTGGGACTTGAGCCGACTTATTTGGGAATTGATAAGAAGTCAAATAGAAATGTTAGAGAAGGAAGAAAGCCAAGCGAGTATTCCTTACAGCTTAAAGAAAAGCAGAAAGCTAAGTTTATATACGGAGTTTTAGAGAAGCCTTTCCGTAACAACTATGAAAAAGCACAGAAGCTTAAGTATGGAACTACCGGTGAAAACCTTATGATTCTTCTTGAGCTCAGGCTTGATAATATCATATTCCGTCTCGGCTACGGAAGAACCAGGAAGGAAGCAAGGCAGATAGTAGGTCACAAGCATGTACTTGTTAATGGAAAACGTGTTAATATTCCATCGTATCAGGTAAAAGTTGGTGACGTTATTGAGATTGCAGAAAAGTATAAGAGCGCACAGAGATATAAGGATATTCTTGAAGTGACAGACGGAAGGATGGTTCCGGAGTGGCTGGAAGCTGACCATGAGAATCTTTCAGGTGTAGTGAAGGCGATTCCTACAAGAGAGCAGATAGATGTTCCGGTTAATGAGGTGCTTATCGTCGAGTTGTATTCTAAGTAATTAGAGTTGCTCATTATTAAACCCAAAAGGAGGGTCCTGAATTGTTTGATTTTGAAAAGCCAAAGATTGAAATTGCAGAAATCTCTGAGGATAAGAAATATGGACGTTTTGTAGTAGAGCCTTTGGAAAGAGGTTACGGTACAACTTTGGGTAATTCACTGAGAAGAATTATGCTTTCATCATTGCCGGGTTCTGCAGTGAGCCAGGTAAAGATAGACGGCGTTGTTCATGAGTTTTGTGCAATCCCCGGTGTTAAAGAGGATGTTACAGAGATCATAATGAACATTAAGAATCTCGCAGTGAAGAACAATAGTGATATCAATGAAGTGAAAACTGCTTATATTGAAGCAGAAGGCGAATGTGTTGTAACGGCTAAAGATATTCAGGTTGACCAGGATATTGAGATCATCAATCCCGATCAGGTTATCGCAACGCTCAGCGGTGGTCCGGACTGCAGATTGTTTATAGAGATGACAATCACGAACGGACGCGGATATGCCAGCGCAGATAAAAATAAAACAGAGGATATGCCGATAGACGTTATATCAATTGATTCAATATATACGCCTGTAGAGCGCGTTAATCTTACGGTAGAGAATACGCGTGTCGGACAGATCACTGATTTTGATAAACTTACGCTTGATGTATACACCAACGGTACTCTTGCGCCGGATGAGGCTGTAAGCCTTGCGGCAAAAGTACTGAGCGAACATCTGAATTCATTTATTGATTTGTCTGAAAATGCCAAGACAGTTGATGTTATGGTAGATAAGGTAAATAACGAAAAAGAAAAGGTTCTTGAGATGAATATTGATGAGCTTGAGTTATCGGTACGTTCATACAATTGTTTGAAACGCGCAGGGATCAACACTGTGGAGGAACTGTGCAACAAGACTTCCGAGGATATGATGAAGGTTCGTAACCTTGGACGTAAATCATTAGATGAAGTGCTTACAAAACTTAAAGAACTGGGCTTATCACTGAACCTTGGTGATGAGAATTAGATTATTATAGGAGGTCAGTAAAATGGCAGGTTATAGAAAACTTGGAAGAACATCCAGCCAGAGGAAGGCTCTGCTTCGCGGTCAGGTAACAAGTCTGCTTTATCACGGAAAGATTGTTACGACTGAGGCTAAGGCTAAGGAAATCCGCAAGATTACAGAAAGCTTGATTGCCATGGCAGTACGTGAAAAGGATAATTATGAAGAAGTTACAGTTACCGGTAAGGTTGCAAGAAAAGATAAAGACGGCAAGAGAGTTAAGGAAGTTGTAGACGGAAAGAAAGTTACCGTATATGACGAAGTTGAGAAAACTATCAAAAAGGATAGCCCGTCACGTCTTCATGCAAGAAAGAAAATGCATAAGGTGCTTTATAGCGTAACTGAAGTCCCTAAAGAGACGGCAGGACGTAAGAAGAATACTAAGAAAGTTGATATCGCACAGAAACTTTTTGACGAATTGGCGCCTAAGTATGCAGGAAGAAATGGTGGTTATACCCGTATAGTTAAAATTGGTCCGCGTAAGGGCGATGCTGCTATGCAGGTTATCATTGAACTTGTTTAATGTAGACTTTATATGATAGTATATGGAGCATTGTCTGACAGAAAATAATCTGCAGACCGGTGCTCCATTTTCATATATAAGGAGAGGTTTTTACAGTGATCAAATCAGAAAAACTTGTATATGAATACACGAGGAATACTGACGACGGTTCGGAAATAAGATCGAAAGTGCTTGACGGCTTGGATATTGATATAAAAGACGGGCAGTTTATTTCCATAGTCGGGCATAACGGTTCGGGAAAATCGACGCTTGCGAGACATCTGAACGCGCTTCTTACGCCTACGGGAGGTACGCTGTGGGTAAACGGCTTAGATACTTCTGACGAGAATAATACTCTTTTGATCAGGCAGAATACCGGAATGGTATTTCAGAATCCGGACAATCAGATAGTAGCAAATGTAGTGGAAGAGGATGTAGCATTTGCGCTTGAAAATACCGGAGTTCCTACAGGGGAAATATGGCGCAGGGTTGAAAAAAGCCTTGCAACCGTGGGAATGTTAAAATACAGGAGTACGGCTCCGAATCATCTTTCGGGAGGCCAAAAGCAGCGTGTTGCCATTGCGGGGGTACTGGCAATGAAACCGAAATGCATAGTGCTTGACGAATCTACGGCAATGCTTGATCCGGGAGGCAGAAAAGAAGTTATAGAAGCCGTAAGGGAACTTAATGAAAAAGAAAATATTAATATTATCCTGATAACGCACTATATGGAAGAAACGATATATTCAGACAGGATATTTGTGATGAATAAAGGAAAGATAGTTATGGACGGAATGCCTGAATGTATATTTTCAGATGTATCCGTGCTTGAAAAATATAATCTTGAGGCGCCGCCCGCAGTATATATTGCGGACCGTTTGAAAAAAGCGGGGCTTAATATAAAAAAATCTGTACTTAGTACACAAGATTTGGTTTCGGTATTGGCAGAGTATAAAAAAGGGGTAAATAATGGCAATAGTAATAAAGGATCTTAATTATATATACGGCGCCGGAACCGTGTTTGAAAAACAGGGACTTAAGGATATTAACCTTACCATTGAAGACGGCGAGTTTATAGGGATCATCGGACGCACGGGTTCCGGAAAATCTACGCTCATACAGCATCTGAACGGGCTTAACGTACCTGCTTCGGGTACTATATTGTATAATGGTGAGGATATATATAAAAAAGGATATTCAAAAAAGAAGCTAAGAAGCAAGGTAGGGCTTGTATTTCAGTATCCGGAATACCAGCTGTTTGAAACAACAGTGCTTAGCGACGTAAGGTTCGGACCGAAGAATATCGGAATGTCTGCAGAAGAGGCAGACAGGAGCGCGAAGGAAGCGCTTAGTATGGTTGGCATACATGAAGATATGTATAATGCGTCGCCGTTTGAACTTTCGGGCGGGGAGAAAAGGCGCGCTGCTATTGCCGGCGTGCTTGCAATGAAACCGGAAGTGCTTGTCCTTGATGAACCAACGGCAGGACTTGATCCGAAGGGAAAAAATGAGATACTTGAGCTTATAGATAAATTACATAAGAATGACGGCGTAACAATTGTGCTTGTATCGCACAGTATGGAGGATGTTGCAAAATATGCCGAGCGCATTGCAGTTATAAATGACGGGGAGATATTTGCCTGCGGGACGCCGCGTGAAATTTTCAGCCGGTATAAAGAACTTGAAAAAATAGGGCTTTCGGCTCCGCAGACGGTATATCTTTTGAATGAACTGAAAAGTATCGGCTATGATGTCGATACCGGGATAATTACTCCGGATGAGGCAGTGAAAGAGATTTTAATGCATACGGCGCAGACGGCATATACAGAAGGGATATAAAACAGATGCTTCGGGACATTACGATAGGTCAGTATTATCCTACGGGTTCGGTCATACATAAGCTGGATCCCAGGGTAAAACTTGCCGGAACGTTTTTATTTATCATTTCAATATTTACGTTTAAAAATTATCCGGGATATATAGTTTCGCTTATATATCTCGGAATGGTGATATTTATTTCAAAAGTACCGTTAAAACATATATTAAAGGGAATCAAGCCGATAATTTTTCTCATGGTATTTACAGCGGTAATACATCTTTTTTTTACATCCGGCGATGATATATTATTTGAATTTTATGCCGTAAAGATTACATATGCGGGATTAAAAAAAGCCGTGTTTATTATTGTAAGGCTGCTGTTCCTTATTACGGGTTCTGCAATAATGACATATACCACAACGCCTAACCAGCTGACGGAGGGGATTGAAAAGGCGTTCGGACCGCTTAATAAGGCGCATATACCTGTTCATGAGTTTGCGCTTATGATGTCAATTGCGCTGAGGTTCATACCGATACTTATGGAGGAAGCGGATAAGATCATCAAAGCGCAGTCGTCAAGAGGCGCGGATTTTGAGGAAGGCAATATAATAAAGCGTATATCGGGCATAGTGTCCATTCTCATACCGTTACTGGTATCGGCAATGGAGCGCGCGAAGGATCTTGCTCTTGCGATGGATGCAAGATGTTATCACGGCGGAGAGGGAAGAACAAAAATGAAACCGCTTAGATATACGGCGAAGGATTATATAAGTTATGGTATTATACTGGTATATATGGTGACTTCGGTCGCTGCAGGACGTTTTATATAAGATGGGAATGTTAATGATGAAAAGAGTATTGATCGTGATCGCATATGACGGAACAAATTATCACGGGTGGCAGATCCAGCCAAATGCCGTGACGGTTGAACAGGTTATCAATGAGAGCCTTACAGAGCTTCTTAATGAAAATATAGAAGTGATCGGCGCAAGCAGGACAGATGCGGGCGTACATGCCTGCGGCAATGTAGCGGTATTCGATACCGATACGAGTATCCCGGCAGAGAAAATAAGTTATGCCTTAAATAAAATACTTCCTGATGATATAGTGATCCAGGAATCCTATGAAGTAGAACCTGATTTTCATCCGCGCAAATGCGAAAGTATTAAAACGTATGTATACAGGATCCTTAACAGGGATTTTGATAATCCGGTAAAAAGCCGAAATGCCCTGCATGTATACAGAAAACTTGATATAGATCTTATGCGCGGGGCCGCTTCGTATTTTGTCGGCAGACATGATTTCAGGAATTTCTGTTCGCTTCACACACAAGCGCGTTCGACAGTAAGGATCATATATTCTCTGGATATTGAAAGAGAAGATGATGAGATCGTTATAACAGTGAGCGGAAACGGTTTCTTATACAATATGGTAAGGATGATAGCCGGAACCCTTATCGATGTAGGCTGCGGTAAAATGAAGCCGGAACGGATACCTGAGATACTGGTGTCAGAAAAACGTGATTTTGCAATAAATACTGCGCCGGCAAAAGGGCTTACGCTTGAAATGATAGAATATGTGTAAAAAGCACTTGACACACATTTTCTTATATAATATAATAATCAAATGTGGCGTGCCATACTCTAATTAACCATAGCCCCGGTAAGATTAATGTATGTACGCAGTTGATAAGTTAAGATAAGTTATAGACTTTAGGAGGTTATAAGGATGAAGAGTTTTATGGCTAGTCCGTCCGTTATTGAAAGAAAATGGTATGTAATTGATGCAGCGGATCAGACATTAGGCCGTCTTTCAACGGAAGTTGCTAATGTTTTAAGAGGTAAGAAGAAACCTATTTTCACACCACATATTGATACAGGCGATTATGTGATCGTTATCAATGCCGATAAAGTAAAGGTTACGGGAAAGAAGCTGGATCAGAAGATATATTACAGACATTCAGATTATGTCGGCGGCATGAAAGAAACAAAATTGAAGGAAATGCTTCAGAAGAAACCTGAATATGTTATCAGCCATGCTGTAAAGGGAATGCTTCCAAAGGGACCTCTCGGAAGACAGATGATAGCTAAGCTTCATGTATATGCAGGACCTGAACATCCACATGCAGCGCAGAAGCCTGAAGTATTAGAGATTGCTAAAAGGTATTAATGAGAGGTTGAAAGGAGGAACATACATTGGCTACAGTTAAATTTTATGGAACAGGAAGAAGAAAGAGCAGCGTTGCAAGAGTATATCTTGTACCGGGTTCAGGAAAGATTACAATCAATAAAAGAGATATTGATGAATATTTTGGTCTTGAAACTTTGAAACTGATAGTTCGCCAGCCGCTTGAGCTTATCGGAGCTACAGATAAGTATGATGTTATTACAACAGTTAAAGGCGGCGGATTTACAGGCCAGGCAGGAGCTATCCGCCACGGTATATCAAGGGCTCTGCTTGAGGCAGATGCTGAGAACCGCCCAGCGCTTAAGAAAGCAGGTTTCCTTACAAGAGATCCGCGTATGAAGGAAAGAAAGAAGTACGGTTTGAAAGCCGCAAGGCGCGCTCCGCAGTTCTCGAAGCGCTGATCAAAGACTTACAGAATACGAAAAGCTCGGATACGATGTTTTCCGGGCTTTTTTTGTGTACAAAATGATAAAAACTATGGTTTGCTTGCAAAAATCTTTGAAAACACTTGGAAAATTATTATATTAACGTAAAAAAGCAAAAACTTGTTTGTTCAACTTGAACAAATAAGTTTTTTGATGTATAATTATTCTATCGAAGGGGCAGATAGGTATGATTAAAGTAGATTGTGACTATAATATTAAAGAAGACATAGGCTTTATATTGGAATCAGAAAAGATAAATAGTACCGAGCTGGCTGAAAGGACTAATGTATCAAGGACAACGTTAGATTCAATAAAGAAACAGGGAAAGGCCAGAGACGATGTGTGTGAAAAAATATATGCCTATGCTTATGAGAATAAATACCGAATTAATTCTGTGAAAGAAGAGTTGATAAAAGAAAAGTATCGAGATGTATTGTTTCATGGTTCTAAGAATGGTTTGTCAGAAGTTACGATTTTATGTTCAAGGGATAATTGTGATTTTGGAAAAGGATTTTACCTTGGAGAAACATATACTCAAGCATTATCGTTTGTATGCGAAAAGGAAAAATCAAGTGTGTATTCGTTTAGGTATTCGCTTGCGAATTTAAAGATAAAGAGATTCGAATGTAATTTGGAATGGATGCTTGCTATTTGCTATTATCGTGGAACATTAGGGGAATTTAGTTCAAATCCTAAGGTTAGTCAGATAGCAGCTGAAGTAGAGGCAGCAGATGTAGTGATTGCGCCTATTGCTGATAATAAAATGTTTTATGTAATGGCGCAGTTTACTGAAGGAGAAATAAATTCTGATGTTGCGCTTCATTCATTATCTGCATCAAAGTTAGGACTCCAATTTGTATTTAAGACAGAAAAAGCATTGCAAAATTTGATTCCAATTGAAAAATTATATCTCTCTAATCCGGAACGTGAGGATTGCAGAAGAATTTTGAATGAACGGAGTTATGAGATAGATACTAAACTAAAACTTGCCAAAAGAGAATTTAAAACAGGTTTATATATTGAGGAGATATTAAAATGAGACAATTTGATCATAATGGTTTATTACTGGCTGAATATCAAGGGAAATTATTTGAAAAATCAAGTGAATTGAACTGTTCTACAGGGATATATATCAGAAGGTTTTTACATTCCGATTTGCTAAAAAAACTGGATACTAATAATCCGGCGTCTTTATCGCTTGATATAATAGAGGGAAATAACAGTATTTTAGAACAATTTAAGGACTCGGATTATGGTAAAGTGAAATATTCAAAAAGCGCATTGTTTTGGATGGGTTATATGTATAGATATATTTCGTATACAAGAGAACAATCAACAAAATTTGTTATGAAGCTATTTAATTATAAGCAAATGAACGACGTATATTATTCGTTTCATACGCAAGATCCGGAGTGGTGCGTTAAAAACTTGTTAGAGATTAATAATTTGACTGAAAGTGTATTTGATAATAATATCAGGTTAAAGCAAATAATAAAAGATAAAGGGAATTATTGAATTTTCGGTATCAGCGGATTATGTGAGGTTATACTATGGCAAAAGTAATAGCAGTCTGCGGAAAGATATGCAGCGGAAAGACGTATTATTCAAATCAGATAAAGAGTAAAGAAAATGCAGTTATTTTATCATGTGACGAACTGACTAAAGACTTGTTTGATAATAATCTGGGTGATAAGCATGATGAGATGGCTGTAAGGATTCGCGATTACTTTAAAAAGAAATCTGCGGAACTTGTGAATACAGGCTGTAATGTAATATTGGACTGGGGGTTCTGGAGCGCAGATGACAGAAAAAATCTTACCGGATTTTACAATGACAAAAACATAATTTGTGAGTGGCATTACATAGATGTGGATGATATAACATGGCAAAAAAATATTAGGGAAAGAAATGAAAAAGTGCTAAGTAATCCGGACTGTTCAGATTATTATCTGGATGAAGGGCTTATGGAAAAATTATTATCCAAATGGGAGACGCCGGCGGAAGATGAGATAGATGTCTGGTTTTATAATAAAAGGCAGTGTGCGGATAAAGGATAGGGGGGGGGAAAATACAATGATAATTGCATTTGTTATTTGGAGTGCTGCGGCATTATTGATTTTTGGGATAAGCATTGGTGTACGGAAATCGAAAGAAGCGGTTGGATTTTTTACATTCGCAAAACCACCGGAAGTTACTGATGTACGCAGATATAATCATTCATTGTCCGTGCTTTGGATTATTGCCGCTGTTATTTTTGAGATAATAGGGATACCGTTTCTGTTTATGGAACAAAATTCTCCGATGGTTATTTTTGAGATATTAGGCGTGATGGTATGGGCTATTGGAATTATGCTTGGGTATCTTAAGATTGAAGCGAAATACAGAAGATAGGATGCATTTTATATTTGTATAATATAAAAGTTCCGGAAAACCATGCGGTTTTCCGAAACTTTTTTAAAGAGTTTCCCAACTTATGCAATTTAGTATGCCGCCTTCTTTTGCTATTTCATTGGCGTACACCGGTACGATTGGTTTCGCAAAAAAATGCTCTGCCGTCGTAATTGCCGCAGCGTCTTTGTTTGTACCGAATATGGGCAGAAAGATTGCTTTTTCTGTTTCCAAAAAGTTCATATAACAACCGACGGCGCTGTTCTTTGGGGACGAATAATAAGGAAAGTCGATTGTATCGATATCGTTATTTTTCATAACTTTCGCAATTTTTTGTTCCAGTCCGTTTCGGTACGGAGTGTTATTGCCAAATACTGTATTTTCATTAATAAATCGTACCATTCCGTCGGAGTGCCCTGTCATGTCGGATACGAGTGACGGAATAATAATTACCCGTGCCTCCAGAAGCTGTTCGAGCTCTTGCACAAGTTTTACATAGGAGCGCGTCCGATTCTCTGAGAAAATCCGGTCGCTGATTACAGCTGTTTTTCGCGAAGGTGAAAATATGACGTTGCCGCCGTCTAAATTGATGTCGGAATAAATGATATTTTCCTGCGAAAAAAGCGAAGCGATTTCCTGACGAAAATTTGTGCGAAGTTCCGAATCGTTTTTCAGATAACCGGGCTCGTAGCGAAAGGAAATATATCTGCCGGATTTGGTGCGCACAGGCATAAAATCACGCAGCCATATGCTTTTAGTTTTGTTTAGCAGGCGGTATTCGACGCACTGTGCGTCCAGTGCATCGAACAGCCGCTTTGCTGCCGGGGCATAGGCGGGTGTGGAGGGCAGAAGAGAGGAAAAGTAAAGCATCATAATTTTCCAAATACATTAGTATATTGTGACAATCGCTTTTCGTAGGAAACTTTTCTGCTAGCGGAAGGGGAAGGAGAATATAAGACAATAACCTTATATCTTTTTCCGCCAATCATAATAGTACCCTCCTTGGGAGTATCCAAAGTGTTACCTTCCTTGGGAGTATCCCAAGAGTGGTATTTGTCTGCAATTTTATATATATGTTTGATAATAGATTTGCTTGTATAGATTAAAGAATCTATTTCAGGATGATGGAACAATAATTCATTTATCGGTTTTAAGACAATATCATCCAAAGAATCATCAATAGATTTCCCATTTATATGTGTGCACTGTTCAATAATATCCGCAATTCCGATATGCAGCTTTGACAATAAAGCTTTTCGCTGCATTATTGCCGTCTCGGTATTCTTCTTATCAAGTTTTGCTCCGGTTATTTGAGAAAGCAAATCCCAAAAATAATTATCTTTCGAGCCATAATAAAAATCCACATCATTTTCATACAGTTCTTTTGGAGTTTTACAAAATCGATATGGTGGCATTGTTCCTATAATTAGTTTCGTTGCTCCTTCCGGAATAAATGGACAATAAGGGTGTTTAGATTTCATTTTTATCGTCTCCTATCTTTATAATTTTTGTTCTTTCTTTTACGCTCAGTCCCAAATGCGCAGAATTACTACAGGACCTTCATCGTTTATGGTCTGACCATCAAACGTAATGGTATAGGGATTATAAGGCTCAATGTAGATTTGTTCTGTGCCTTCACGTTTTGCCAGTTCCTCTGCCAGTCTTTTTGTTGATACATCTTTAAGCTCCACTTTTACCCCTCCTTTTGATATTACTTTTTACTTTTGCAGTCATTATAGCATAATTTATAATAAAACCTTGTTTATTATTATAAATTATAAATCATTTTTCAGCATTGCTTTTAGGCGCGCAAGATCTTTTTTGCGGTCGCGTAATTTCACTAGGTTTGATTCATCCGGAGAATTGACAGTTTGCTCTAATTTCTGTTTTTTCTGCGACAATTCAAAATAGGAATAGATTATTTTTTCACGCGTTTTTACAAAAGATGTTATAAAATTTAAAATGCGCCGCGCGTTTCCTGCTGCGGAATCTCCCATTTTTACCGGATAGGATTCTCCCTCATCACAAAGAAGAAGGTACGGCTTTTTCTCGTCCTGAATTTCAGGCAGTGATACGGAAAAGCATAAAGCCGTCAGATTGTCGGCGGTTTTGCATCCAAAAATAAATTCACGGTCCAAGACATTGGAAAGCGTTCTGTAGCAGTCCTGCTGATCCTCTTTGCCGTATTTCGGAAGTTTGATCATTGTAATGCGGGAAGCGTCGCAGCGGCGGATAAGAGCGGTTATCTGTCCGTCAAGTATTTCAATTTCAGCCTGCATTTTTTTCAGGTCTGCCTTTTCTTTAGTAACGATGATGCGCAAAGCTTTTATCTCATTTTCGGTTTGGGCGATCTGTTTCATCAGCGGTTCGGAGAGAGCTAAAGCCTTTACTTCGGCATACGTAAGCACATTGTCTTCCAAATCACTGATGGTACGCTGATAGGAACTGCCGGATAAAAACTGTGAGATAAATCTCTGCTTGGTTTCTAAAATCTGCCAGGAGTAAGAGTCAAAGCTGCCTTCCGAAACGTAACGGAAAATCTGTACACGGTTGTTTTCATTACCTTGACGGAGTATTCTTCCTTCACGCTGTACCATGTCTGCGGGACGCCATGGAACATCCAGATGGTGAATAGCTTTTAATTTGATCTGTACATTGGCGCCGATGCCGAGTTTCAGGGTTGAACCGATCAGGATTCGCACTTCGCCGGCATTGAACCGGTTAAACAGCTTTATTTTGCGGCTTTCTGTGTGATAGCTGTGTATGAAGGCAATTTCACTATCCGGTACGCCCAGTTCGATCAAATGCGTCTTGATTTCCCGGTAAACGCTGAAGTCGTCACCACGCGGGGTGGAATAATCGCAAAAGATAATCTGTGTGCATCCGGCAAAATCCGAATAGATTTTCATGACATTTTGAATACAGCGGTATATTTTTGAACTTTGGTTATATGGCTGTAAAGCGCCGACAAGAGATAAATCCAGCGCAGCTTTGCGTCCGTCTGTGCTGACTTTTAGCATATTATCATATTTTCGGTCAATTTTTCCGCTGCGTATCTCCTCAGTACGCTTACAAAGCGACGCCATATATTGTGTAAGTTCCGGGAATTTGGGAATTACAATATCGGTATAGCCTTCAAATTCGGGCAGGGCATCTTTTTTGTCTATCGCATAAAAAACGGCGATTTGTGAAAACATACGCGACAGCTCCGGCAGATTGAAAAACCGGGAAAATTTTCGTACAGAGCGGTATTTTGAGGCGTTTACGTCAATTTCCATAAGCTGTTCGGGCTTTGCGAAAGTTTTTACCCAGTTGTCAAATTTGTCTAAATTTGACTGCTTAAGATCTTCGTATTGCAGATAAACCTGCATATTGTAAGCGTCAGAAATGGAATTGGACAAAGGGGTTCCTGTGGCAAATACAGCTCCGCGCCCGTTTTTGGAATTTTGTACGCAGCGGACTTTATGCAGCATATCAAGACACTTTTTTGAACCGCGTGTATTGATGCCGTTCAGGTTCATCATTGATGTTTTGATCGGGAGATTCTTATAGTTATGCGCTTCGTCAAGGAATAATGTTGAAATCTCCAAATCTTCAAAAGTCACGTCATAGTTATCCGCTGGTCTGTCCATACTTTGCAAAAAATCGTGTACAAGTTTAAGCATACGTTTTTTTTCTTTTTCCAGTACCTTTTGGTTCCAGCGGTCATATTTAGTGGTGGTGCGCAGTACATAGATGGCATCCTCAATGATTTTAAGGCGCCGGTTCATGTTGTCAAGCACGGTGTTTTCGGAAAGCGGGATTTGTTCAAAGCAGCTGTAAGCGATAATGATGCCGTCATAATCGCCTTCTTTTATCTGGCGCAATACTTTTTGACGCATTTCGGGCTTAAAAATTTTGGGTTCTATGGCAAGCACCTTTGCCTGCGGATACAAATCAGTAAAGATTTTTTCCCACTGTCCGACAATGTGATTGGGCACAATGAAGAGATTCCGGCGGGAAATACCGGCGTTTCGCATTTCCATTGCAGCGGCGATCATGATATAGGTTTTGCCGGCGCCGACGTCAAACGCCAGCAGGGTATTTTTGGAATCGAGAATTTTTTGAACAGCATCTTTTTGGTATGGATACAGTGAAAATTGTCCGTTCATATTTTCGAATCTGAGATGGCTGCCGTTGTGTTTTGTCACCTTATAACTGTCAAACATCTTGTTATAGGCTTCTTCGACGGCCCAGCGCCTGTCTTCGCTTAGCCAGATCCAATTTTTAAATTCCTGTTCGATCTTTTTCTGTTTTTCAAGCGCCGCGATAGTTTCGGCTTCTTCGTATTTTCCTGATTTATCGCGCAGGTGGATCTCACGTAGATTTAGCGAATCTTCAAGGATAAAAAGCGCATTATAACGCATTGTGCCGTATGTTACCGTGGCATTGGTTCTGTCGTCATAGGAACGTTTCTGTTCGATATGCCAGTTGCCTGTCACCGGTTCGTATTTGCAGCGCGCGGAAATTATGCCTTCGCTGTAGCCGAGGAGGTGTGAAATAAAATCGTTTATGATATTTACATCAATCCATGGCGCGCCGAGAGACACTTCGATATCTTTATAGGAAATCTTGTGAGGAATACGCTTTGTTTTTGGCTCTTCAATGAATAAAGTGTCTTTTCTTTCCTTGATTTTTCGCGCATGATGATAGATTTCGATCCATTTATCCAGAGTCAGGTCTTTGGAATCACTCTCCGAGAGTATGTCGAACAGCTCCAGCATCGGAAAATTTGCATGTTCACCCTGTAAATGGATGGAATAATCCTTTGCATCGTAAATCGAGTAATCACGGTGCAAAAGCTCATAAGCAATTTGAAGGCCAAGCACTTTTTCGTCGACCGCTTCCTTGATCCTGTCGGAAATGTATCCTTTTTCTCTCTGCGCATATAAGGGCAGGTTGTTTTTGATAAGGATATTCTTAAGCTCTAATTTCCATAGCACCGTAAGCTGCGCGCGGCGGGAGACCGATCTGTTTGGCTTTGCGGGACGGATAATGCGTATCGTATCTTCTTCAATACATATGATGCCCCAATGTTTCGGGACTTTGTCACCGGCAGATTTATGATGCGTCGCTCCGATAACGATATAATTTTGGTCGAAGAACTTATCATAAGCAGGAATCTGGGTGTTTAAACGCTGATAGTTGTCGCCGTCGCTTTTGATTTCATAACCTGTAAGCAGATTTGTGACAACCATTAGATCACAAATGGAATTTCCAATGCTTTTTTCCTGATAAATCCGCATTTCTTTTCCCTGCGCCTGTAAATAGGAAACAAGTATTTTTCGTATTTCTTTATCTTTCATAGCATAAACCTCCAACAATATTTAAGGGTTTTATGCATTGTAACATACTTTTTTGTTTTGACCGCGGAGAACTTATGTGTATAGCTCAAACAACTTTGGAATGTACTCAAAATGTCCCATTTGCTGCGCTATCTTTATAACATAGCCGGTGATTTATATGTAAATTTTAATTATGGAAGGTGTTAAGGCATGATTGATGAGTTAAGATTTAAAGTATCTGAATTATATACAGATAGGGGCGCTTATAACAGTGCAAGATATTTACTTAATTTTATAAGATATAATAGCAAAAATGTTATAGCAGTGTCTGAAGGTATCAAAATTGAGCCTGAAGAAGAAAAAAGTGGTGGAATTATATTATTTTCTGAAGAAGCAAATGCAGAAGTTTTAAATGACGATAAACTGGTAAACTGGTTTAGGCAGAAGTTTGAAACCTTGAAAAATAAAATAGTTGATGAACACGCTTTGGCGGGTTGGTCAATTGGCAGGTTTTTAGATGGTCGATATAATATAAAAAATGGTAAAACTTACGGTGAAAAATCATTATCTGTTGAGATAATCGGAGTTAATTCCGATGAATTAATCAGAATAGCCGCGGTATTATGTATTGAATTCCTGCAGGAAAGTGTTTTGGTAAAAGATTACTCAAACAACAGGGCTGCTTTTGTTGAAGTTTAGATGGGATGAGCTTATATATTTGTATTTAAGTCTCTGTAACTAAGGTATTTCATAAATTTTTTTACTGCCAGTGAAGCTGTTTCTTTGTTTTTAAGCGCAAATCCGATATCCCTGTAAGCGGGAATCTCTAAAGGTTTTGCTATAATATCGTAAGGGATTTTTTTCAGTATAAGATTTGGTAATATTGCAATTCCAAAACCCTGCTCCACCATAGACATTATGGCATAGTCGTCCCAGGTGGTAAAGTGTATCCTGGGATGCAGGTTATGTTTTTCAAATATGGCTGATATTTCTGCTTTTGCCCCTCTTTCTAAAAGCATAAAGGGTTCCTTTTCAAGCGCGGTCAGGGGAAAACTTTCCGCATTTTCATAAACGTGTCCTTTAGGTATGATCGGGTAGTTTTTGACACTACCTTTCAATAGAAAGAAGACATAATAATGAAAAAGTACTATATAAAATACATTACCGCTTTGCTTTTATTTGGCTTAAATGGAATCGTGGCAAGCCATATTGCTCTGAGCAGTTATGAGATCGTATGTCTTAGAACATTTATAGGAAGTGTTCTTTTGGTAAGTATATTTTTGCTTACCGGCAATAGGTTTACATTTTATAAATCAGTGAAAAGTTTTATATTCCTTGCAATATCCGGGATTGCCATGGGACTAAGCTGGATGTTCCTGTATGAGGCTTATCGCCGGACAGGCGTAAGTATTGCATCGCTGTGCTATTATTGCGGACCTGTGATTGTTATGGCTTTTGCTCCTGTGTTATTTAAAGAAAAGCTGACGTTTATTAAAATCAGCGGGTTTATATCTGTATTCGTTGGGATCTGTCTGATTAACAGTCAGTCCCTTGAAGGAAAAGGCAATATGTTTGGCGCTGTATGCGGACTGATGTCGGCGGTTATGTATGCTTTTATGGTTATATTTAATAAAAAAGCAGATAAGATTACAGGTATGGAAAACCCCGTGCTTCAGCTTGTGGTAAGCTTTTTAACAGTTGCTGTATTCGTTTGGCTTAAACAGGGACTTATTATCAATATTCCCCGGGAGAGTATTTTGTGGGTTCTTTTTCTTGGCATAGCAAATACGGGGATTGGATGTCTCTTATATTTTTTATCCATTGGTAAGCTGCCGGTACAGACAGTTGCAGTTATAGGTTATCTGGAGCCGTTGTCGGCAGTTATATTTTCTGTGTTGTTTCTTCATGAATATATGGGGATAATCCAGATTGCCGGCATGATATGCATTATAGGCGGTGCTGTGTGGAGCGAAAAATTTTAATTAATAACAAAAAACTTCTTGCATTACAAAGGACAATGTGTTACAATAAATAAACAATCTGAAATTTCAGTTTTTTCAAGTAAGGCATGGCAGTGCCTTTCAAAGGTAAATAATGGCCGTATCGGTCGTAATCAGAATGATGTTTTGCAGGAGCGCGGGGATTAAAAGAGAAGGATCTTTTATAATGCGTTTACAAAAAATCATACTTGTCATATGCGCATAAATGTAATATAATAAAAGAAAGGAAACACTATATGGGGAAAACTTTTGAAGAACTGCAGATAAAGGATGATTTCATGTTCGGAGCCGTCATGAGAGAACCAGGCTTCTGCAAGCAGTTTTTGGAACGGGTGCTGGGTGTAAAGATATCGCGCATCAGTTATCCCGATTACCAGAAGACAATAGACGTTAAGGCAGATGCAAAAGGCATACGGCTGGACATATATGTATGGGACGAGGACGGAAACATATACGATATAGATATGCAGGCATCTGAAAAGAACAACATACCGAAGAGGACAAGGTACTATCAGGGAATGGTAGACCTGAACATACTGAAAAGGGGAGAAGACTATAAGAAGCTGAGGCGGAGCTTTATAATCTTTGTATGTACTTTTGATATATTTAATGAAGGAAGGCATATATATACTTTTGAAAACAGATGTTT
>CANQDW010000025.1 GCA_947593975.1 uncultured Lachnospiraceae bacterium
GCGATACGGTGATCCCCGTAAAGCAAAGCCGTTTTTTAATAGAGACATTGTTTGACGGAAACGACATATATAAAGAATATATTGACGGGATATGCCTCGTGTTCCGTTTGTGCGTAAACAATTACCATAGATACTGTTATGTTGACGGCGGAAGAAAAGGAGAGAACCATTATATAAAAGGGAAACTTCATACGGTGCGCCCCATAGCCCTTGCGAACATCCCGGTATTTACTGAAAACTGCAGGGAATATACAGTAATAGATACAAATAATTTCGGCAAGATCGTGCAGATGGAAGTCGGAGCCATGCTTGTGGGAAAGATCAAGAATCACCACGGCAGCCGGATGATAAAAAGAGGGCAGGAAAAGGGGATGTTTTTGTACGGAGGCTCTACGATAATCGTACTGCTTAAAAAAGACGCCGCGCATATCCCTCCGGCCGCTTTTTACGCGGCGAAAAAAGGATATGAGATCCCTGTGAAGCTTGGCGAAAGGATAGGCACGAAATCAAGTTAAATTTATGATTTCGGGCTTTCTTTTTTTATATACCGCATAATATTTTACGCCAAGAGATAAAAGCAGCCTGTAAGCTTCATCATATCCGTATGCTATATGCTCCGGGCAGTGCGCGTCGGAACCTATTGTAAAAAGTTCGCCGCCAAGGCTTATATAACGTTCTGTGATATCGCGGCATGGGTTTGGGGATGACAGTCCCGACCTGTAGCCGTTTGTGTTTATTTCAAGGGCTTTTCCTTCATACACGGCTTTCTTTAATATGCAGTCTATGATATCCGAAGATTCTTTATATGAAAAACATTTATTTTTCGAGGGCGCATATCTTAGGATATAATCGAGGTGTCCGACCGCATCATAATTGCCGCAGGATTTCATGTTCTCATATACGCATTCAAAATACCTGTTTACAGCGGCTTTTTCGGAAGGATAGCTTTCCCAGTATTCGCTGTAATACGGGTCCGTATCGTCTATAAGATGCGTGGAGCCTATCACATAATCCCAGTCGAAGTGCGACAAAAGATCATCATATTTTTCACCGAGATTTCTTTTCATGCCTATCTCTATACCGGCAAGGATATCGATCTTTCCGCCGAAAACATTTTTTGACCTGTTCACACATTCCATATATTCTTCGGGGTCAAATACGAAATCCAAATCATATATATCCGGGAATTCAAGATCCATATGTTCCGTAAAACATATGGTATCAAGCCCCTTATCTATTGAACCGCTTATCATATCAGCCATCGGCGTATTAGAATCCGAAGAAAACGACGAATGTATGTGGCAGTCTGATCTTATCATAATATTCCTCCTAATCGGCTATCTGTTTAATCATGCTTATATCCGCATATGCGACAAGCGAATAATTTGTATAATATACTACGAAGCCCGGTTTGCTGTTTTTTGGTTTCTTTACATTTTGTACTTCGGTGTAATCTACTTCAACCTTTCCGGAACTCCTGCCTTTTGAATAATAGGCGGCGAGAGCGCCGGCTTCTTCGAAAGTACGGTTAGGTATATCGCAGCCTTTGCCCTTTAAAAGGACGTGCGAACCCGCGATCCCTTTTGAATGGAACCACCAGTCGCCATTGGCCCTGTTAGAAAAGGTAAGCTCATCATTCTGATAATTGTTTTTTCCTACATATATATCAAATCCATCGCTTGAAACATAATGCAGGAAAGGATTCTTTGAAGTTTTTCTGACGCCCTTTTTGCCCGTGCCTTTTTTAATATATCCCGATTCGCAAAGTTCGTCGCGTATGACGTTAAGATCCGCTTCGCTCTCTGCGATATCAATGGAATTGCTTATCGAGTCGAGATGGTCTATCTCGGCTTCGGTTTCCGCTATCTGGACAGTAAGCGCCTCATAAGTCCTCTTAAGCTTCGCGTATCTGTTAAAATATTTTTTTGAATTATCAATGGCAGACATACTCTCGTCAAGCGGTATTGTAATGTCTTCGCCCGTATAATAATTATTGCACACGATTGATTTTGCCCCATATTCCGCGCTGTAACCGTAAGTCTGCAGAAGTTCCCCGTACAATCTGTATTTATCGCGGTTTTTTGTGCTCTTAAATTGTTTCTCCTGTATATCAAGCTTTTTCCTTTCGCGTTCGAGCAAAGTATTTACGACCTTCCTTAAATCGTAAGATTTCTGGCTGATACGCGTCGCCTGTTCCTTTTTGGAGTAATAATCTTTCAGCATATCGCTTACGGAACCATATTTTTCACATTCAAAATCTTTATAGCTATCAAGCCGAAATACTGCGTATTCGGCAGGTTTTTTGCCGTCGTATACAATATTAGGAGTAAATTTTTTGTTTTTTATGTCGGATATAAAACCGCATATCGCATTATATAACCCAAGTTTTTTTTCATTATTTAACGAGGCGGCGGAGATATCGGCGTCAACGCCGCTCCTTACGCATATTTCAATAGCTGCCGCAGGACTTATGCCGATAAGCGTGGTATATACCGCCTTGGCAATGGGGAGAGGCTTTTTAAGGATCTTATCCATTATTTCCTCCGAAAAATCATAAGGGTCATATTTATCCATGGTATTCGGGATAAAATATTGTTTTCCGGGAAGCACTTCCCTCACCGAGCTTATAAAGCTGTTTATGCGCTTTATGCTGTCAATTACGATCATATTTTGGTTTTCGTCTTTTTCGCAGAATATTATATTGCTGTGCTTTCCCATCATTTCTATAATGAGATATTTTTTGCGGTAATCGCCCAGTTCATCAAAATGTTCAAGTTCTATGATCATAACCCTTTCAAGTCCCGCCTGCGATATGCCGGTAATCTTGGCGCCGTTTATATGTTTTCTTAAAAGCATGCAGAAATTGGGCGCATTAAGCGGCGACGGCTTGTTGTCCGGCGTAAGATATATAAGCGGGAGACTGGCGTTTGCGGAGATGAGCAGCCTGTATATCTGCCTGTTGTTTCCTTTTACCGTGATCTGCAGCTCGTCTTTTTCGGGCTGGGCGATCTTCGATATCCTTCCTCCCGCGATCGTATTATTAAGTTCGTATACTATACATGCAATAGTAGTGCCATCAAAAGCCATATATTTAAAACTCCTTGTCCGTATTATTATATATTATACATTCCGCGCTGTTATCCGTAAAGAATTTCTTGACTACAATGGAGCAATAATTTATAATGAAATAATGTATGAATATTTAAAGGAGCCCATTATGATCAAGAGCATGACAGGCTACGGCCGCCAGGAAAACGTAACAGAAGAGTATAAAATACTTGTTGAGATCAAATCTGTCAATCACAAATACTGCGATATCAATGTTAAGCTTCCAAGACATCTTAACATGTTTGACGCATATATAAGAAACATCCTTAACGGATATATTTCCAGAGGCAAAGTCGACGTATATATTAATTATGAGGATTATACCAAATCCGGCATATCTGTCAAATATAATAATGATATAGCCGCAAGATATATCGAGACCTTAAACCAAATAAGCAGCGACTTCGGGATATCCGGAGATATAAACGCCGCCATCCTCTCAAGATACCCTGAAGTTATAACTGTAGAAGAGAGTACGGCGGATGAAAATGTGCTTAAGGAAATAGTTAGGAAAGCGATCGTGGAAGCTGCCGAGAAGTTCGTTGAATCAAGGGAAACCGAAGGCGTCAACTTAAAAAAAGACGTCCTTGAAAAACTGGATTATATTGAAGAGTGCGTCGCATTTATCGAAAAGAGATATCCCAAAGTGCTTGAGGAATACCGCGAAAAGCTCTATTCAAAAGTATCGGAACTTCTTGGTTCGGTAAATGTAGACGAGTCTGTTCTTGCGACAGAACTTATAGTATATGCCGACAGGATATGCGTGGATGAAGAGATGGTAAGGCTTAAGAGCCATATAGAGGCAATGCGGACGGTGCTTGAGAGCGAAGGCAGCATAGGCCGCAAGCTTGATTTTATAGCGCAGGAGCTTAACAGGGAAGCCAATACCACACTGTCCAAATCATCGGATATAGCTATTTCCGATAAGGCGATAGATTTAAAAACGGCTATTGAAAAAATACGCGAACAGGTACAGAATATAGAGTAGTGCACGGAGGGACTTAATGAGATACATTATCAATATCGGATACGGCAATATGGTCAATGCAGACAAAGTGATAAGCATCATAAAACCTGACGCCGCGCCGGTAAAACGTCTTATACAGCAGGCAAAAGACAATGGCAGCGCGCTTGACGCCACATGCGGACGCAAGACCAAATCCGTTATCGTTATAGAAAACGGACTGATAGTATTGTCGGCGCTGCTTCCAGAAACGATAGCGCAGAGGATCAACAGCAATGACGGTATGAGGGGAGAGTACAATGAGTAAAAAAGGAATACTTACTGTTATTTCCGGTTTTTCCGGTTCAGGAAAAGGCACTGTTGTAAAGGAACTTGTGAAAAACTACGGTTATGCCGTTTCCGTATCGGCTACTACCAGACAGCCGCGAACCGGGGAAAGGGAAGGCATAGAATACTTTTTTGTTTCAAAAGAGGATTTTGAAAAAACGATAGCCGAGGACGGTTTTTTGGAACATGCCGAGTTTGTTGACAACTATTACGGAACGCCTAAGAAATACGTGGATGAAATGTTGGATGCGGGAAAAGACGTCATCCTTGAGATAGAAGTAAACGGAGGACTTCAGGTCCATTCCAAAAGACCTGATACCGTAATGATATTTATGGTGCCGCCGTCCGCCGACGAACTCAGGTCGCGCCTTACAAACCGCGGTACCGAAGATATGGAGAAGATAGACAAAAGGCTTGCGCGCGCCTATGAGGAAACGCAGTACATAGACTCATACGATTATATAGTCGTCAATAACGACGTGACGGAATGTATGCAGTCTATCCATAATATAATACTCAGCGAAAAAAGCAGGGTAAGATATAACCCTGAATTAAAATCATCAATCATAAATGATTATAAAAGATTTGAAAGGAGATAATCATATGTTGCATCCATCTTATAATGATCTGATCGAGGCAGTAAACAACGATCCCGAAAACGAGGCTCCTGTTGTAAACAGCAGATATTCTATCGTTTTGGCAACGGCCAAAAGGGCAAGACAGATAATCGACGGCGCAGAACCGCTCGTAGGGGGCTTTGGCAGCGACGAAAAGCCGTTATCTATCGCGATCTCAGAACTTAACGATTCCAAAATAAAGATTCTTTCTGAAACAGAAGAGGAATAACATCGGGAGGAAATTATGGATAACAATGAAAAAGATCCAATAGAGGATATTGACACGGAGGATTCCGCGGAAAACAAAAGCGGTTCTTTGGCAAAATTCATACTGGAGGCCGTTATATATATCGCGCTTCTCGTCCTGTGTGTTTCGGTAGTCCCGAAATACGTTATACAGAGGACAAAAGTTGACGGTACATCCATGGAAAGGACTCTTCATGATAAAGATAATCTTCTGGTGGAAAAAGTATCTTACCGTTTCCATGATCCGAAGAGATTTGATATCATAGTATTTTATCCTTACGGAAAAGAAGAGGATCCCGAAGATTATTATGTGAAGCGTGTTATAGGACTTCCGGGCGAGACCATCCAGATCACAGGACCCGACATATATATAAACGGCGTCAAGCTTGAGGAAAATTACGGAAAAGATCCGATCACCGACGAAGGCTGCGCCGAAGAACCCATAAAACTCGCGGATGATGAATTCTTTGTCCTTGGCGACAACAGGGAAGTAAGCAGTGACAGCAGGGATTTCGGTCCCGTTAAGAAAAAGGACATATCGGGGCGAGTGGTAATGAGGATATATCCATTTAAAGAGTTCGGTCTCCTTACAAATAAATAATTTCATAAAAGCTGTTGACAAACGCGTGTTCGTATGGTACCATAAACAAAACAAACGTTCGGGAACATTTGTACGTATTTGGAGGTATCATTATGAAAAGAACACACATCATCAGCGCCATATCAATAATCAAAATACTTATAATCACATTATTTATCTTTGTTTTGTTCAATATTGCAAAAAATGTAAAAGCTGCCGTGCCAGAGAACTCCGGGAACAATTTTATATGCACATCGGTTAAGATTGGCGAAGGGGATACTCTCTGGGACATAGCAGAAGAGTACTATACTGAAGATTACAGGGATATCAATTCTTACATCGAAGAGATCAAGCAGACCAACAGCCTTAGGAGCGACGTGATACACGAAGGCAATTATCTTGTCATCCCACATTACGCAAAATAGACATATTGTAATATTTTTTCAAATTTTATGACACATTTTTAACAATATATATATCTAATATATGACTTGTCGATTAATAGAAAAAGAGGTCATATATCATGAAAAAATATACATCTGTAATGAATAAAGCGTTTAAATTATGCATGATTTTTGCGGTTATGGTTCTGTTTGCATTTATAACCAATGCGGGTACATCATATGCAAAGACATTAAAGATAAGATATAACAACAAGACTGTTTATTACAAAGGGAACCAGATAGTTTCTTATATCGACGGCAAGAAAGTCAAAGCCGGCGGCACTAAGGGAATCAAGCTTAACAAGCAGGTGATGGTTTCTTATAAGGACGTATTTAAAAAAGGCTGCGGGATAAAGACCACTTATAAGAAATCCTCGGGAAAGATCACTTTCAGCGCAAACGGAAAGAGCGTTAAGCTTAAGGTTGGGAGCAAAAAAGCTACCGTAAACGGAAAAAAGAAAACATTAAAGCAGGCTCCGGTCAAGGTAAAATATGTAAAGAAGAAGATAACCAAGATCCTTGTTCCGGCAAAGACAGTAGCTAAAGCTTTCGGATATACATATTCTTATTCTTCAGGAAACCAGAAACTATCGCTTACAAGTCCTTTTTTGATCTATTACGATAAAGAATGGCATGTATATAACAAGTACTTCGGCGGATTGGTATATGACAATATAACCGCGGATATGAATTATATGCCGGCTATGTCTATAAGTGGAAGCGTTATGATACCTGCCGAACAGGTTCTCAAAAATATCATGGGCCTTGATTATACATACGAACCTTCTTCCGGTACGATATCCGTAAAATCTTTGGAACATAAGCTTGAAATGAACATAGGGTCCAATTCCGCGGTATTGGACGGCTCTAAGACAACGCTTGGCGCAGCGCCTGTTATTGTTAAGAGGAAAGATACGAATGCGGAAAGTATAATGATCCCTGCGCATGACGTCATAAATATGCTCGGGTATTATTACGACTGGAATCCCACTCTTAATATAATAACAATACACACTAAGACTTATTTTTCATGGAAAGCTTCAGAAAGCGAATATGATAAGGAAAAATACAGCAATTCTATTAAAGAAGCTTTTGCAACATACGATATCAATAATAAGAGCATTATAATAAAAACCGTATTTGAGAAGTCGGTAAGCACAAACGATATTAAATTGACCGATAATATAGCTGACAGCCAAACGCTGTTGTTTGAATTTGAAACGGCAAAAAGCCTTATAAGCAATTCAAGCCATATATTAAACGGCAAAACGATCAACTCCGTGGAACTTGCTCAGGATAAAGAACAGCCGGCGAAACTGCTCATAACATTTAATAACAACAATATTGATTATAAATACGAGATTAAAGATAATACGCTTACAATAACAATAGCAGAAGAGGTCAGCACCGATTACGCTATCAGGTTTGGCAGACCGGATGCGGTACAGTTTTCGGATATCAGCACAAAAGACGACTATATGAACAACAGATTCTTTATATATATTCCCGGAAACTATACCGAATATTATGCGGCGAATAAGATATCGGTCAATTCCTCTGTGATAAAGAATACAAGCATTTATTATAATGAAGCTTCACAAGTCACGGAAATCATGGTAAATACGACAAAACTTCAGGGCTATAAGATTGTGAGCCTTGGTTCGGTTGTAGGCGTTATTGTGGATAATCCCGGCAATGTGTATGAACATATCGTTGTGCTCGATCCGGGACATGGCGGCAAAGATCCCGGTGCCAAGAGCAAAGGGGTAAACGAAAGCGACCTTAATCTTAAGATATTATATGAATGTGCAAAAGAATATTTTGATTCGCCTGATTCTAATGTAAAGGCTTACTGGACAAGGACCGACGATACTTTCATTTCGCTTCAGGACAGAGCCGCATATGCAAAATCCGTCGGAGCCGATATATTTATCAGCCTTCATATGAATTCAAGCACTTCATCAACGGCAAAAGGTACAGAGGTATATTATTCAACGGTTAACAACACGCCTTCGCCCGAAGGCATTACAAGTTATAACCTGGCTGCCGCATGTATAAGCCGTATTGTTGCGAATCTCGGAATGTCAAGACGAGGTATTAAATCAGCGAATTATTACGTTATTAAGAATAATACGGTCCCGGCCGTGCTTATAGAACTTGGATTCATAACCAATAATTCCGACTTTAACACAATCACATCCGCTCAGGCGCAGCAGGCTGCCGCCAAATCAATATTTGATGCGGCAATAGCAATATTTAATGAATAAGATCATTCTTTTCACAGTGAAACGGCTTTTGCAGCCATACGCTTGCGGTCTTCATCAAGCGCCGCGTAATGTTTCCTTGTAGTATTGACGTCATTATGTCCCAATACTTCTGCAACGAGGTATATATCGCCTGTTTCACGGTACAGATTGGTTCCGTATGTACTTCTGAGCTTGTGGGGGGTTATGTGTTTAAACGTAGTGATCTGTTTCGCATAATCGCCCACAAGATTCTCTATAGCCTGAACGCTCATGCGTTTCTTCTGTATTGATAAAAACAGCGCGTTTTCATGTCCCTGCGCCGCATTTATCTCGTTTCTTACGTCAAGGTAATTGCGGAGCGCATCTTCAACTTCAGTGCCAAAATACACATAGTCCTCTTTATCGCCTTTTCTTATCACTTTGATACGGTTATTGTTAAAATCAATATCGTTTATATCAAGACCTACACATTCGCTGACACGTATCCCGGTACCGAGCAAAAGGGTAAATATCGCAAGATTTCGCACTTTATTTTTCTCATAATATACTTTTTTCATGCCTGTCAGGTTATCGCCGCCATGTTCCACCAGATCGAGCAGCCGCGCAACCTCATCATAATCAAGCCTTATGATCTCTTTATCACGGAGTTTTGGCATATCTACTAAAAGAGTAGGATTTGAGGATATCATTTCTTTTTTATAAAAATACGCATAGAAACTCCTTAAAGCCGATAATTTGCGATGCAGGCCCCTGGTATCGTTCTTGTTGACATTGCCGTTGTCGTCTTTGTATATTTTCAGGTATTCCATATATTCCTCAATATCAACCGGCTTTATATTTTCCAGATCGGATAATTTAAAGTCATTCGTCTTATAATTTTTATATATTGGATTACACGCAATAAGGAATTTAAAAAACAACCGTATGTCATATACGTATGATATACGTGTTTTTGTCGTTGTGGTCGTTTCCATTGCACGGAAATATGTATAAGAAAAATCCGGCATGGTCTTAAGCACATTACGCAGCTTTATTGTATTATCAGCCGCCTGTTGTTCATGATACGATAAATTACGCGCCATAGCAAAATCACCTCGTTTATTTGCTTAATTATATCATATATGGCTTTTTCTGTAAAGCTCTTTTTGAAAAACTGGAGTTTGTCCAAGAGAGTGAACGGGTAAAAAATAACACTATCCAATAATCCTCCGCTTTTAAGGCAATTAATTGAATAGTGTCCGAAATCTATATTAATAATGATCAGGTCCTGCTTTGTTCATCGATTATCCTTTTCAATTCAAATATTTCTGCTGACGAAAGGCGCTCATTTCTAAGGTAGTCCGTAAAAAATGAACTAAGCGACGAATTAAACAATTTACTAAATAATGCTTCGGTTTCAATTTTCTGTACAGTGCGTTTGGAAATTATCGCCCTGCATATAAAGCCGGGTTCGCTGCGTTCAATGGCTCCCTTATCAATAAGTCTTTTTATTACCGTATATGTAGTGTTTTTTTCCCAGCCGATGTATTCCTTAATGATTTTGGAAATATCCTTTGCAGCCAGCTCTTTATTTGACCACAAAAGTTCCATTACATTAAGTTCGCCTTCGTGCAGCCTGATTTTTTTATCCTGTGCATTCTCCATTATTTTTTGATTCCTCCAAAACATATATAGTTTATTTGATATATACCCTTAAAATGAACATTGTATTAAGACAATTGTAGTATAGAGAAAAATAACATTCTATGCCTGTATTATATTGCCAAGCAAATTAATTCTACTTAATTAGAACTTAAATGTCAAGAGATATTTTATACAAATTTCAAATTTATTTATTTGATAAATTTCTTAAGATTTTCTTAAAATATTCCGGTATGTCTGAATCAAACTCAATATATTTACCGGTTCCGGGATGGATTATACCTATGCTCTTTGCATGGAGTACCTGCCCGTCGGTTTTAAACGGCTGCTTACTATAGCCATATGTTGTATCCCCCAAAAGCGGATGCCCAATATATGCCATATGAACACGGATCTGATGAGTGCGTCCCGTTTCCAGCATACATTCAATATACGTATAGCCGTTATATCTGCGCAGGACTTTATAATGCGTAACTGCGCGTTTTCCTTCGTCTGTATTTACCGCGGCCATTTTTTTCCGGTCATTGCGGTTCCTTCCTATATTTTTATCTATAACGCCCTCATCTTCTTTTATCACCCCGCATACGACAGCGTGGTATTTGCGGTTTATGCTGTGCGCTGAAAGCTGATCTGCAATGTTTCTGTGAGCGATGTCGTTTTTGCATACGATGAGAAGTCCCGTGGTGTCTTTGTCTATCCTGTGCACTATTCCCGGGCGTAAACTTCCGTTTATACCGGATAATTTATCTTTATAATGATACATAAGCGCATTTACAAGAGTGCCGGAATAATGTCCGGGCGCAGGATGTACGACCATGCCTTTAGGCTTATTGACTACTATGATGTCATCGTCGTCATATATGATCTCAAGCGGAATATCCTCCGGTATGATATCCGGCGCTGAAGGTTTTTTAAACGTTACATCTATGCTGTCGCCGACCGAAAGCCTGTAATTCGGCTTTATGCTTTTGCCTTTTAACAGCACGCAGCCGTCTTTTATGAGTTTCTGGATATATGTGCGTGAAAGTTCGGGGAAATTTTCCGAAAGATATTTGTCTATCCTTTTATCAGAAGCATTGGCATCTGCGGTAAGATTATAGCATGTATCGAATTCTAACAAACTTACTCTCCTCTCATGACCTCTTTCAGCTGTTTTTCGTCATATACGAATATGAGCATGATAAATAATGCGACAGCTGATAATGTTACGTATATATCGGCGCAGTTAAACCTCGGGAAACTGTAAGAACCGAAATCAAATGCTATAAAATCGGTGACGCGTCCAACCTTTATCCTGTCAATAAGATTGCCGCACGCGCCGGAAAACAATGTTATGCCGGTTATTTTCATCGGGATATATTCTTTTTTATCGGGAATCCTTATGTAGAACCATTCAATAAGCATGCAGAATATTATGGTAATTATACAAAAAAATACCCTGGCGTTTCCCAATATGCCAAACGCCGCTCCGGTATTATATATAAGTTCAAAATAAAAAAAGTCTTTTATCACGACAAAATTGCCGGCTGAAAGCGTATGTTCGGCAACGGATTTGGTAAACTGGTCAATGACGATCAAAATTGCGCAAGAGACGATAAATACAATGGTTTTTTTAATAATATTCTTATTCATTACTTCCTCCGATCACAATGAGTGATGATATTGCTTCAGCCATTTCAAGATCAGAAACGCTTTTATCTGCAAAGGCATTGCCGATAGGCCCGGTAAGAATAAATTTAATTGTATTATTATCAGACTTCTTATCGCTTTTTGTTATATTTATAATAGTATCGATATCGGAATGCGATATGCTGTTAAGCGTTACCGGAAGTTTATACGCCGCAAACAGATCGCAGGCATAATTGTACTCTTTCTCAGAGATGAGTCCTCGTTTCATTGATATATAAAGCGCGCATATGCTTCCAAGCGCAACGCACTCGCCGTGAAGGAGCTTAAAATCAGAAAACTTTTCTATTGCATGTCCGATAGTGTGTCCGAAATTAAGAAACGCCCTTATTCCTTTTTCGGTTGGATCCTCTTCCACTACGCTTTTTTTGATAAGACAGCTTTTATATATGATCGAGGTAAGCGCTTCATGATCCTTTTTGAGCGCGGCTTCGGAATATTTTTTAAGATAATCGAAGTATTCCCTGTCTTTTATTATTGAGTGCTTTATGATCTCCGCAAATCCGGAAATAAATTCCCTTTCGGGAAGCGTCTTAAGAACCGAAGTATTAATGCATACATATGAAGGCATATGAAATGCGCCGACCATATTTTTATAGCCGTTAAAATCAACGCCTGTCTTTCCGCCGATGCTGCTGTCAACCATTGCGAGAAGCGAAGTCGGAATCTGGACAAATCTTATCCCGCGAAGATATGTGGCAGCCAAAAATCCCGTCATATCGCCGACAACTCCTCCGCCAAGCGCAAATACGACGTCGTTTCTGTCAAAATGCTTTTCTATAAGAAATGCATACATTTTTTCTATTACGGTAAGATTCTTGCTCTGCTCTCCCGCTTCAAACGAAAAAGAATATACCTTGCCGCAGTTTTCTCTTAATACCGAAAGCACTTCGTTAATATGATATCTGCATACATTTGAATCGGTAATAACGCAAATCTTCCTGTCGGCTATATTAAGGTCGTTGACAACCTTTGACAGCATATCGAACGTACTGTCAAAGATTATATCATATATCGGCTTATTATCTTTGTTTATTGTAATCGTATCAAACAATCTTTCATACCCCGTTTACTCGTTATCAAGAAATTCAAATTTGTTGCCGCTTTTATTCTGCTCTTCCTGCCGGTTCGCAAAATCCTGCCTGATATCCCTTAAAAGGGAGTCTATCGATTCCATATCGACAGGCGGTATATCGCTGTCTTCCTTTTCTTCTTCAGGCGGCACCTTTTCTTTGATCCTTATAGTTTCATCCGCCTTTTTTTCAGGCATGGCAGGTTCGGGTTCTTTTTCGGTTTGTACGGATGTATCGGGCGCGGGCTCTTTTTCAGTTTCTTTGGATATATCAGAAACAGGAGCTTTTTCGGGTTCTTCAGATATATCAGAAGCAGCATCTTTTTCTGGCTCTTCAGATACAACAGGCGCAGCTTCCTCTTCCTTATACAAAACTTCGGGGATCTCAGATTTTTCTTCTTCTTTGATCGTATCCGCTTTTGATCCGGAAGCGCTTTCAGAAACGGCTTCCTCCGGCTTTGCCTGCGGTTCGGGTTCCGTATCCGCCTTATCTATAGCTTCGTTTAAGCTTGCTGTAAGATCGCTTGAATAGATCTCATAAAAATCACTTTCAAGCAGGTCGATCTGCTTGATCGCTATCTGCTTAAACTGCATCTTAAACTGGTTATACTGCTGGATAAGCTGAATGCATTTCTGCCTTGTGGCGTCATATTGTACCCATGCCTGATTTACGATCTTCTCGGCCTTTATCGACGCCTGCTTTTCAATGACTCCGGCTTCCTTCCTTGCCGTATCGATAGTATCTTTTGAAGTCTTTTCCGCAAGGACAAGCGCCTTCTGAAGCGTTGTCTCCATTGACTTGTAATATTCTATCTCATTGGTAAGTTTGGAAAGCTTATTCTTAAGTTCCATATTTTCTTTATACAAAGTCTCGTAACTTTCGGAAACGCTGTCAAGGAATTCGTCCATCTCCCTTTTGCTGTATCCGCGTCCCGTCTTATGTTCTGCGTTATGTATCTCTATAGGTGTAAGCATAATATCCTCCTTATTAATTAAAAGAGTTATCTGAAATACAGTATAACTCTTTATCTGATAATATTAAAACTGGCTGTTAAATACCGGTATCCCGCTGTTATCCAAAGAAACGTCCCCGCCTGATACATCTACTCCGTCAGGCGAAAACAGGAATATGTATTTTGAGATCTGGTTTAATTTTCCGTCCATTGCGTATATGCAGCCCAGCAAAAAATCCATTATACGCTGCGCGTCGTCATGGCTGAGGCCTTCAAAATTTACAACGACAGCTTGTCCCCTTATTATCATATCAGCAAGTTCTTCACTGTCATCAAAAGACGTAGGTTTCTGTATGCGTACTTCCATAGACCTCTTCTGCGCCGACTGCAGCGCGACCAGTTTGCTTCCGTTTCTCTCCTGCCTTACGTTGGTACGTTCCCTTCGCGCCGTATCATGGGACACTCCCGATACACGAGGCTCTTCTTCGGCTGCCGCGCGGCGGCTTCCGCGTTCCGCAGACGTCCTCTGCCTTCTGGCGCGTGCGGTACTCCTTTCTTCCGCAGTCTCTTCCTCATCCTCATAATAATCTTCATCATAATCGTCTTCGTCCCCACCAAGTTTCATAAAGTCCAAAAACTTATTCATTATGCCTGCCATAAATAAATAAACTCCTTTATAAAATATTTTTTATAAATAATGACGGTCACCAAATATCCCGGTTCCGACTCTGACCATTGTTGCTCCTTCTTCGATGGCAACCTCATAATCTCCTGTCATTCCCATTGACAGGACATCCATATTAATATTATCAATGTTTTTACTGTTAATGTCAATAAGTAAATTACGTAAAAGCCGAAAATATAGTCTATTTTCTTCAGGATCCTCAACATATGGTGCTATTGTCATGAGTCCGCGCAGTTTTATGTGCTTTAAAGAGGATGCCGCAGACACAAAATCATACACTTCTTCTTTAGCGAGCCCAAACTTTGATTCTTCGCCTGCTGCGTTTACTTCCGCAAGTATATCGCAAACGATATTTTTCTTTGCCGCTTCGGCATCAACAGCTTCGGCAAGACGTATGGAATCTACCGAATGTATGAGTTTTACGTTTCCCGCCACATATTTTACCTTGTTGCGCTGTAAGTGCCCTATAAAATGCCAGTCCAAAGGCTCCGGGATCTCTTCTATCTTTTTTGTAAGCTCCTGCGCTTTGTTTTCGCCAAATACCGTAATTCCCTTAGCCATGCACTCGCGTATCATTGATACCGGCTTTGTCTTGCTTACGGCTATAAGCGTCACATCAGCCGGGTCGCGTCCCGCGCGCATACAGGCGGCGTTTATTTTTGCCCTTACGGCATCTATATTTTCAGCCACATTAACTCTATCTTCCATTATTTTCCACCTTCTTAATATATTATATCATCTTCATCTATTATATCAGGATTGACGACAATATGGTCATAAACCGAAAGACCATATTCCGTATCCTTTTTAACGATGCAGTATTCTTTGTTTTCATATATGATCTCTATATGCTTAAACTGGCAGTAACCTTCATTTACATTGTAAACGCCTTTAATGGCTTTTATCTCCGAAACCGGAAAACGTTTTTCGGACGAAGGTATGCATATATTGGTACCGGGCTGTATAAGAAGCGCGTCCACATATACGTACTTATCGTCTTTATATGCAAACGACTCTATATTCCGTGAGCCTTTGGAACCGTCTTTTTTAGTATACTCGTATACGAGCACATCGTTTCCGGAATCTCCGCCCTTTGTGATATATTCCGCGGGTATTACATAGCAGTTTTTCTCAAGTACGCTGGATACAGGTATTTTAAGCCCTTCCGCCGAATTAAGTATGAGTTCCAGTTTTATGTACCGGTCGTCAATGTAGCGTATCATATATCTGTCAAGCGCGATATTGGCATAATCGGCGTCGTCTGCGCTAAACAGCGTATAGGGGACGGTTGTTTCAAGGTTGTCCTTCATAAAGCGTATCCGCACGGTATCTTTATCTTCAAGCTTTTGTTTTTGTTTTTCATCCAGCTTTATAATTATATTCCAGTTTTCATCAGTTACTATTTTACATGCGGCTTCGCCTACATTTATGGAATCGGATGTCTTATGGGTAGTTTTTGGATGGTTTTCCTCGATAAAGCAGTCTTCATTTACAGACGTCTCGTCAAGATTCTCAAGCCCGTCCGTCCAGTAAGTCACTATGCCCGTATTATTTGCGCTGTACAGTGAAAACCCGCTGTTTCCCGGCGAATCCTGAAGCTGCGCAATCATCGTATCGGAAACGAGCGCAAGCACGGAACTTTCCACGGAATATTTGAAGTTGTACACGGAGCTGTAATCATCATATCTGAAATCTGTATGAAAAGATTTGATCTTGCCTCTTATATCGGAAATATTTTCGGAAGATAATTCAGCGGTATCCGATTCGGTAAGCTTATCATTATATGTACCCGCAGGATCTATCGTATATATTGTCGAACCCTTTGAAACTTTACTGGAATTCTTATTATAATATCCGACGTAGCCGGCCTGATCGGCAGTATATACTTCTTCTTTTCGCACTGCTATCCCGGTAGTTGTGTTATCGTCATAGATCTGCTTTTCCGTAACTTCATATATCGCTATATGCTCTTTTCGTATAAAGTGTACCGAGACAAATACTATATATAATAAAATTATAACAAAAAGTACAGATCCTATACTGAAACCTGTTCTTCTGTATTTTACAACATTTGATTTTGCCAATCAAAACACCTCTTTGCACAATCATAATGACAGTATATCAAAATACGGCAAATTAATCAAACCAAATCAGCATAATATGCGCGTTTTTGGGAAATATATTTATGTAGCAATACATTATTTATATTAGGAGGTAATATTTGTGAAAGCATTGGATTATACTGTCCTTGTATTAGTAGTTGTAGGCGCTATTAACTGGGGGCTTGTAGGCTTCTTCAAATTCGACCTTGTAGCCGCTATATTTGGAGATCTTACCGCATTTGCCCGTGTGATCTATGCGATTATAGGTCTATGCGGCCTGTATGCGTTAAGCTTCTTTGGCAGGATAGGCAAAAATGCCTGATCGCAGCATAAATAAGACAGGTTCACATAAGGTGGCCTGTCTTATTTATGTATTATTTTATTGTTTTGTCAGTTTTAAAAGCTCGTTCATCTGCGAATACAGGGAACCGTACGAATAAGCCTTCATAACAATGGCTATATATTTATGCCCGTCTTTTGCGCTTACCAAAAGCGCCAGGCAGTTTCCCGCATCGGATGTGGTCCCTGTCTTTCCGGCTAAGATCGTAAATCCCTTTGGCAGCTTATAATCACCGGTAAGATACTGTATCGTGCTGTCGTATACTTTTCTTACGCTGTTTCCTTCGGCATCCTTAAAATCCGCTATATAAGTACTTTTTGAAGCTATTTCAAGGAATTTATCGTATCCAGAAAGTTCATTAAGTATAAGATACATATCGTATACCGTTGTATAATGTTTGTCGTCATGCAGTCCGTGCGAATTGACAAAATGCGTGTCAACCGCGCCAAGTTTTTTAAGTTCTTCATTAACAAGTTTCATAAATTCCTTTTCAGTGCCCGATATATGCTCGGCAAGCGCGATCCCCGCGTCATTTCCGGAATAAACGAGAAATGATGTGAGCAGTGTCTCAAAATTTATCACATCGCCTTCCTGCAAATAACATGTTTTGGCATGCGGCTCAGATATGTGCGATGCGTTGTAGCTTATTTTTACATCATCTTCCATATTGCCGTACTTTAAGCATACAAGCGCCGTAGCGAGCTTTGTGAGGCTTGCGGGATACAGTTGGTCATATATCCCGTCTGCATAGATCATGGTATTTTCATCCACATCCACAAGAAGAAGTCCCTTTGCGGTAAATACGTCTTTTTTATCGCCTTTTACGTCCTCCTTTGGTATAACGCACACGTTCCGGTAATAAGGCGGCGCCTCATACAGATGCGAAACTCCTGTTACAGATGTAATATCGGATATTTTTGAATTCTCTTCGCCGTATGAAAAAAGATTCTCATCCTTTGAACATCCTGCGGTCATACACAGACATGCCAAAATAACGCCGAAGATCACAGGTTTTATCTTTGATACCATGTTTCTTCCTCCGTTTTTTAATATATATCGTCGTGTTTTACGGTTTCGCGCCAGTCCAGATCTCCTCTGTCCAACGCTTTTATAAGTATTTCCGCCGAAGCCAGATTAGTAGCAAGCGGTATGTTATATTTGTCGCATAATAAAATCACAGGATTAACGTCGGGTTCATGCGGCTTTGCCGTAAACGGATCCCTTAAGAATATAACAAGATCCATATCGTTATTTTCTATCTGCACTCCAAGCTGTTTTTCGCCGCCGAGATGGCCCGCGAGGTATTTATATACAGACAGATCCGTAACTTCTTCTATGAGCCTTCCCGTTGTACCTGTAGCATATATTTCATTTTTACATAATATCCCTCTGTATGCAATGCAGAAATTCTGCATAAGGATCTTTTTTGCATCATGCGCCACAAGGCCTATTTTCATTGATACACCCCCAAAAAAATTTATACGTTATCATAATCATTAAAATTCAACGACGCCAGATCCACAGGCTCGTTTTTGACCAAGAATCCTCTTCCGAATGCTTTTGCCGCCGGCTGTATGCTTATATTCAAAAGGATCCCTATAGCTATCATGTAAGTAAACATCGAACTGAGGCCCGAACTTAAAAACGGCAGCGGAAGCCCGGTATTCGGCAGGATCATGGTCGCAACGCCTATATTGGCAAATATCTGGAACATAAACATCGACGATATGCCTATTGCAAGCATTTTCCCCGTATAGTCAACAGCGTTCTTGGCAACGTGGAGACATATAAATATGAATACCATAAGCACTATTATAATGGCAAAGCAGCCTATGAATCCGAATTCTTCCCCTATAGCGGACCATATGAAATCGCTTTCGGTAACGTCTACGCCTCTGTTATACTGCCTTACGCCCGATATCCCGCCAAGTATATATTTGCCGTACAGCTGTCCCGATGATATTGCCCTGATCGAATTTTCCTGCTGGTATGCTATGTCAGGATAAAGTTCGGGATGCCTGAATCCTATGATGCGTTCCACCTGATACGGCTTGATGAACATCGGATCGGGCTGCTGTATATACCATATCGCGACAAAAAACAGCGGGACTGCCACGCATATCACGGGAAGTATGACCTTATACGACAGGCCTGACGCAAATAACATCATTGCGGCTACGAAAACAATAACTATGCTTGATGAAAGGTCAGGCTGTATCAGTATAAATACAAGCGGCAGCGATATAACCGCTATGACCGCGACCAACGGTATAAATGTATTAAGCTTATCCTGAAGTTTGGTAAGGGCCACCGCAATGGCAAATATCACAGCTATCTTGCAAAGTTCCGACGGCTGCAGCTGAAATCCCGGCAGGTTGAGCCATCTGTAGGCGTCTTTGCCGTTATTTGTCCCGAGAGGCGAAAACCTTGTTGCCGCTACCAGTCCGATAACGATGATATAATATATTATAACAAAGCGGCATATCGCATGGTAATCGACTATTGACATAACCGCCATTATAATAAGCCCCAAAACAAGGCCGATAATATGTTTTTTAAAGTCAGCGTCTTTATTGAAGCCTGAAGAGCCAATTATCCACAGCGAAAATGTCCCTATCATTCCCATAATGATCACTACGGCGATAAGCGGGAAATTATATTTATGCCATTCGTAATCTTTTTCCAGTATTATATTTTTTAATTTCAGCCATAAACGATGCATATATTATCACCTTTTTAACCGTTTCTTACTTTCATTTCACTTATAGGTATATTGGCAATAAGAGCGGGAACTTTTCCGTTTCCTTCTGCCGAATCCGTCTGCGTTATCCTTATATCAAGTCCTTTTTCGTCTATTTCGACATATTTGGATATGACGTCAATGATATCTGTTTTTATCTGTTCCATAAGTTCCGGAGAACATCCCGCGCGGTCAGATACAAGCACCAGCTTAAGTCTGTCAACGGCTACGCTTCCGGAAGATTTCTTTTTAAAAAAATTGTCAAAAAACATAGTAAGCCTCCAAATTAATATTACCTTATGCTCTTTTTTTCAATTTAGAAAAAATCCGGTTAAACATTCCGCTCCTGTAATACAGATCAAGCCACGGAACGTCTTCTCCTATTACCCGTCTGCTTATATTCATATAAGCCCGCCCCGCCATAGTGTCTGTTCCCACAAGCGGTTCTCCCCTGTTAGTTGAAATAACGATATTCTCATCATCCGGGATCACGCCTATAAGGTCGATCCCAAGCACTCCGACGACATCGTCACTGGACATCATATCCTCGCGCTTTACCATGTCCGGTCTCAGCCTGTTTACTATAAGCTGTATTTCCGACATGTCATAATCGCCAAGCAGCCCTATTATCCTGTTTGCGTCACGGACTGCCGATACCTCCGGCGTAGTAACTACAATTGCCCTTGTAGCGCCGGCCACCGCGTTTTTAAAACCCTGTTCAATGCCTGCCGGGCAGTCCATAAGTATGTAATCATACTCTTCTTTTAATTCATCCGCAAGTTTTTTCATCTGTTCGGGTGATACCGCGGTTTTATCTTTAGCCTGCGCGGAAGGAAGCAGATACAGATTGGGGCTTCTCTTATCTTTTATAAGCGCCTGCCTTATACGGCAGCTTCCGGTTACAACGTCGACAAGATTATATACTATCCTGTTTTCAAGTCCCATTACCACATCCAGATTCCTAAGTCCTATATCAGTATCAATAAGCACGACCGACTTCCCGAGTTTTGACAATCCGGTTCCGATATTGGCAGTTGTAGTCGTCTTGCCGACTCCGCCTTTTCCTGATGTTATTACAATTACTTCTCCCATTTTAATTATCCTCCAAGTTTTAGTCTTATTGAATATCACTAAGTGAATTATGTGAAATCGGCCTTATATGTATCGCGCCATTTTCACAGAAGGCTATCCTTGGTGCATAATCTTTATTATTCTTTTTTGATCTGTCAGGTGAAAATTCTGTAGTATCGCATATGCGTATCCGGGACGGACTCATGTCAAGCGCCGCGATATAGGAATCCCTTCTTCCGCCGGCACCCGCAAATGCATAGCCGTTAAGCGAGCCCAACACTATGATGCTTCCCTTTGATACTATCTGGGCTCCCGCATTTACATCACCCAGTATTATTATGCTTGTCTCGAAATCAACCACCTGACCGTTTCTAAGATTGCCTTTATAAAACCGGCCTGTTCGGGTGTTCATCTCCTTAAGTTTATCATTAAGCGACCTGTTAAGTTTCTCTTCAACGGCAGGATCATCTTCCGTTATGCATACGATATTCAGGTCTGAACATTCTGATATGACGTCTGCAATTTCATATTTTTCAAAATCAGACAAATCCCGCCCCTCGAAAGCAACCGCGACCGAGGCTTTTCCGAAGAAATCCGAAGATTCGGAAAACTTTTTGCGGACGGCTTCTTTAAGCTCTTCAAACGGAAGTTTGCTGTCAAGAACAATGATCATGCCTGATTTTGTTCCCTTAATGTTAACAGGACTTCTCATACTCTTCTCCTTTTAACTAATCGGAAAATGCATTACTCTGATTCTCCGGTACTCTTACCTTGCTGCTAAGGAGATCTTCCCGTTTGTCTTTGTCATAATAATAAGTGTAAATATCCCTAGCAAGCTCTGCAGCATTGCCTGACGTATATCCGTTTGGAATAACAGTCGTTACGGATATTTCAGGGTTGTCATACGGTGCATATGAGACAAAAAGCGCATGATTTGGCTTGTACGCGCTTTCCTGCGCGGTTCCGGTTTTTCCGGCCACATCTACCTTAAGCTTTTTGAAAAGCGATGCGACAGAACCGCCGGTAACTACTTTTCTCATTCCCTGATGTATATAATTCCATGTAAGTTGTGAAATATTTACCTTATTATGGATTTCAGCTTTATTTTTTGTAACTTTGCCGTCTGCCGGCGAAATAGTTTTATCAATTATCGTAAGGTCGTAGCATGTGCCCGAATTGGCCAGTGTTGTAACATATCTTGAAAGCTGTACGGGCGTATAACTGTTTTTGCCCTGTCCTATTGCCGAACGCACGCAGTCGTAATCGGATATCTGCGGCGAGGCTTCCGAGAGTTCAAGCCCGCTTGTATCCGAAAAACCGTACATTTCAGCATATTTCCTGAGTTTCTTAAGTCCGGCGGCATGATTTAACACTCCGTTTTGCGACAGACCGAGCCTGTAACCTATCTCATAGAAAAAGTAGTTGCAGGAATATCTGAGCGCATCGGTAACGTTGATATTGCCGTGTGATGATGTGCTCCAGCATTTTGGCGACGGAACTACCTCGGTAAATTCATGCTTGTCCATGATCTTTTCAAGCGGCGTGCTGAGTATCCCGTCCTCTTCAAGCGCAGCGGTCGCGGTAACCATCTTAAAGGTTGAACCGGGCGCGGTTTTCTGCGTAGACGGTCTGTTCATCAGCGGATACGACGAATCATCAAGTATCTTAGCATAATACTTTGAGTCGATCCCGTTAGCGAACTTATTGTTGTCATATGTCGGGTAAGATACATACGCCAGTATATCGCCGCTGTTAACGTCGGTTATCACGATAGAGCCTGAACACGGCTCCAGCGCAAGCATTGCCGGGGTCAGTTCAAGGTCGGTTATCTTGGACTTGATAAACTCGTACGGCGAAAGCGAACCCCCTATCAGCGCGGCTGCGGTATCTTCTTTTGCGGTTACTATCCCCTGGTTTATTAAAAGCATACATATCTCAGTCCCTGATATCTGATAATCATATATCATATACTGATATATAAGCTTGTCAAATGAAGTATTATCGTCAATTTTATCAAAAATGTACGTTTTTAATCTCTCGAAAAGCTCTGACGTAGTGTACATATCTTCGCCTATATCAAGCGCTTCAAGATTGACCCAGTTGTTTACTATGGCATATTCAAGGAATTTGCTTAGGCTTAGTTTCCCATCCGTATATTTCTTATAAGTGCCGTCATTCGTATCAATCTTATTCTTTTGCAGCATGTTGTTATCGGTAAGCATGTCGTATATAAATGAAAGATATTCATTATATTCTTTGCTGAGATCTTCGTAAGTTTTGTCATACCCCGTGCTTATACAGCCTTTTAAACGCCTGATCACATTCTTTTTGCGCGCGGTAAATTTCCTGTATACACTTTTTTCGACCGTACTTGCCTTTTTCTGGCTGAATTTCTTTGTGTCGACGATGTTATTCTTGATCACAGCGTTGTACACGTCGTAAATAGGTATCCTTATATCGGAAGCGGATTCGCCTTTTGTTCCCGCATCATTGCTGTTATTAATCTTTGATATAAGGATTCCGGCAAGTTTCTTCTCCAATATGTCATAACATGCTTTCTGAAGGTCGGAATCGATGGTAAGATAAACGTCATTGCCCGCCGTAGGGTTTATCACATCTTTTATTTCCGATATCCTTGAATAAGCGTCTATCACAAGCGTTTCAGAACCCTTCGTGCCGCGCAGGTTTTCTTCCATGGACAGCTCTATCCCTGTCTTTCCTATCTGGTCTTCGGTAGTATAGTTATAATCCGGGTAAGTTTCTCTTATCCCCGCCAGATCGTCGTTTGATATATTGCCGGTATATCCGATAATGTTTGAAAAATATTTGCTGTCATAATAAAGCCTGGTCGTAGTGTCGTCAATATTTACTCCCGGCAGTTCATCGCTGTTTTCCTTGATCGCAACGACTGTAGTATCTTTTACGTTGCTTGCTATAGTTATAGGTATATACTTGGTGTTGCTGTTTATCTTCATCGTGTACCGCACTTTGATTATATCAAGCGCATCTTTTACGGAATATCCGGCGTCAACGTCAAATTTCGGACCGTTTGAAGAGATATCGCTCCTTAAATATTCAAAAACCGTCTTTGCATCCGCGGCTTTTTGTTCCTCGGTAAGCTCATCGATCGATTTTGCAAAATACGCGTCCCTCTTAAACCTGAGCTGGGCCGCCTCACCTACGTTAAAATACAATTCGCCGTCTTTATTTATATCGATACAGAAATCTATATCCAGGTCGTCGCCGTTTTTATAGATAATCTGGATCATCTTGTGGATCATTGCATTTTTTTCTTCGTTTGTGGTAATAGTTCCCGTATCTTCTATCGTGACAGAATAAGATATCTGGTTTGACGCAAGGATCTTTCCGTTCCTGTCGTATATATTTCCGCGCGTGGACTGTATATCGCGCTGCTTTTCGTCAGTTATGACATTGCCGCTCGTAAGTTCATCGCTTTTTACGATCTGCAGATTAAACATCCGCACTATGATCACGATAAAAAGCAGTATATATATTATATAGACAGGTATAATCCTGGATTTGAATATCCCTTTTATAAAATCAGCAAATCTGTCAATCAATTATAACGCCTCCTCGACGTCACCCGGCACCACAAGCCGGTTTACAAGCAAAAATAATTTAAAAAATACAACCGCTGCGAGCATTGTATATATGGTTTCAGGCAAAATTATATTCCTCAAATAATATAATATGTGAAACCTTCCTCTTGTAAGGAACTCAAATACGTAGTATATAAATCCATAAAACAGGTCACTTACCCCTATGATAAGAAGGATAAAGAAGTAATTCCGCAAATATACATTATATGTATAACCCGTGATATAACCTATGAACATGTACAAAAGCGCATGGAGTCCTATCACGCTGCCGAAAAGCATATCCGACAAAAGGCCGCACATAAATCCCGTAATGAGCCCGTCTTTCTGCCCTCTTACATAGCTTACGGATGCGGTAAGTATTATGAGCATGTTCGGAACTACGCCCGCAAGCTGCAGATGTTTAAACAATGTCGTCTGAAGCACATAACATAATATAATAAGCAAAATGGTAGATACCCATTTCTTAATCATAATCCGTCATTTCCTCCAATTCATCACTATGCTTGAGCTTTGTTATTACAAGCACAGTGTCGAGCCTGTTAAAATCAACTACCGGCACGACTTTAGCAGTCATTGTCATATTATCCGGCTCGGTAACAATATCCTTAACATATCCTATCAATATCCCGTCAAGATATCTGTCGCTTACGTATGACGTGACTACCTCATATCCCTCTTCTATCTCAGCGTCCACGCTGATCCTTTCAGCCTCGATATAACCGTCGTTTATCGTGGTAAGATTACCTTTAACGTCACACGTATCGGAGGTGCGCAAAAACATCCCGCTGACATAACTGTTATCGTCTATTATGCTCCTTACTTTCGAATAGGATCTTCCCACTTCGGTAACTACGCCTACAAGGCCGTTGCCTGCGATAACGTTCATGTTCTTTGCTATGCCGTCGTCGGAACCTTTGTCGATAGTAAACATATTATACCAGTTGCTGTCGTCGCGGCTTACGACACGAGCGGCGACTTTCGGATACTGACTGTACCCCTGGTCAAGTTTGTAAAGCTGCCTCAGGCTTGCAAGTTCATTTCTGTCTTCAATGAGTGAAACATTTTCTTCCCTGATATCTTCAAGTTCTTTTTTCAGCTGCTCATTTTCGTCAAGCAGCTTTTTCTTCGAACGAAACATGTCAAAAACAGAATATATGCCCGAACCCAGCGAATTGATCCCGCTCTGCATCGGAGTTATAACATTGCCCGCCGCCGTCTTTACCGGGTTCATCTGGTCGCTGTATTTAAAGGAAACAACTATAAGCACGAGGCAGACAGCGGTACATGCAACGAGTATGGCTTTTACAGGAATATTAAATCTGCGTCTTCGCTTCATACAAAAACTCCTTTTAAAATCATATCAAATCAGAAACGAGTTTACTGTAATGAGGATTTTCAATAATCGTTTCCAGTCCTGTTATAACTGTATTCTCCGGCTCGTCGCTCGTATTCACCTTAAGCCCGGTGGCGTTTCTTATAAATTCCGGAAGATTCTTTAACGCTGAAGAGCCTCCTGTTATATATATTCCGTTCCTGTATATGTCGGCGGATACTTCAGGCGGCGTACGCTCCAATATAACCTTGATATGATCGACGATTATCTGAAGATGCTCCATGATCGCCTGATTGACTTCAGCGGCGTCTATGACCAGTTCGCTCGGAAGACCGGACAGCGCGTTCCTTCCGTATACAGTCATCTTTCCTTCTTCGCTTATTGCCGAACCTATCTGTATCTTTACCGACTCGGCGGTCTTTTCGCCTATAACGAAATTATACTTGCGCCTTACCAGATGTATAATATCCTCGTCAAGTTCTTTGCCCCCGAGCGGAACAAGTTTGCTGAATATTATCCCGCCAAGCGAAAGTACCGATATCTCAGTTGTATTTGCCCCGAAATCGACTATAAGGACGCCTGTTGAATCAAGTATGCTAAGACCCATGCCGAGCGCGTCGGCCACAGGTTTTTCCACCATCTTTACCTGCCCCGGTTTAAGTTTCGGAGATGAAACAACGTCTGAATATGAACGTTTCTCCACTTCCGTAATATCCGTAGGTATAGCAAGATAATAATCAAAGCCTTTTAGCTTATGTTTTGATTCATGCGCGATCCTTTCCAAAAGTCTGAGCATAAGCTGATGCATATTGCTGAGGTCCGCGATAACCCCGTTCTTTACAGGATAAGATACATTTATATTTGCAGGGGTCTTTTCATACATCTCATAGGCCTCGTTGCCAACTGCGATCACTTCGGTTTTCTTTAAAATTGCTATAACATTCTTTTCGGTCAGTACAATCCCCGCGCCATTCTGCGCTATCTTTATGGTGCTTGTACCAAAATCAATGCCAATTATTTTGCGATTCATAAATCTGCCTCCCGATAATTCAGACATGACCGGAATATCTCATGCTGAAATAAGAATTATCTCCTATAATAATATGGTCTAAAAGTGAAATTCCAATCAGGGCTCCCGCATCCTTGATCATTTCCGTTACATGGTAATCCTCGCTGCTCGGAGAAGGATCGCCGCTTGGATGGTTATGAAGAAGGATTATACTGACAGCCCCGTATTTCAGTGATTGGAGAAATATATCCCTTGCGGAAACCACAGAAGAATTTACGGTACCTGAAGAGATAACCATGTCTTTGATCTTCCTGGCTTTGGAATCAAGCATAACAAGCATGAGTATCTCTCTTTCCAGATTACGCATATCTTCCATATAATATTTTGCAATCTCATCAGGCGTAGTAAAACAATCCCCAACTTTTCGGCATGTCCTTGCCATTCTTTTCGTAAGTTCCGCAATACACTTTAACTGTATCGCTTTAACGCGCCCGATACCGTAAAAACCCATAAGTTCAGTAAGGGTCATCGTATGAAGGTTCATAAGTCCGGCGCCGTTGTTATGGCAGAGTATCCTTGCGGCAAGTTCAACGCTTCTTTCCTTTGCGCTGCCGTTTCGTATTATTACCGCAAGAAGCTCTGCGTCAGACAAAGCTTCCGCCCCGTAACTTTCAACCTTTTCATACGGTTTTAAAGTATCAGGCAATTCTTTTACCGTATAATATTTTCCGTTATCCATTATCCTCTTTTCTTCTTTAAATGGATATGCTTTATTAAAAAAGCACAGAAAACGAACATAAAAATTATATCATACTAAAGACGGTTTGTATACAAAGATTTTCCATTAAAATGTGACAATTAAACAGATAGTTTTTTAGTATAAATGGTCATATGCGACGCATGTCTGCATGATCTCATCAATGCGCAGCCCGTTGCTTACTGCAAGCCAGAGCTTGCAGTATTGTGCAATAAATGCACTTTTTGGCAGTATCCTTATGCCGTGATCGGAATATCTGCATACGGTTTCATATACAGCCTGATCTGTATCAAGCCCGGTAAGATATATCGGTATATCCTTTTCTTCGGCATTTTTTGCAAAACGCTCAAATTCATCATTAATGCATATCGTTCCCGAATGATAACTGCCATGTAAAACAGCCTTGGTGTTTTTTGTGATCTTTGGATATTTCATGCCGGGATAAGGGATTATATTTATTATATCGCCGGATGTGCCGTTAAGCATTATATCATCCGTATTATCAAACATTGCCGCACGTCCGTTTACAGTACTGCTGTCATATTGTACATACACGTCGTTATCAAACCTTCCATAGTATCTGCCGCATATGCTTGTTATATCCGCAGAAAATGCAGCAAATCCGTTAAGCCTGGTCGACCTGTGGATAACCGGCGTCCCTTCTTTGCCGCGGTAGCTTACAAACACTCCGGTACCATATCCTCCTTTGATAAAATCAACCGCATACTTAAAATTAACAAGCCCATTCGCCCTGTTGTCAGTAAGCACACGATCGCTGGAAACTAAAACTATCGGGATACATGCCGCGCCGAAAACATATCCGAGTACTCCCGCCGTATACTGCAGCGTATCCGTTCCGTGGGTAATTATAATACCGGATATGCTTTTATCCTTCAAAATATCATTTATGTCGGCAATGAGAGACAATATATTTTCTGCCGAAAGGTTTTCGCTTAATATATGATACGGTGATGAAAAAACAAACTCGCTGTTATCGCCGCCATATTTTTCCATATACATTTTTAATAATGTGTAAGACGCTTTCGGATGAGCATGTATAACTTTTTCGTCAGACTGAACGCTTCCGATCGTACCGCCCGTAAAAATAATATGGATGTTCATAATAAGATACCCCTTACAAATCGATCAGATTCTTTTCATAAAGTTTCTGTACGGACATCATTATCCCGTATTTTACATGCTGCCATGTAAGCCCGCCCTGAAAATATACCGCATACGGCGGCGAAATCGGCGCGTCTGCGCTAAGTTCTATCGACGAACCCGATACAAAAGTGCCGGCGGCCATGATAACATCACATCCGTAACCCGGCATATCGCCCGGAACCGGCATAACATATCCGTCTACAGGCGCTGCCGACTGGATGCCTTCGCAAAAGGCAATCACTGCGCGGGCCGATCCCAAAAGTACCGACTGGATTATATCATGTCTTTTTTCGCTGTATCCCGGTATACACTTAAACCCAAGCTTTTCATATACCTTTGCCGCAAATAAAGCTCCTTTTACGGCGTTTGCGGTAATATGCGGAGCCATGAATATACCCTGGTAAAAACTCCGGTTGATATTTAAGGACGCTCCCACTTCTTTTCCGAGCGCAGGCGTTGTCAGCCTGAAGGCTGCATTTTCGACGCACTTTTTTGTGCCTGCCACATATCCGCCCATAGGAGCTATCCCGCCTCCGGGATTTTTAATGAGCGAACCTACGCACATATCCGCCCCGACGTCCGAAGGTTCGGATGTTTCCACAAATTCGCCGTAACAGTTGTCCACCATGCATATGATATCGCTTCTTATCGATTTTACGAAACGTATGCATTCGCCTATCTCATCTACCGAAAGAGACGGCCTTACGTCATATCCTTTTGAACGCTGTATGGCAACAATCTTAGTATTGTCTTTTATTGTTTCTTTTATTTTATCATAATCAAAATGTCCGTCGCTAAGCAGATCAACCTGCGCATAATGTATGCCGTATTCCTTAAGCGACCCCGGACATTCCTTATCCTCATCTATTCCTATAATATCATGGAGCGTGTCGTATGGTTTTCCCGTAACATATATAAGTTCGTCCCCGGGTCTTAAATTTCCGAAGAGCACTATTGTAAGCGCATGTGTGCCGCAGGTTATCTGGGCCCTTACAAGCGCATCCTCCGTATGAAAAATATCCGCATAGACCGCTTCAAGCGCATCGCGCCCGATATCGGTATAGCCATATCCGGTAGAACCCATAAGGTGCGCGTCGCTTATTTTGTTTTTTTTCATTGCGGAAAGCACTTTTATCTGGTTATATTCAGATATCTTATCCGTTTCGTAAAACCTCTCTTTAAGCCCGTCCCATTCAGCTTCGCATAATTTATATACTTTTTCGCTTATCCCGGCGCTCATATACTGATCATAAATACTATCCATATCATACTCCAATCCCTTTTTCTTTAATAATGCAGATGATATATCTAAGCAATTCATCATCTGTTTTTTTATCTTTATCAAGCCATATTATATTATTTTCGCGCTTAAACCACGTAAGCTGCCTTTTGGCAAAATGCCTTGTTGACTGTTTTATCGTATTTACCGCTTCTTCAAAAGAAACTTTTCCTAAATAACAGTCGATAAGTTCTTTGTATCCGAGACCCTTCATCGAGGTCATATCTTTATTGCATCCAAGACTTATAAGCTCTTTTACCTCGTCGTAAAGACCCTGCGATATCATCTTATCCACGCGTTCCTCTATGCGTTTATACAGCCTCTCTCTATCCATGTTAAGCACAAAATAGGCATAATTATACGGCGAAGCTTTCTTTCGTTCCCTGTTATTGTGTTCGGAAAACTTTTCGCCTGTGATCGTATAATATTCAATTGCCCTTACCGCCCTTTTTATATTGTTAGGATGAATTTCCAAAGCATAATCCGGATCTGTTTCCATAAGTTTTTCATAAAGCGCGTCATTTCCGTTTGTTTTGGCATAATCAAACAGGCTTTTCCTAAGTTCGCTGTCCGAAGGATGTTCTGTAAATTTTGTGTCGTACAATACCGCGTTAATATAAAACCCGGTTCCGCCGGCTATTATTGGGATATGTCCGCGTGATAATATGTCGTCTATGCAGTTATCGGCATATTTTTTAAATACCGCCACGTTGAATTCTTCCCACGGCTCTATGATATCTATCAAATGATGCGGCACGCCGCGCATCTCGTCTTTTGTTATCTTGGCGGTCCCTATATCCATTTTTTTATACACCTGCATTGAATCCGCGGAAATTATCTCTCCGTCTATGCGCTTTGCAAGCTGTATCGACAGCTCGGTTTTTCCCGATGCGGTAGGTCCCGTTAAAATAATAAGGGGTTTATTCATGATATATTTCCTTTTATATTTCTACACAATGCGTCCAAACTGCTTTTCAAGCTCGTATTTCGTCATTTTTATCATCGTAGGCCGTCCGTGCGGACAGCAAAACGGATTGTCAAGCTCAAACAGGCTGTTTACAAGCTCATAAGCTTCCCTGTCGTTTATACGCCTTCCGCCTTTGACCGCGGCCTTGCATGACATTGACGCGATCTTTTCAACAAATGCCGATTCTGTCTGCGATACATTCTTTTCTTCGGAAATCATACCGATCAGATCCAAAAGGACCTTTTCGGACGATATCCCCGGTATATCTGCAGGTACTGCGGATACCGCGTATTCATTGCCGCCAAAATGGTTTATTTCAAAACCGGCATTTGCAAAAGCTTCATAATTATTATCAATCACATCCGCTTCCGTACGGGACAGGGTGATTATTATCTGAGGGCTAAGTATCTGGCTTGCTGCGTTTCCGAGTTTCATTTTGCCCATGAACTTTTCAAACATGACTTTTTCATGCGCCGCATGCTGGTCCATTATATACATCTCATTATTATATTCTATTATCCAGTATGTTGAAAATACGCATCCCGCCACGCGGTAATTTTTCTTTTCCTCATGCTCCATCCCGCTTATGTCAAAAAGTGTATCCTGGATAGGCGCGATTTTTTTTTGAAGTATATTTAGTATCGTTTTCTTTTAC
>CANQDW010000026.1 GCA_947593975.1 uncultured Lachnospiraceae bacterium
ATTCTCTGCGAGAATCTCCACCTTACCCTTGACATAATTAAAGGTGAAAGTGTTACCAATCATTGACACCTATACACTTTTTTCATTAAATTGCTAAAAAAGTACTTGAAAAATGTAATCGAGCGTTGTAGAATGAATATATCTGAACACAGGGATTAGCTGTGTATTTATGGGGGATATTGTATGCGTATAAGAAAGGGACGCAGTAAGAGATCGGGCATGTCCATGATAGTAATTACTGTATTGGTTCTGTTTGTTATAATTACATATAAGAAAATCGATCTGGACAGGGAATGCAGTCTTCTGAAAGAAGAGAAAGCGGCGTATGAAAAGCAGCTGGAAGATCTTAATGAAGAGAAAGATAACCTGGACGCATATAAAGAATATGTGTATTCGGATGATAATATAGAAAGGATAGCCAGGGAAAGGCTGGGGCTTGTATATCCAAACGAAATAGTATTTGAGGCAGAGGACGATTGATGAGATCGTCCTTTTTTGTCGCAAACTGTAAATGATTTTTTTGTGGACATGACGTTTTTCTACAAATCTTTTTTTTTGCACTCTATATACTGTTATCGCATATTGGTGCAGAAAAGGGGGATATGTGTGAAGACAGGCAGAGTGGACATACGGCTTTTAACAGAAAGCATAATAAGTTTTTTTATCGGAAGGGTCGTGATTTTTTCGATGAGCGTTCCTGCAGAAGCGCTGTTTGTGCTTGCGCTTACGGGCAGGAAAAGGAACAACCCGGTTATTGCCGCGGTATTTGCGGGCATGGTCACATCATATATAATGCCGCTTTCTTTGCAGGGAGGCGGAAATATCGTCAAATATGCGCTTGTTTTTATAAGCGTGAAGATCATTGAAAGGCTTGCATATGTAAAAAAGACGTATCTCGGCTTTAAGAGCATTGCGTACATTACGGCGGCGGCAAGCGCTTTCCTCGGAATATGCGGCGGGATATTTGAAACATACGAGAATATATTTTTATCAATAGGCGAAGGCGTCCTCATAATAGTATTTGCAAATCTTTTGTATAAGGGAATAAACCTTATAAGATATGGAAGGCTTGACCAGGAACTTTCCGGGGAACAGATCATAAGCGTTGTGCTTATGCTCACGCTTGCGATAAACGGGCTGCCGGAAAGCATATATGGTATTTTCATGATAAGGGAGTGCGGAATGTTTTTGCTGGTGCTGTGCACGGCGTTTAAGTACGGAGCGTCGGCGGGCGCGATCGCAGGCGCCGCGGCGGGGATTGCCGCGGGAGCATATGGGAATAATATGGCGCTTGTGGGGCTGTATTGTATTGTGGGCATAGCTGCGGGTGTTGTAAGCGAACTTGGCAAGCCCGCAAGCCTGGTTGTATTTACGGCGTCGGGCATAGCTGCGGGGCTTTTATATCCTTCCGAACTGTGGAGCGTTATGGAACTTAAAGTATTCTTATCGGCCGCGGCAGGATTTATATTTATACCTAAAACGGTGCTTACGGTAAACGGCTCTGAGGACGGGGAGGATAATGTCCTTGCGGTGAGCAGCGTAAGGCAGGAGATGAGCGTTAAGCTGTTAGAATTTGCCGGGGCTTTTGAGAGTCTGGGAGAGACATTTGAAAGACAGGGAGAGAAGCGTCCGGTTATTAATACAATGAGCGTGGGAAAGATATTTAACGAACTTACAGGGAGTGTATGCAGGGCGTGCAGCAACTGCCATTACTGCTGGGAGCAGAAATATTATGATACATACCACGAAACGATAAAAATGCTTGGGAGCGCCGAAAGGGACGGAAAGATAAGCAGGGAAGACGTGTCGGTTGAATTTGCGGCAAGGTGTATGCACTTTGATGATTTTATGCGGGAAACCAATAAGCAGCTTGAGATAATGCGGATAAGCGAAGGCTGGATAAACAGGTTTGCGCAGAACAGAAGCCTTATAGCAGAACAGATGAAAGAGGTATCGAAGCTTATAAGCGAACTTGAAAAAGATATTTCCGAAACAAAGCAGGCGGCAATAAAGGAAGAAGAAGAGATACTTGCCCTGTTAAGGTCATACGGCATTAAGGTAAAAAAACTTGCCGCGCTGAAAAAACGCGATAACCGTACAGAGATATGCATAACGGCAAAGGCAGGAAAAAATGTATGCATGACGCTGAAAGAAATGGCGGAGATCATATCCGGCGTAATGAAAAGCAGATGGCGGGCTTATGACGGGACAGGCTGTGTTGTGCCAAAAGAATATAAAGAAGTGGTATTCGTAGAGGATGTGCGGTATAAAGTGCTTACCGGAGTGGCAAGGATATCTAAAGACGGCGAGATGGTTTCGGGAGACAATTATTCTGTGCTTACGCTGCCAAACGGAAAGGTTGTGATGACCATTACCGACGGCATGGGAAGCGGCGCGCCCGCATATGATGAAAGCGAAACCGTGATAGAGATGATAGAACAGCTGGTTGAGGCAGGGTTTACGGAAAGCATGGCGCTGCGGTTTGTCAATTCAACGCTCGTATTTTCACATGACGAGGAAAACTTTTCGACTGCGGATATATGCGTGATAGACTTAAATAACGGTATGTGTGAATGTATAAAATACGGCGCGGCGGCAACATATATAAAAAAGAAAAACGGAGTCAGCGTAGTAAGTTCGGATACGATGCCGATAGGGATACTGCCGGAGGCAAAGCCTGAAAGCAGCAGGCATAAACTTACAAACGGCGATATGGTTATAATGCTCAGCGACGGCGTGGCCGACAGCATACAGGGAGGGGAGCCCGAAAGCGTTATAAGGGATATGATCGAGATGTACAGGATAAATAACCCTCAGGAAATGGCTGAAATGATCCTTAAGGAGGCCCAAAAAGGCGCGCCCGGGAAAGCTGTTGACGATATGAGCGTACTTGTTGCCGGATTATGGTATAAGGTGTAGAATTTAATAACGGTATATGTTATATTTAATAAAAATACCAAAGAAGGAGACTGCCGTGGATATATTTACGGATAAAGTAAAGGCATTTGTGGAAGAAAACAGACTGATACGGCGAAAAGACCGGATAATCATAGGGCTTTCGGGAGGCGCCGACTCAGTATGCCTTTTTCGTATGCTCGTATATCTTGCAGAGGAATACGGCCTTATGTTATGCGCGGTACATGTAAACCACGGTATAAGAAAAGAAGACGCGTATGCGGATGAGAAATTCGCAAAGGAACTTGCCGAAGAATATAACGTCCCTTTCAGGAGTTATTATTATCCCGTGGAACAGATAGCCGCAGATAAAAATATGACGGTCGAGGAAGCCGGGCGTTATGTCCGCTACGAGGCGTTTGAAAAAGAAAGGCTTAGGTTTGGGGCCGATAAGATCGCTGTGGCGCACCACAAAAACGACCAGGTGGAAACGATCCTTTTCAGGATGTGCAGGGGCACGGGCATAAAAGGGCTTTTGGGCATGGACGTATGCCGCGGAAACATAATAAGGCCGCTCATGTGCCTTAAAAGGCAGGAGATCATCGAATATCTTAACGCGTCCGGGCAGGCTTACAGGGAGGATGCAACAAACAGCAGTACGGATTATGACAGGAACCGTATCAGGCTTAATGTGATCCCGCAGTTTGAGCATATCAATTCCGGGGCGGTAGAGCATATAGATGCTTTATCCCAGAATTTGAGGGATGTATACGGCTGGTTTGAGGCTGAGACGGACAGGATGTATAAGGAATACGTTACTGAAGAAAAAGACTGCGTAAGCATATCCTGCAGGGATATATGCGGCGTTCCGAAAGCGGCGGCGGGCGAGCTTGTAAGAAAGATGATAAATGCCCTTACAAAAAGCCTTAAAGATATTACGAAGTATAATATAGATTCCGTTCTTGCGCTTGCAGATACGGAAACCGGGAAACAGACGGATCTTCCTTACGGGCTTTGCGCAAAAAAGCAGTACGATGTTCTGATGATAAGCCGGGAAAAGGACAGCGCGCGGGATGAAGGCAGAGATAGGTTTGAATATACGCTCTCAAAAGAAGCCGCGGCGAGCAGTCCGGTAAATATCCGGGTCGCCGGCGTATATCTTCCCGACGAAGGCGTATTTCATGAAAAACTTGATATTGTTTTTTCGGTAAAAAAATATAACCCCGGTATAATGGATATTCCCAAAAATAATTGTACAAAATGGTTTGATTATGATAGAATCAAGAGTAAATTGAGCATACGGCGTCCGTATGAAAATGACCGTTTCAGGCTGAGCGGCGGAGAGACCAAGAAACTTACGCGGTATATGATCGACAAAAGGATTCCGAGGCAGTACCGTAAAAATATCCTGCTTGCGGCAGAAGACGGCTGTATTTTATCGGTCCTCGGCGGATATGCGGTAAAGGATTATTACGTAAGGGACGATACAAAAACGATATTAGAGATAAGTTTTAGATAATGTACGGAAAAGAGGGTATTATGAAAGAAACGGTAGAAGTATTTATTCCGGAAGAAAACCTTAACAGACGCATTGGCGAAATGGCAGCTGTGATAAATAATGATTATAAGGGCAAGACTTTGCATATAATATGTATTCTTAAGGGAAGCATATTTTTTACATGCGAGCTGGCAAAAAGGCTTGACATGCCGGTAAAGATCGATTTCATGCAGGTATCGAGCTACGGAGACGGCATGCAAAGCTCGGGAAAAATTAAAATAATAAAAGATACCGATTCGCCTGTGACGGGAAAGCATATAATGATAATTGAGGATATACTGGATTCGGGCAGAACATTGTCAAAGCTTATTGAATATCTTAAAGAAGCGGAACCGGCGAGCCTTGCGGTATGCACACTGCTTGACAAGCCGTCGCGCAGGGAATATCCGGTCGCGGTTGATTATAACGGGTTTGAGATCGAGGATGAGTTCGTGGTTGGTTTCGGGCTTGACTATGCGCAGAGGTACCGCAATCTTCCTTATATAGGAATATTGAAGATAGAACAGGATTAATAAAATATATAAAAGAAAGCTTATCAGGAGGTTGCAGATTGAAAAGACAAATGAGAGGAAACGGATTTTTCCTGATCCTAATACTTATAGTAGTATTTATGCTGTATCTTTCAGGCGGTATGAATAACAACCGGCTGAACAGATATAATACATCGGATCTTGTGCGTGATATAAAAGACGGGAAAGTTTTATCGGTTACGATATCGCAGGATCAGAATACGCCGGCGGGAAAAGTCCAGGTGGCATACAAGGATTCGGAGAATACCGAAGTGTATTATTCGACAGATGTCGGAGAAGTTGAGAATAAACTGTACGAGCTGTCGCAGGATGCCAAATACGGCGATTCATTCAGTTATATGACGAAGGCGATAGAAAAGACCCCATGGTGGATAACTATTCTTCCGTATGTCCTTTTGATCATAGCGGTGATATTCCTGATCTCAATGATGAGCGCGCAAAACGGAGGCGGAAATTCCCGGCTTATGAATTTTGGAAAGAGCAAGGCGAGGATGATACCGCCCGGCGAACAGGGAAAGACATTTAATGATGTTGCGGGACTTGTAGAAGAAAAGGAACAGCTTGAGGAGATAGTGGATTTCTTAAAAGACCCGGGAAAATATACCAACCTGGGAGCAAGGATACCTAAAGGAGTTATAATGGTAGGTCCTCCGGGAACGGGAAAGACCCTTCTTGCAAAAGCGGTAGCCGGAGAAGCGGGAGTGCCGTTTTTCAGTATATCGGGTTCTGATTTCGTGGAGATGTTTGTCGGAGTCGGAGCATCGAGAGTAAGGGATCTTTTTGCGGATGCAAAGAGAAATGCGCCGTGCATAGTTTTTATAGATGAGATAGATGCTGTCGGCAGAAGAAGGGGAACAGGCCTCGGCGGCGGACATGACGAGAGGGAGCAGACGCTTAACCAGCTTCTTGTTGAGATGGACGGATTTGGAGTTAATGAAGGAATAATTGTCATGGCCGCAACGAACAGGATAGATATACTTGATCCGGCTATACTTCGCCCGGGAAGGTTTGACAGACGGGTTGAGGTAGGAAGGCCGGATGTGCGAGGAAGGGAAGACATACTTAAGATCCACGCGAAGAATAAACCTTTGGGAGAAGACGTCGACCTTAAAAGTGTAGCCCAGACGACGGCGGGCATGACGGGAGCGGACCTTGAAAACCTGCTTAATGAAGCGGCGATATGCGCGGCAAAGGAAAACAGGGCGTATATAATGCAGGAAGACATTACCAAGTCATTTATAAAAGTCGGGATAGGACCTGAGAAGCGAAGCAGGGTCGTATCCGATAAGGATAAGAAGATAACGGCGTATCACGAGGCGGGTCATGCGATATTGTTCCATGTGCTTCCTGACGTAGGCCCCGTTCATACGGTATCCATTATTCCGACAGGCATTGGCGCGGCCGGATATACGATGCCGCTGCCGGAGAAAGACGAGACTTTCGAAACAAAGGGAAGGATGCTCCAGCATATAATCGTAAGCCTTGGCGGAAGGATAGCAGAGGAGATCGTGCTTGAAGATATCACGACGGGCGCTTCGCAGGATATAAAGCAGGCGACGTCGATAGCGACTGATATGGTGACGAAATACGGCTTTTCCGATAAGATCGGTATGATAAATTATGATGACGACGACGAAGTGTTTATAGGAAGAGATTTCGGCCATACAAGAGGGTTCAGCGAGAGTGTGGCGTCAACTATTGACGCGGAAGTAAAGGGGATTATCGACGACTGTTATAAAAAAGCGAAAGATATCCTTAACAAACACATGGACGTTCTTGAAAGATGCGCGGCTCTTTTGATTGAAAAAGAGCGTATCGGAAGAGAAGAATTTGAGGCGCTGTTTGACAACAGAGAATGTAAGATGGTGTAATATTTATTGGTAATAATGACAATAGAAAAGGGTATTTTGAATCGAAAACATTACAAAAATGATAAAAGGAAAGTATATTATTGTGATTATTCACAAAGAAAATTGAAAAAAATAAAAAAGTTTGTGCACACTGTTTTATATTATAGTGATATACTCCGTATTGTAAACCCCAATACATTATATAGTTTTTGCTACACCCCATAAGTAACAAAAATACCTTCTCCAAAACAGGATAGTGCGAACTATCCTGTTTTACTTTGTAATGATAATTAAGGAGTGGAACGAATTGGATAATTCACGGGAACATGATATTAATATCCGGGCAATATACAGCGACGGGACGGAAATGTTTCGGAGTCCTTCGGAACCGGGGCCGTATAACGAAGTGTCGGTAAGGCTTAGGACAGGACATTCCGATATGGATAAGGTATGCCTTGCTGCAAATGCCGCGGTATATAATATGAAAATAATAAAAAGCGATGAGATATTTGATTATTATGAGGCGGTCATAGATACTGACAAAGAGCCGCTAAACTATTATTTTGAGATGCATCATGCAGATAAAGTCCTGTACTATAACAGGCTTGGAGTACAAAGCGACAGGACGGAATATGCCGATTTTCAGATAATACCTGGCTTTAGCGTTCCGAAATGGGCTAAAGGCGCGGTAATGTACCAGATATTTGTTGACAGGTTCTGTAACGGCGATAAAAGCAATGACGTCGTAAGCGATGAATACAGTTATATAGGCGAGCACGTATCCAGATCCGATGACTGGTACAGGCTTCCCAAGACTATGGACGTCAGGGAATTTTACGGCGGCGACCTTGCCGGAGTTATAAAGAACCTGGATTATTTTAAAGAGCTTGGGATAGAAGTTTTGTATCTTAACCCCATATTTATTTCCCCGTCTAACCATAAATATGATATACAGGATTACGACTACGTCGATCCCCATTTCGGCAGGATCGTCGCTGATGACGGAGCCGTGTTGGAGCCGTATGACAATGACAATAAGAAAGCGGAAAAATATATCCGGCGAGTAACCGACATACGGAACCTTGAAGCGGGAAATGAACTTTTTGCCGAGCTTGTTGAAAAAGCGCATGAAAGGGGAATGCGCGTCATATTGGACGGTGTATTTAACCATTGCGGTTCTTTTAATAAATGGCTTGACAGAGAGAGGATATATGAAAACCAGGCGGAATATAAAAAAGGAGCGTATGTGAGCGCAGACAGCCCATACAGGAGTTTCTTCAAGTTTTTTGAAGAAAACTGGCCGTATAATGAAAAATACGACGGCTGGTGGGGACATGATACGCTTCCGAAATTAAATTATGAAGAATCGCCGTTACTCTTCCATTATATTATGAAGATTGCGGCCAAATGGGTATCGCCTCCTTATAACGCCGACGGCTGGAGGCTGGATGTGGCAGCAGACCTTGGGTATACCGACGAGTATAACCATAAGTTCTGGAAGGCTTTCAGGGAAAGCGTAAAAGGAGCCAATCCCGATGCTGTAATACTTGCCGAACATTACGGAAGCGCAAGGGAATGGCTTAAGGGCGACGAATGGGATACCGTAATGAACTATGATGCGTTTATGGAGCCGGTTTCATGGTTTTTTACGGGAATGGAAAAACACAGCGACGAGTACAGGGAAGATCTTCTCGGAAATGCGGAAGTATTTAAAAACGCAATGATGCATAACATGCTGAACATGACAACGCCGTCGCTGTATTCGGCAATGAATGAGCTTTCAAACCATGACCACTCAAGATTTCTTACAAGGACCAACCATATTGTGGGAAGGACTGAGACGGTCGGAGCGCATATGGCTGAAGCCGGCGTAAGCCCCGCGATATTGCGGGAAGCCGTTATGATACAGATGACATGGCCGGGCTCGCCTACGGTATATTATGGCGACGAGGTTGGTTTATGCGGATTTACCGATCCGGATAACAGAAGGACATATCCGTGGGGAAGGGAAGATAAGGATCTGCTTTTGTTCCATAAAGAGGTTATACGGATCCACAGGGACTATGACGCGCTTAGGACGGGTTCGCTCGTATTTCTCGCGCAGGAAAAAGATGTGTTGTGCTATGGGCGGTTTAATGACAAAGAGGCGTTTGTGATAGCGGCCAATATATCGGAAGAAGAAAAACGCATACATGTCCCCGTGTGGGAACTTGGCGTCACAAAAGACATAAGCATGGTATCGCTTATCACTTCGTACAGGGACGGTTTTTCGCTTAATGCGGTCATTTATTACGTATATAACGGATATCTGGATATTACGCTTCCTCCAGTATCATCGGTAATTATAAAAAATATGAAAAATATCACTTGAACTTTTTTGCCCATGTGATATACTGTATAGTGTTACGGTGAACAGTTATGCCGGTGTGGCGGAACTGGCAGACGCACAGGACTTAAAATCCTGCGGGTGGTAACACCTGTACGGGTTCGATTCCCGTTGCCGGCATTTTTGTTTTTCCTGACGAGCGAATATGAATATTTCAGTTCTGTCTGCATAAATCGTAGGAAGGTACCGGTTTGTGCAGTTATTATTATCAGGGGGGTGTGAAAATGCTTAACGGAAAAAACGGAAGCGCTACATATATTGTTGATAATGATTACAAAGTTATATATTTTGATAAGGGACTGGAAAAATATTTTCCGCAGCTTGAGACAGGAAAATACTGTTATGATTGTTTAAGGGGCGAAGATAAACCGTTCAGCACTGCCCCAAAAAAGGGAACAAAAGACGGAGCGCAGTTTTTTGCGGCGAACTGGGCAAGTGGCTGGATGTCGAGTGTATATACCTGAACCGGGAAGATGAGGATGCGTACACGATACTTAACCTGAAAGAAGTAGAAGAATATTGCGAAGGTATTATAGAAAACGGAATTTATACGAATATATATGTAAGAGATTCCGTGACGGGGCTTTTGCTTAAAAAGTACTTCATGGAACAGGTGTCGGATCATATCAAAAAGAACGGCGGAGCTGGAAAGTGCTTGGTATCTATGGATATTAAGCAGTTCAAACTGTATAACGAAGTGTACGGACAGGAAGCCGGAGATTTTATATTAAAGAAGATAGGGCGTTATATACGGGATCTTGAAAGCGTATCCGAAAGCATAGGAGGATATTTCGGCTCGGATGATTTTATGTTATTCATGCCGGATGACAAAGATCTTATAGAGCAGTTATATAATACCGTGTACGAATATGTTGCGGTATATGAACAAAGAGCGGGATTTACGCCCGTGGTCGGCATATACCATATTGAGCAGGGCGATGAAGATGTGGATATGATGTGCAACAATGCGCAGATAGCATCCGATATCGCAAAGACGCGCTATGACAAGAGCATATGTTATTTCAGCAGCGAAATGGAGCAGGATATAAAGAAAAAGCAGAGGATTTTCAACGGTATACAAAGAGGACTTGAAAATGAGGAATTCACGTTCTTTCTGCAGCCGAAATGCGATATTGTTACAGGAAAGATAGTGAGCATGGAAGCGCTGGTAAGATGGATCCATCCCGAACAGGGGCTTCTTCCTCCGGCAGAGTATATACCTATCCTCGAAGAGAGCGGCCTTATCGTTGAACTTGATAAATATGTTTGGGAAAAAGTATGCAAAGAGATAAAACACTGGAAAGAAGAAGGAATAAAAGTTGTTCCGGTATCAGTAAATATTTCCATTATAGACATTAAGTCGATGGATGTGCCAAAGTACCTTAAGGAACTTGCCGATAAATATGATATAGGTTCAGATAACCTTGCCGTGGAGATCACGGAAACGGAATTTGCCAAGAACAGCGATATCCTTAAGGATATGGTGAACAGGCTTCACGAAATGGGATTTCGGATACTTTTGGACGATTTCGGAAGCGGATATTCGTCGCTTAATATATTAAAAGATATAAATATAGATATCCTTAAGATGGATATGAAGTTTCTTGACCTTGATGAAAACAACCTGAAAAAAGGACGCAATATACTGGAATCTATCCTTAGGATGGCGCATGCGATGGATATGTGGGTAATAGCCGAAGGAGTAGAGAATAAGATACATGCGGATGTCCTTACGGCGCTTGGCTGCGCATATGGGCAGGGATATTATTTCTACAGACCCATGCCTATAGAACAGATGGAAAAACTCCTCCAGAACGATGATAATGTAGACGACAGCGGAGTATATATCAAGAAACAGGAAGCGCTTAAAAACATGACCTTTGGAACGGATGAGGAAACATCGGAAGATAAAGGCATCCATAGGGAAATGGTAAAAGCGATCACAGATATATATTTTAAGATACTTAGGGGCAATCTTACCGAAGATACGTTTGAAGTCATAAAGGTTGCCGATAAAGAGAGCGCGCTGGCGCACGGCGCGATCCACAAGTGCTCGGAATGGTTTACTATGTTCGGTATGTCTGAAAATATATATAAGAAAGACAGAAAGAGGTTCTTGGAAGTCACGGATATTAATAATCTGAGAACTCATTTTAAGAATGGCAATTACAGGCTCGGACTCCGTTACAGACGCAGGTACGGCGACATGTACAGGTGGGTAATACTTGAGATATTTAAGGATTCCGGATATACGGATGATAACCAGATGGTTATGATATATGTAAGGGATATACATGACGAGCACGTTGCCGAGCTGTATCAGAGAAGACAGCTTGAATATATGAGCAATTATGATGCGCTTACGAAGGTATATAACAGAAGCAGGTTTGAAAATGATATAACAGAGTTTTCAGAAGAAACCTTTGATTCGGTTGCATGTGTTTATATGGATGCGATAGGGCTTCATGAGCTTAATAACCATTTGGGACATAAAGCCGGCGATGAAATGCTTTGCTACATAGCCGATACCATACAGAGATATTTTACGAAAGCGCACGTATACCGTATAGGCGGGGACGAATTTGTTGTTATATGTTTTAATAAGGAGTATAAGGATATCCTGCGCGCCGTGGATAAGATAAAGGACGATCTTTTGCATAAAGAATACGATATATCTGTCGGAATCATGTGGGATGATGACTGCAGGGATATCCAGGAGCTTATCAACCAGGCCGAAGAAAATATGCGGGCGGATAAGAACAGATACTATATGGAGAACGGAAAGGAAAGGCAGCAGCGCGCGCTTAATCATAAGCTTGAAGAAATACTTGTGAAAAAGAAGGACGCCGAGCAGTTCCTTAAGATAATCGAGCCAAAGTATAAGGGAGTATATTTTGTGAACATAGTTACCGACGAGGTAAGGTATATATATATCCCCGAGTATTTTGCAGGCATACTGCGGCACAGCAACAATACGTATCAAAAAGCGATCAGGATGTATATGGAGCAGTATATAGACGAACAGTACCGGGATGATTTTATCAGAATGTGCGACTACGGATTCCTTAGGGAAGAACTGGCAAAAAAGGATTTCCTGGAATATACGTTTATGAAAAAAGACGGTTCTTATATAACTCTTGAGATACATATGTATGAAAAAGACAATCCTGAATGTGTTGATACGATATGGATCTTTTCAGAAAAAGACGATGCTCCGGATTAAAGGAGCATCGTTTCTTTTAGGTATGGGCGTCTTTTTTGATCGATCTTTTGATAGCGTCAAAAGATATGTCGCTTATATCATGTTCTATCTTACAGGCATCTTCCGCGGCAGTATCTTCCGGTACGCCGAGGCCGGTTAAAAATGAGGTCAGCACCGTGTGCCTTTCATATATTTTCCCGGCTATGTGCCTGCCGCTTTCGGTAAGGGTAATAAAACCGTTTCCGTCAACAGTGATATAACCGCCATTTTTTAAAAGCCCTACGGCGCGGCTTACACTGGGTTTGGAATATCCCATATATTCGCAAATATCAATCGAGCGTACCGAAGGCTGGGAGTCCGATAATATAAGTATTGTTTCAAGATACATTTCTCCTGATTCCTGCAAATGCATGTTAATACCCCCTTTTATATAAAAAAATAATAGCACAGATCATGGATATTTACAAGAATTTGGTGTTAAATGTAAATTTGTTGTTGACAAATATGCAATATATGAATATAATGATTATTAGTTAGCTGAAACTAACTATATTTTTTAGCAGCACAGTTAGCATATGCTAACGAATAGGGTTTCACACAGAAACTCTTTTTTAAAGGTTATAAGTTAGCCCAAGCTAACATAATAAATATTAAATAAGGAAGGATATTTTATGATGCCACTTACACTAGCAGACATAGGAGAAGAGAATATCATAAAGCGTATTGGTGGGAAACCTGATATAAAAAAGCATCTTGAGGATCTGGGCTTTGTTGCGGGCAGCAGTGTAACTGTAGTCAGCGCAATAGGCGGCAATGTGATAGTTAATATAAAAGAGTCGCGTGTTGCCGTAAGCCGGGAAATGGCGCAGAAAATTATGGTTTAAGATAGGAGGATGAAAAAATGCAGACATTGAGGCAGGCTAAAATTGGCGATAAGGTAAAAGTCGTAAAGATTCACGGTGAAGGCGCAGTTAAGCGGCGCATAATGGATATGGGGATAACAAAAGGCGTTCAGATCGATGTAAGGAAGGTTGCGCCCCTTGGGGATCCCGTTGAAATTACTGTACGAGGCTATGAATTATCCCTCAGGAAAGCTGATGCGGATATGATAGAAGTTGAAAACATATAGAAGAAAGGTAGGAAAGTATAATGAATATTAAAATAGCTCTTGCCGGAAATCCTAACAGCGGTAAGACTACGCTGTTCAACTCGCTTACGGGTTCCAACCAGTTCGTAGGGAACTGGCCGGGCGTAACGGTTGAAAAAAAGGAAGGCAAACTAAAAAAGCATGACGGAGTAACGATAACGGACCTGCCGGGCGTGTATTCACTTTCACCCTATACGCTGGAAGAAGTTGTCGCAAGAAATTATCTTGTAGGAGAAAGACCCGACGCGATACTTAATATTGTGGACGGCACCAACCTTGAAAGGAATCTGTACCTTACGACACAGCTTGCGGAACTTGGGATACCTCTTGTTGTAGCTGTAAATATGATGGATGTTGTCAGGAAAAACGGAGATGTGATAAATATTAAAGAACTTTCCAGAGAACTTGGCTGCGAAGTTGTTTCCATATCGGCATTAAAAGGCGAAGGGATAATGGAAGCGGCAGAGGCGGCAATAAAGGCTGCGGGAAAAGGAAGCATGGTGCCTATGCATACGTTTTCCGGAGCAGTGGAACATGCGATCGCGCATATCGAAGAGGCCGCGCTCCACGATATGCCGGCTAATGAACAGAGATGGTATGCGATCAAAATATTTGAACGCGATGAAAAAGTGCTTGAAAGGATCAATATCAATCCCGAGGTATTAAAGCATATCGAAAGCGATATTGCGGCAGCGGAAGAAGAACTCGACGATGACGCTGAAAGCATCATTACCAATGAAAGATACATATATATCGCTTCGCTTATGAAAGGTTCATATAAGAAAAAAAGGAAAAATAAACTTACGGTATCCGATAAGATCGACAAAGTAGTTACGAACAGGTTTGCCGCGCTTCCGATATTTGCGGCAGTTATGATACTTGTATATTACATATCGGTATCGACAGTAGGCTCATGGGCGACGGACTGGGCGAACGACGGGCTGTTTGGCGACGGCTGGCATCTGTTTGGCATAGGAAGCGCGCAGTATGAAGAAGATATGACTGAATATGCGGAAAATAATATATGGACGCAGGATATGGTATCAGGTATAGAACAGGCGGAGGCTGCGGGAGTAGTCGGAGCGGATGCCGTACTTGCGGCGATAGAGGATAAAGATTTCGGAACGTTTGATGAGGAGTTCGGCACATATGCGGATGCGTTTGAAGAAGCAGGTTATGCCGTTGCGGACATATATGATTCGGCTATGGAAAATGCGCCTGATACGTCTGAATACGGAGTATGGATTCCGGGCGTGCCGGTACTGGCGGAAAAATGCCTTGACGCAATAGGATGCGCCGAATGGCTTAAAGGGCTTATAATCGACGGTATCATAGGCGGTGTCGGGGCAGTTCTCGGATTCGTGCCGCAGATGTTAGTGCTCTTTATATTCCTGGCATTTCTTGAAGCCTGCGGATATATGGCGCGTATAGCGTTTATTATGGACAGGATATTCCGCAAGTTCGGACTTTCGGGAAAATCGTTTATACCTATGCTTATAGGTACGGGATGCGGGGTCCCGGGAGTTATGGCGTCAAGGACGATCGAGAATGACCGCGACCGCAAGATGACTATCATGACTACTACATTTATCCCGTGCGGCGCAAAACTCCCTATAATAGCGCTCATAGCTACAGCGCTCTTTAACGGGGCGTGGTGGGTTGCGCCAAGCGCATATTTCCTTGGCGTATTTGCGATAGTAACATCGGGTATAATGCTTAAGAAGACAAAAATGTTTGCAGGAGATCCGGCGCCGTTCGTTATGGAGCTTCCGGCATATCACTGGCCTACGGTATCCAATGTATTAAGGAGCATGTGGGAACGCGCCTGGTCGTTTATTAAAAAGGCGGGCACGATCATCCTTCTGTCGTCTATAATAATATGGGCAGGTTCATGTTTTGGAGTGGAGAGCGGAAAGTTTGGATTTAATCCGGATATGGAACTTGAAAACAGCATACTTGGAATTATCGGAAACGCGATAAGCTTTATATTTGTACCGCTTGGATTTGGAAATATAAGGGCAACGATAGCAACGATAATGGGACTTGTGGCAAAAGAAGAAGTTGTCGGCGTGTTCGGCGTTCTGGATTTTGAAGGCATGACGCAGCTTTCGGCATATGCTTTCCTTATATTCAACCTTTTGTGCGCGCCGTGCTTTGCCGCGATAGGAGCGATAAGAAGGGAAATGAACAGCGCCAAATGGACATGGTTTGCAATAGGATATCAGTGCGTGTTTGCATATGCGATAGCGCTTATAGTAAATCAGATAGGGCTTCTTGTTACGGGAGCCGTAAACGTGGCAGGCCTTGTATTTGCGGCAGCAGCGGCTGTACTGATCATATATATGCTTTGCAGGCCTTATAATGAGTCTGATAAACTGACTGCAGGAGTATAATATATAAAGGAGAATCATATATGGGCACCTATATTGCAGGCGGTATAGTTTTAGTAATAGTGATCATGGTTATTGTATATCTTGTAAGATCAAAAAAGAACGGTAAATCTTCATGCGGCGGCAGCTGTTCGTCATGCCCGATGGGGGATGGCTGCCGCAGACGTGAGGAAGAACGGATCAGCAAGAAAAAGGCGGTGGAACTTTTTGAAAGCGGAAAGCTTGACAAGCTGGAGACGGGAACCTTTTCTGCTCTGAAAGCAATCCATAAGTATCTTTTTGACGAAATATACGACTTTGCAGGGGAGATAAGAACGGTTAACCTTGCAAAGGGAAATTTTCGCTTTGCTCCTTTAATGTATCTTGAGGCGGCGCTTAAGAATATCGACAAGATGCCGCAGTCCACTTTTGATGAGATTGTCGAAAAGTATGTGGAAATGAATATCGCTCATCCTTTTAGAGAAGGAAATGGGCGCAGTGCCCGTATTTGGCTGGACTGTATTTTCAAAAAAGAACTCGGCAGGGTTGTAGATTGGAGCAGGGTGGATAAAGAGGATTATTTGCTCGCTATGGAGCGAAGTCCGATTAAAGATATCGAAATTAAGCACCTGCTTAAAAATGCTTTGACCGATGATATCAATAGCCGTGCGGTCTATATGAAAGGCATCGACCACAGTTACTACTATGAGGGATATACCGACTTCAAGGCAGAAGAATTGTAAAGGAGCCGGTCAGTTATTTATTATCAAGTACTATTTTTTCAATCTCATCCCAGTTATCAAGGGCAATACGTCCTATAACCGGATCATACATTATTCCAAGATTCTTTTCAATCTCGCTGCGGCAGTATTCAAGACCGAAAGATTTTCTGTATACCCTGTTGGAGGTCATTGCATCAATGGAATCGGCAATGGCAATGATTCTTGAAATAGTAGGTATATCTTTGTGGGAAAGTCCGTCGGGGTATCCTTTTCCGTCCCAGCGTTCATGGTGGTGGCGTATCGCATTTGCAATGTCTTTCATGCTGCTTGAGCTGTCGATGATCTTGGCGCCGAGGGCAGCATGATCTTTCATTATCTTAAATTCTTCATCCGTAAGCCTGCCGGGTTTGTTAAGAATAGCGTCAGGTATTGCAAGCTTGCCGATATCGTGAAGATTGGCGGCTACGCGCGTATCGGATATAGTCTTTGGCGACAGACCTAGTTTTGCCGCAAGGAATTCCGATATAAGGCGGGTCCGGGAAGAATGTTTTGCGGTATAGGGGTCTTTTTCTTCTATGGTAGTTACGATACAGTTCATTATATCGAGGATTTCGGGAGTTTCAAAATACTTTGTGCCGGTTTTCTGTTCCTGCTTGTTGCGGTACATATTCATATCGGCAATATCTTTCCATTTGCTTACACGGATACGAGCGCCGGATTCATCAAGCATATGGCCTATGCCAAGCGCCATGGACAGTGTAAGCGAATGGGACTGGTTATCTTCGGAAATAGCGGCGTCAAGCTTTGCTTTCAGTTCGTCGTCGTTATAAGTACAATTCGGGATGATTGCCGCAAATTCATCGCCGCCGATACGATATGCGGTACCGATTTCCTTATAGGCGTTGGTAATACATGAGGCGGCGCGCTTTATAAGGTCGTCCCCCGCAAGATGCCCGTGTGAATCGTTGGTATACTTAAGGCCGTTTAAGTCGAGCATGATAAGGACTACATCGGAATCTTCCGGCAGTTTATTCAGTATGGATTCTATATCCTGGTCAAAGGAATAGCGGTTATCAAGGCCGGTAAGGAAGTCTTTTTTGGACAGCCTTGTATATACCGTAAGTTCCTGTTCGGTTTCCCTTGCTTTTTCCATCTGCCTGCGTATCGAAAATATTACGGTAACGAACTGTACTGCGCAGAATACGGTTAACGCAGTCTGCATGATCCTATGGTACGGGTTAGCCGTGATCTCATACATTACCATGATAAATATAGCTATGACCGATACGACGGAAAGCGATATGAGGATTGCAGCGTTATACCGTGTCGGGGAGGCAGCATATTCCTTATTCATATAGAAGAGGCATATAACAAGCGACAGTATGATGATCACGCCTGTAGGTATGAGCATTGTCGATGAGCTTATATCCGTAAACAAGCCGACGATGAGCTGCGCGATTATATTAATGCGGCATACGATGGTCATCACATTAAAGAGATTATACTTCCTTTCGGTTGTATACCATATATAATGCAGCGTCGGTATCGGAATAAGCATGATCACAAAATAAGTAATGCTTGCGGAAATCTCAGGCCTTAGCGGAGTAAGTTCCGAAATAGAGGACGAGGACGCTGTTAAAAGCAGCGAGCATATTGTAAATATTGTGAGGCTTGATATACGCGCGTCAAACATATGCCTTGCGGATGTAGATATAGCAAAGAATATGAGTATCGTGGTAATTATAAACAATACGATGATATTTATGATAGAAATCAGATCGATATAAGCTATATATGTATATGCGGCAAAAAGGGAACCGATCTTGAATCCCGGGACATAACAGGTATCGCTTTCATAATTTTTAAATTTTATCGTGATATGATACAGCGTGCGGCTTGTAGGGAGTTCAACCATACAGTAGTGGTCGGCGATGCAGGGCAGTATAAAATCATGGTCGTTGGAAGAATATATAACGCCTTCTTCCGTGTCCGTGCTTACTTCTATTACCTGACGGTTATTTGGAAATACAAGGACCATGTTATTGTTCAGTTCAGGTATGATGGCGCGCGTTATGGTGGCCTCATCCGATTCAAATGCCTGCGGGAGCGTGATATAAGTACGTTTTTCAGTACCTGCGATCTGCCAGCCCGTATTGTAATCAGACATAGACCTTTCCTGATGCGACTGTACTCCCAGAGATGAACTTGTGATCAGTACGACTATCAGTGTGATTATCAGAGACGGTACGACTATTATAAAAGTAATGAGATTGATTATATTCAGTTTCGCGGCAAGCTTTTCCTTCTTGTCCATGGGCTGCACCTCCCCGACATACCGGATTTATTGTGATATAATTATATTATAATAATAAAATTATATCACAATAATAAAATATGTAAATAAAAAATATGTTTTTGGATTTGAAATGTATAAGTCATAACCGGATATGTCCGTTCATACAATATACAGAATGTGATAATATAAGGTGATATTTTGTGAAAGAGTATATAGAAGAAAGGGCTATCCGGATTGCAAATTATATCATTGAATCCAATGCGACGGTAAGGCAGACCGCCAAGAAATTCGGTATCAGCAAAAGTACCGTACATAAAGACGTAACGGAGCGTTTGTTTATGATCAATCCGGCGCTTGCGGCGCGTGCAAGGCAGGTGTTGGACATAAATAAGTCCGAACGGCATATCCGCGGAGGTATGGCAACAAAAGATAAATACATGAGGGAAAGATCTAAATTTTCGTAAAAGGCCGTACGGTTATCAAAAGGCTTGCCTAAGGGCGTATCTTGTGCGATAATCTGTAGTAAAAAGTACAGCGCCTGTACCGTATGGAGAGGAGAAAAGAACCTTATGGCTAAAAAACGTATAAGAAGAAAAGGCGACAGCCTGTTAAGGGACGGACTTGTGCTCTGCGCGGTTGCCGCCGTGCTTGGACTCATTCTTGCGGGCGTATATGTGAAAACGAAAAAAAGCATAGATAATGCCTCGGATGAAGCAAGGCTTACAAGTTATGAAAATGTATATAAGGATTATGACGGTATAGAATTTGAAGAAGATAAGGCTCTTAATGAAGATATCAAGGAGTATGACGCAAAAAACAGCGAAAATATGAAGGCATATATAGATAACATAGCAGTTGCGAAGGATTCTGCCGGCAGCGTGGCCGGTTATGCGTTCATTGCGCATTCGGCGGGACATTCGGGCAATGTTACGATAGCCGCGGGCGTAGATACGGCAGGTACGGTTACGGGCATTGATATCGTATATATGAACGAAACGGCAGGACTTGGGGCAGGCTGTACCGACGAGAGCTTTAAGGAGCAGTTTAAGGGCTTGTCGGACAGGATAACGATTAAAGGAAAAGATAAGGGATCAGACAATGAAATAGACGGCCTGACCCGCGCGACAGAAACGTCGGAGGCGGTAGTAAACGCCGTGAATATATGCCTTGATTATTTCTCCGGGATAAATTAAAATTATTGACAATAACCGTTGTAAAGTATATACTTTTTATAAAACAATATGAAGCGAAAGGAATGGGTCTAAATGTATTGTAAAAATTGTGGTAATGAAATGGACAATGTTGCTGCTGTTTGCGTAAAATGCGGCGCCCCGAGAAACGCAGGGAACAGATTCTGCCCTAATTGCGGAGCGGAGACGGCTCCAGGACAGGCCGTATGCCTTAGATGCGGGGTAGCGCTTTCTCAGGCAGTTCCGGAAGGCGAGAGAAAATCAAAGCTTGTAGCAGGACTTTTAGGAATATTCTTAGGCGGCTGGGGAATACATAACTTTTACCTTGGATATACAACAAAAGGCGTTATCCAGCTTATACTTACGATATGCACATGCGGAATAGCTGCGCTTTGGGGATTCATTGAAGGAATTCTTATACTTTGCGGAAAGATTAACGTGGATGCAAAGGGTATTCCTTTAAAGGAATGATGTAAGAGAGGATTTAATAAATAATAAAAGGGATGCTTTGCCGGCATCCCTTTTAAAGATGTATATATTTTGGAGGTAATTTTTTATGGCAGGGAAAGACTTTGAGATGTTTGCATGTTTTAAAGACGGCGTGATCCTGCAGAGGGAATCGGACGTTAAAATATGGGGCTTTGCAAAAAAAGGCGCGCATCTTACGCTTGAGTACGGCGAGAAAAGATATGAAGCGGAAGCGGACGAAACAGGCGAATTTGTATTTGATATAAAGACGGGTAAAGCCGGCGGACCGCACCATATGAAAATAAGTTCGGAAAATTACAGCGAAGATATAAAAGATATCTGGTTTGGAGACGTATACATAGCAAGCGGGCAGTCAAATATGGAACTTCCCATTGAAAGGACGATAGATCATATCGGCGAGGGGATAGACGATATCGATTATCCGCTCATAAGGGAGTTTCGCGTCCCCGAACAGATAAGGTTCGGCGGATATGACAGACAGTTTTGCGGCGGGAAATGGCTTAATGCGTCGGATAAAAACGATCTGCTTAATATGAGCGCGGCGGCATTTCATTTTGCAGAGCAGATATTTTTGAGCGAAGGCGTGCCGGTTGGGATAATCAACAACTCTATAGGCGGAACGCCGATAGAAGCGCACCTGCCTGAGGAAGTCCTTGCAAAATATAAGATATATGATGATGAGATAAAAAGATGCTGCGATAAGGAATATGTAAAGAAAGTGCAGGAAAACGACGCCGCCTGCATGGATAGGTGGTATAAAAAGCTGGATGATAAGGATGCCGGCATGGAAGGAAAAACTCCGGTCTATGCAGAAGTAAGCTATGACGATTCGGACTGGAAGAGTTTTAATGTGCCGGCTATGTTTTATAATACCGCACTTAAAGATTTCCACGGTTCGGTATGGTTCAGGAAAGAATTTGACATACCGGAGGATTTTTTGCTCGATGATGTAATGTTAAGGCTCGGCGCTGTTATAGATGCGGACAGGGTATACCTTAACGGCAGACAGGTCGGCGCTACGGAATATATGTACCCGCCGAGGAGATACCCGCTTGGGTCCGGTATATTAAAGCACGGGAGAAATGTTATTGCGATACGGCTTATAATAAACAGGGGTACAGGCGGATTCGTAAAAGGAAAGAAATACTGCCTTCAGGGAAAGGATTATATATACGAAGGCTCGTATGCGGGGAAAGCGCATATGCCTGATGACGCCGATGTGTCAAACGGAAGATGGGAATTTGATCTGTCGGGAGAATGGAAATATGAAATAGGCGCAGAGATGGAAGTCCTTCCGCTTATGACATTTTTCCAGTATAAGCCTTCGGGACTTTATAACTCTATGATGAAGCCGTTAGAAAGATATAAGTTTAAAGGCGGCTTGTGGTATCAGGGTGAGTCAAATGCAGCAGATCCCCTGCGGTATGCGTCCCTTACGCGGGATTTGATCGCATGCTGGCGAAAATGGTTCGGAAAAGATCTGCCGTTTTTCTTTGTACAGCTTCCGCAGTTTGACGATCCGTCGCAGGAGAAGATGCGGGATAAATGGTATGAGTTCCGTGAGATACAAAGGCAGACGCTAAAAATAAAGAATACGGCGATGGCGGTTGCGATAGATATAGGAGAGAGCAACGATCTGCATCCGCAGAATAAAGAGACGGTAGGAAAGAGGCTTGCGCTTGCAGCCCTTAAAATGATATACGGAAAAGACGTTGAATACAGCGGCCCGGTGGCGGAGCGCGCATACCAAAAAAGCGGGGAAAATACCGTGACCGTAGAATTTTCGCACTGCGAAGGCGGGATAAAAACGGTTAATGATAATTACGGATATTTTGAATTGGAAAATGAAGCCGGGGAATGGTTAAAAGTTACCGGATACCGGGAAAAAGACAATAAGATCATACTTGACTGTCCGAAGGAAGATTCAAAATACGGTAAAGTAAGATACGCATGGTTTAACGACCCGTGCAGACCGCCCGTTTACAACGGGGCGGGTCTTCCGGCATCACCTTTTATCATGGGAATAGCGTAAGATAAAGGACTTAAGTTCGTCCTTTCCCATGCGGCTCATGTAACTGTTGTGGAAATATATATTGCGCGTGACGTCGTCGCCAAACCAGTCGGGCGGATTAAAATTTTCGGCTTCGGAAGGAGAAGCAAATTCTATTTCTGCCAGGACTATTCCGTCAAAGATTTTTTTGAATATATCAAGTTCGACAGTAAGGCCTGACGGACCGGGTATGATGTATCTGGTTTTGGATATGACGTTGCCGTCGGCTTTTTGGATAAGATGTTCATAGCCGTTTTTTGTAAGCGGGTGCTCGTACTCTTCGCGTATCATGAATCCGCGTGATTTGTACGTGAGGATATAATCCGAATCTTTTTTGCGCACCCTTATTACGGGGTCGATGCACAGATATCCCTGTTCGATATCAAAGTGCGTGAAGGATTCCAGATCATCCGGGATTTTTTTGATAAGAAATTTTCTTTCAATCTCATATGATTTATTCATTTGCAGCACCTCGTTTATTTTGTATACTATTTTATAATAAGATCAATATTAATGTAAAGGAGTTTGTTTATGCCAAAGTGTAATTCTTTAGAAGAAGTAAGGGAATTTTTTGCAAATGACAGATTTGCAACTGAAAACGGAGCCGTAATAGAGGATTACGGGGAAGGATATTCAAAATGTTCGCTTAAAATAACCGACAGGCATAGAAATGCTCTTGGAGCCCTTATGGGCGGAGTGAGTTTCATGCTTGTGGATTTTGCGGTTGCGGTCGCAAGCAACTGGGATAAACCTGATACGGTTTCGTTAAGCAGCAATATCACGTTCTGCGGTACGCTAAAGGGCGAAACGGTAACGGCTGAAGCAAGATGCATAAAACAGGGCCGTTCTACCACGCTGTATACCGTAAATGTAACGGATGATGTGGGAACGCTTATTGCCGTTGCAACGATGAACGGTTTCAGAAAAGCTTAGGTCAGGTCGCCGTTTTATATTTGTTGGTGATAGCCTGTCTCTCGTCAGAGTCCAGATCGATATATTTTTTGTATTCGACGTCCGTCAGGGTCATCGCGCAGTGACATTTATAGCAGGTGTAATTGTAGCTCGTTACAAACCGGTAGCTGCCGCAAATCGGGCATATATATACTTTAAGCATCTGGTGATCGCTCCTATATGTTATTTTACATATAAGTGTAATTACCGGATGCTTAGATTTCAAGCTGTTTTCACCGCAAGTTACGACATCATGCGCCTCGCGTATATGCCGCGCTTTTATTTGATATTAAAATAAATAGAAGGAGTAGGTGTAGGCGACGGTTCCGGTTTGTTGTCATCCGGGTCGTCTGAGTCACTATCGCGCTGCGCGACTATTACTGTGTATGAAGCAGCTTTTTTATTTGTTATGAATGCGCGTATCGTAGTCTTTCCTTCGGAGACTGCCGTGACCACTCCCGTACTGCTTACGGAAGCTATTTCGGGATCGTCGGATATATACTTTGGCTGTTCTGACGAAATATTCGGTTTGGTAACGGCTTTAATGGTTTTGGTACTGCCTTCGGTCAGTATTACTTTATGTTTGTTGAATTTGATGCTGACCGCCAAAGGAGATACGGTAACGTTGCATTTAAGCGCTGTGATCATATGATCGTCTTCATCGGTTACTTCCGCAGTTATCGTTGCGCTTCCTGAGTTTTTTGCTTTTAAGCGGCAGGATTTGGATTTTATCCTGCGGACAGCAACAACGCTTGTATTATTTGATGAAAAGAAAACTTTATAATCAGGCTGCATATTATATACGTTCAGCTTGTAGGAGGTATTCCGTACTGCCGACAGATATTTCAGGTTAAGCCTGGGGCTGCGTACCAGCGCATAAGCCGTACTAAACGGCGAGAAACATGTAAACATCATAACAAGGCAGAGAAGCGCTGCCGTAAGCTTTATGTAAGTTTTTTTAGTCTGCATGGTATAACCTCCTTTTTTAGGGTCTTACTTTAAAAATATACAGGGCATTTGTCAGAATGATGGCAGTGTTATTTATTTTTTGTGTCAGATCAAGGTAAAACCGGCTATAATTTTGACATTTGTTTTTTGCATATTATGTAGTATAATTTATTATGAGAGTGAGGAGGATGAGAAATGCCATATATTTTAATTGCTGACGATAATCAGGATATAACGGATATCCTATCTACTTATGTGGCCAAAGAAGGATTTGAACCGGTAGTTGCCTTTGACGGACTGGAGGCTATCAGGAAATATACGCAGTATAACCCTGTTTTGGTGCTTTTAGACGTTATGATGCCGAAGAAGGACGGATACCAGGTGTGCCGCGAGATAAGGGAAAGATCAGATGTGCCGGTAATACTTATAACGGCGAGAGGGGAAGATTTTGAAAGGATAATGGGACTTGATATAGGCGCTGATGATTATATCGTAAAGCCGTTCAGCCCGAGTGAAGTTATGGCTCGCATACGCGCTATACTGCGCAGGATAAGCAGGCAGGAGAGCGATAATCCAAAGAACATATTAAACATAAGTACGATCACGATAAATATTGAAGAGTACAGTCTCCATATATCGGGAACAAAAGTGCCCCTTACAAAAAAAGAAATAGAAACGATGTGGGTGCTTGCGGGCAATCCGAACAAGGTGTTTACGAGGGACAACCTTTTGGACAGCCTGTGGGGGATAGATTATTACGGCGACAGCAGGACCGTGGATTCGCATATAAAAAGACTGCGCGCAAAACTGGACGCGGTCCCGCATCCGGAATGGCGCATAAAGACAATATGGGGCCTTGGATATAAGTTTGAGCTGGGAGAGCAGGGGTAAATTTTGAAGAAAAACATTCGTTTTTACAATACTATATATTTCAGGGTTTTGCTGATATTCGGAATAATGTTTTCGCTTTTTGTTACTATCACGGGTATCGTGTTTGTTAAGATGTATTCCCGGAGCGTGATACAGGATTATGCGGAACAGCTTAAGATCGATGCCGAAAGGATAGCTGACAGCGTCGAGGAATATTCGATGAATGATGAGGCTTCCGATTATCTGAATTATATGGAAGCAGTTGAGTCCATACTCGACAGCCAGATGGTAGACGTATGGATAATGCCGAACAATAAGGCCGATAACGAACTTAAACCCAGATATTGTAATGTAAGTATGCGTTATAAGGATCTTTCACCGGGCATGAAGAAGGTAATAAACAGCGCCTATGCGGCAGACGGGGCGGCAGATAATCAGAGTTATGATGAAATCTATGATGCCGAACTTATAAGGGCGTCGTCGCCGATACATGATGCCGGAGGAATGATATCCGGGACCGTGCTTCTCAATGGGATTGCGGAAAGCCGGGTACAGATGATAGATAATTGCAAGAGGGTTGTTATCATAAGCATGTTTATCTCATGGATAGCATCGTTTCTTCTCGCGCTGTTTTTTGCCGCGCGGATATCGGTTCCGATATCGAGGATAAGACAGACCGCGGCGGAACTTGCAAAGGGAAATTATTCTGTTAAAACAGGCGTTAAGACAGGCGGAGAGATAGGCGAGCTTAAAGAGACGATAGATATCCTGTCCGATAAGCTTGCGGAGAATAAGCATGTGCGTGACGAACTTGAACAGAGCAGGATGGACTTTTTTGCAAATGTATCGCATGAACTCCGTACGCCTATCACGGTTATAAGAGGTTATGTGGAATCGCTTGCCGACGGTTATGTTACGGATGCGGATAAGATTTCGTATTCGCTTCAGAGAATGCTTAAGGAATGCAGCGGAATGGAAAGGCTGGTAGGAGACCTCCTTACTTTGTCTAAGATGCAGAACCCGGATTTTGAAATAGAAAAAGAACCGGTCAGCGTGGTCCAGATATTTGAAGACGTCATAAGAAGCGCAAAAGTGCTGAGCGCAAAAAAAGGAATAGAAATAAAGTTTAGCGCGGATGATACATACTGCTTTATGTTGGGCGACTACGACAGGCTAAGGCAGATGTTTATGGTGATATTGGATAACGCCGTGAAGTTTTCGCACAATGATTCCGTAGTTGAAGTGAACATATCAACCGGTGAAAAAATGCATGTAAGCATACGCGATCACGGAGTCGGAATCAAGGAAGACGCTCTGCCCAATATATTTGAAAAATTTTATAAATCCAAGCTGCAGATGAACGAAAAAGGTTCGGGACTTGGGCTTATGATAGCAAAAAGTATTGCAATTAAACATGGCGGTGATATAATTGTGAAAAGCGCAGAGGGAGAAGGCAGCGAATTTATTTTTGAATTCGATATGATAGAGCCGCCGGAAGATTAATATTTTACTGATTAGCATTTGAAAAGGAGAGAGTTTATGAAGATACTGTCGGTTGGGATCCCGTGTTACAATTCGGAAGAGTATATGCGCAGGGCGATAGATTCGATCATTCCCTGCGGAGACGATGTGGAGATTATTGTAGTAGACGACGGCTCATCGGATAATACATATGATATAGGCAAAGAATACGAGGAAAGATATCCGGACATCGTAAAAGCTGTCACGCAGACTAACGGCGGTCACGGGAGCGCGGTAAATACCGGACTTTATAACGCATCGGGAATGTATTATAAAGTGCTTGACAGCGACGACTGGTTTGATACGAAAGCGCTGCGCGATATCATAGATACCATAAAGGGACTTTTAAATAAAGGAACCGCGGTGGATATGTTTATTGCCAATTATGTGTATGAGAACTATAATACCAAAAGACAGAAGATCATCAATTATCACGGCGCGATGCCGCAGGATAAGGTGTTTACCTGGTCTGATATGGGACATTTTAAAGTAAGCCAGAATATACTTATGCATTCGGTGATCTACCGCACGGACGTTTTGCGTGAATGTAAACTTGCGCTTCCAAAGCACACATTTTATGTGGACAATATATTTGTATATACTCCGCTTCCGTATGTGGAGACAATGTATTATATGGACCTTGATTTGTACAGATATTATATAGGAAGGGCGGACCAGTCCGTCAACGAGGACATAATGCAAAAGAGGATAGACCAGCAGCTTAAGATCACTAAAATAATGATAGATGCATATGATCTTCCTTCGATAAGCAATGATAAACTGAGAAAATATATGACGAAATACCTTACCATGATGATGACGGTAAGCACTGTATTCCTTGTGCGTGAGAATACAGAGGAAAGCCTTAAAAAGCGCGAAGAGCTGTGGGACTATCTTAGGACGAAAAGCCCTGAAACGGCGAAACTTGTAAATAAATGCCTGCTCGGGCGGCCGATGCAGATGAAAAGTTTTGCCGGACGCAAGATCATAATATACGGCTATAAGCTTTCAAGGCGCATATACGGTTTTTCATAAACCTCATCAGGCTTTGGAAAAACGTTTAAAGAGACTGAACCTGCTGTATATGGGTATGTACAGCAGCGCCGCAAGTATTATGGCGCACAAACCGTCAATGACGGAATGCTGTTTTAAAAATACCGTTGACAGGCAGATAAGGATCATAAGAATAAGAGATATTGTTTTAAGTACCGGCTTTGATCTGAAAAATCTGCTTTTTAAAACGGCAGTGTGCGCGGCTATCGAATTGAGCACATGTATACTCGGGCATACGTCGGACGGAGAATCTACGCTGTATATGAAGCATACCATTTTTGAGAATATGTCGTCGTCCGTAATGACGGGGCGAAGCGTCTGGTATGACGGGAAAACGGCGTATATGATTATGCATACTGACATGCCTGTTATAAGGAATACCGCATATTTTATAAGTTCCATTTTATCGTAAAAGAAGAAAAATATGATCGTTGCGGTCATGTATGCAAACCATAAAAAGTACGGTATGACAAAATATTTGCTGAAGGGGATCATGTCGTCAAGAACGGTATGGACATTGACGCCAAGATTTACAGGCCTGCTTTCAAGCGCCAGAAAGCAGACCATATATATCGGTATGTATAGTAAAAAAAGTATGTGGTTGTATTTTTTAAACATTATTTCTTCCCCGTATTTACTGCCGCGGATGAACTGTATGATGCGAGCAGTTCATTTTTTATTTTCCAGAGTTTTTCTGAAAGGTCTACATATACATTGTGAGGGTTGACAAAACGTTTGGTCTCCTCCCATAAGGTTGCCTGTTCTTTCTTACAGTAATCCCTTATATCCATAACATCGGGAGAATCGTATACGCATGTTCCGTTCTGGAAGATAGGAACGAGCATTTCGCGTATCGTATACGTGCCCGGCTCTAAAAGGAGCTTTTTCCAAGTGTTTATGGGATCGAACAAAAGAAGAGGTTCGTTTTCATCGAATACTTCGTCCGCAAGGCATATGAGGTCTGCATGGATCTTTCCGCTGTCCTTATGGTATATCCTGTATACGGTTTTGTTGCCCGGATTGGTTATTTTCCACTGGTTTTCCGAAAGCTTTATCCTTGGGATGAACGTATCGCCGTCTTTGATGGCGGCAAGTTTATACACTCCGCCGAATGCAGGGTGGTCCTTTGAGGTGATGAGATTGGTTCCAACGCCCCAGGAGTTGATTGCCGCGCCCTGTGTTTTAAGGGAGTCTATAAGGTACTCGTCCAGATCGCTTGACGCGCATATGACAGCATCGGAAAAACCTGCGTCGTCAAGCATGATGCGCGCCTTTTTGGACAGATAGGATAAATCCCCGCTGTCAAGGCGTATACCGTACATTGACGGCATATGTCCGGCCTCTCTCAGTTCGGTAAATACTTTTATCGCATTTGGAATACCTGAACGGAGAGTATCATATGTATCTACAAGAAGCGTCGTATTGTTAGGATAAAGTTCCGCATATTTGCGGAAAGCGGTAAGCTCGTCCGGGAAACTCATTATCCAGCTGTGCGCGTGGGTTCCAAGCGCGGGCAGGTTGAACTTTTTGGCGCAAAGGACGTTGCTTGTTCCTATGCAGCCTGCGATAACCGCGGCCCTTGCTCCGAGAGTGGCGGCGTCAGGACCCTGCGCGCGCCTTAGGCCGAATTCCATTACCCCGTCGCCTCTTGCGGCATGGCAGACGCGGGCAGCCTTGGTTGCGATAAGGCTCTGGTGGTTCATGATACAAAGTATTGCCGTTTCAACAAGCTGCGCCTCCATGATGGGAGCTACAACTTTTACAAGAGGTTCCATCGGAAATACAATGCTTCCTTCAGGTATTGCGTAAATGTCCCCGGAAAAATGAAATCCCGCCAGATAATTAAGAAAATCCTCATCAAATATCTTAAGATCTCTGAGGTATTCTATATCCTCGTAGCTGAAATGCAGTTCTTTGATGTAGTCGATAAGCTGCTCAAGACCGCAGCAGATGGCATATCCGCCGTCATTGGGGTTCACCCGGTAAAACATATCAAATACGACGGTCGGGTTAGTGTTGTTTTTAAAGTATCCCTGCATCATGGTCAGTTCATAAAAATCCGTAAGCAGCGTAAGATTGGTACTCATGTGCGACACTTCCTTTTAGAAGATATTTTTATATATGTAACTAATTATCTAATGTAACCAATTTCTAAGCGAATGTCAATACATGTTGGGATACAATAGATAGGTAACATAGAAAATAAAATACAAGGATTCACCTTTGTATGATATATTGTAATTG
>CANQDW010000027.1 GCA_947593975.1 uncultured Lachnospiraceae bacterium
AGAAGCCTCGCAAACGGCGCATTTACGCCGGCTACGAGGTTTTTACCTTTTCTCAACTGTCAAAGACGGGATTATAATTCAATATTTAAATAATTTCAAATGTTTTTTAAAGATTTTTAAAAATATTTTAAAAAAAGTAATGCGGGATACTTTATCTTAGATTATTCTTGACGATTATCATAAAATATTGTATTCTCATTTTAGTTTTAAGGAGGATACTTTACGATGGAAAAGAAATTATTTACATCAGAGTCTGTAACAGAAGGACATCCCGATAAAATATGCGACCAGATATCAGACGCCATTCTGGATGCTTTGCTCGAACAGGACCCTGAGAGCCGTGTTGCATGTGAGACGGCTATAACAACGGGATTTGTACTTATTATGGGGGAAATAACAACCAAGGCCAATGTGAATATTGAAAAGATTGTCCGCAATACTATAAATGAGATCGGATATAATGATGTTAAATACGGATTTGATGCAAATACATGTAAAGTATTGATCGCGCTTGATTCACAATCGGATGATATAGCATTGGGAGTTGACAGATCTTTTGAGGCGAAGCAGAGCTTAGATGAGGATGTTTCCCTTATCGGCGCGGGCGACCAGGGAATGATGTTCGGATATGCTTCAGACGAAACAGAGGAATATATGCCGTATCCTGTATATATAGCGCACAAACTTACGAAAAAGCTTGCCGAAGTAAGGAAGGACGGAACGCTTGCCTATCTGAGGCCTGACGGCAAGAGCCAGGTCACCGTTGAATATGATGAAAACGGAAAGCCTGTGCACATTAATACGGTCGTTATATCAACGCAGCATGACGAGGATGTTTCGCAGGAACAGATCCATGCGGATATACGCAGATATGTTATAGATGAAGTGCTTCCTAAAGAACTTGTAAACGATACGACAAGATATTATATAAATCCGACGGGAAGATTTGTAATAGGCGGTCCTAACGGGGACAGCGGACTTACCGGAAGAAAGATCATTGTAGATACTTACGGCGGATACGCAAGGCACGGCGGCGGCGCATTTTCAGGAAAGGACTGCACCAAGGTTGACCGTTCGGCATCGTATGCCGCGCGCTATGTTGCAAAAAATATTGTAGCCGCAGGCTTGGCAAAGAAGTGCGAGATCCAGATATCCTACGCGATAGGCGTTGCCGAACCTACATCGATCATGGCGGATACATTTGGTACAGGCGTATTGAGCGATGAGAAACTTGTGGATATAATCCGTGAGAATTTTGATCTCCGCCCGGCAGGTATAATAAAAATGCTTGATCTGAAACGGCCTATATACAAGCAGACTGCCGCATACGGCCATTTCGGAAGGAACGATCTGGATCTTCCGTGGGAGAAAACGGATAAGGTTTCCGTTCTGTCAAAATACAGATAAAGCGAACCGATATTGACTTTGACGTTATATAATGGTATTATAATAAACGTGTGTCGCTATAGCTCAGTTGGATAGAGCGACCGCCTCCTAAGCGGTAGGCCGGAGGTTCAAATCCTCTTAGCGACGCTAAAAGTGCTGATTACATAGGGTTTTCAGCACTTTTATTTTAATAACTTTTTATAAAGCGAGTTGTTAATATGCCGGATAACAAAAGCAGACGCTTACTTAAGATTTCTACAGCAATAAAATATCTGTCTTCTATGATCATTATGTTTGAGGGCATATTGAATTATAGTTTCCTTTCCCTTTTGTTGGGAATTTTTGAGCTGTGCAGCGTGTTTATGATCACCAATTCCCTTTTAAGGTTAAACAGAGCGATAGGATCGATCTGGAATTGCATCGTAACTGTTTTTATCAATGTCCAGTTTACCGTTCTTAGGTTTGGGGGAAGCTTTTTTTCATTTATCATGCTGACGAACATTGATTCCGCATCGGCGTTAAGCGGAAATGCGGAGGTTTATATGACATTCGGAGCCATAGCCGTGATAGCGGGCCTGCTGCCGGTTACATCGTTTAATATAAAGAAGAGAGGGATCCTTACTTTTTCTTCTCTTGCGGCAGCCGCGGTTTTGGTTGTTTTGGGAGCGGAATCCCCGTTTTCTTCCTTTATCAGGCTTGGGCAGGATATGTATAACTATGAAAAGATGCGATCGGATATCATAGATAAAGCATCCGGCGGGATAAATGAGCAGATCCTTACGAAATTCTATAAAAACGGCATTGCCGATTTTTATGAAAAACCTGCCGCGCTTGGGGATAAGCCAAATGTGATCCTTATCTTTACGGAAGGGCTGTCGCAGAATATCGTAGATGATGAGCGCGGTATTATGCCTAACGTAAAAGAGTATGAAGAAGAGACTCTGTTTTTTTCTAATTATTATAACCACACCGCGGCGACGTACAGGGGAATAAGCGGGCAGCTTTTTTCGGCGCATCAGTTTAATAATTATGACGAAAACCGTCTGATATCGCTGCAGGGCATACTAAAAAATGAGGGATATAATACCACGTTTATTAACTCGGAGCCGGAAAATGATTCCTTTACCGGATATTTAAACAGGCTTGGTTTTGACAACGTGACAGATACGGGCATTTTAAATCGGTTTTCCACGGACAGGGAAGTATATGACCTGCTTTATGATACGATCGCGGAAGCGGATAAAAATGTTCCGCAGTTTATAGCGCTGTACACGTTTTGCACACATGTCTCACTGGACTCATATGATGAATTATATGATGACGGTTCCAAAAGTATGCTGAATAAATTTTATAATGCGGATTATCAATATAAAAATTTTATGTCAAGGATAATAAAAAATGGTCTGGCGGATAATACGGTCGTTGTATATACGTCAGACCATGCGACATATTATGACGAGGATTTCATGGATAACTTTGCGGAGAACCACGGAAGATACGATATGATCTGCGATGAGATCCCGCTGTTTATATGGTATAAAGGGGTGACTCCGGAAACGATAGATACAAACGGAAGGAATTCTCTGGGACTTGCGCCTACGATACTGGATTTTTTGGATATCAGCGCTCCGAATTTTTTCCTGGGGGATTCTTTGTTCGGTATCTCTGAATCTGAACAGGGTATTTTGCTTAACACTACTTTTGCCGTACCCGATCAGGACTGGAGCGAAAGCACGTACAATGACAGCATAGTTCCTTTGACATCGGACGAAAAGGAATATTTTAATGAGATTGTAAGCGAATATCTGTCCTGCGCCATAAGCGGCGCGGATAACGCCCGGTAAAGGATATGCGGCTGCCCGTAAGGGAAAGCGCGGCTGTGGACAATATATATTTTTTTTGATATAATGGTCTATCAATTAGGAGGATATCTATATGTTCAAAAATAAAACGGCTAACGGACATATTCATAAAGATAGAAGTATTATGGCAACGGGAATCGTGCTATTATTTATCGTTGTTTTGCTGGTTTCTGCATATGCCAGTATCAATTCCCTGCTTAAGAAACGTTCTATCAGCCGTGTGGAAGAAGGCGTCAGGACAGTTAAAGAAGAGATCACTTCCAAACTGGAAAGAGACAGCCACATACTGAATGCTGCTGCAAATATCATTTCCCAGGCGGACAACTTTGATATAGAAGCGACCCGCGCGATCATGCAGACTATTACTCCGCTGTTGGAAACAATGAAAGTGCGCGTCCTTATGCCCAACAACCAGATTATCACGCCGGACGGCAATCTCTATGATACGATTGACAGCGATACTATATCGTTTAATGACGAAGCAGCCCTCGGAGAGCATATTTCAGGCAGGATAAACAGCTTGGCAACCGGAGAGCCTATCCTGAGGCATTATGTACCTATAATACAGGACGGCAAAACGGCTGCGCTGCTTTTTGGCGTTACGGAATTAAAGAATCTTGAAAGCAGCCTTAATATTGACAACATCTATAATGAAAGCGCAAGCGTTTATATAATCGATACGGCTACGGGAGATTTTATCCTTGATACGTGGCACGATAAGCTTCTGAATATTAATGATTTTTCTGAAGGAACGGGCCGCAAGACAAAAGAAAGCAAGTCGTGGGATGAATATATAAATGAACTTATGGCGCTTGATACGGGTTATGTGATATTCCGTACCGATAATACTGCGGGATGGGAATATATGTATTATTCCCCGGCAGGTATTAACGAGTGGTCGATTGCCATATCTGTTCCGGAAAGCGAGGCGTTTGCAAGCGTTTTTGCAGTACGTCAGGTATGCCTGTATCTGGGAGCGATCATGGCGATTGTCATTGTTTTGTACTACTGGTGGGTAAGGCGCAATGCAAAACAGTCTACAAAGCGCGCCGTAGAACAGGCCGTGCTTACCGAAAAACTCCACAAGGCGGAAGCCGCCGACCGGGCTAAAAGCGTATTCCTTTCCAATATGTCGCATGATATCCGTACGCCTATGAACGCCATTATCGGGTTTACAACCCTTGCGCAGGCCAATCTGGATAACCGTGAGCGCACGCAGGAATACTTAAGGAAGATACTTTCTTCAAGCAACCATCTGCTTTCGCTTATAAACGATATCCTTGATATGAGCCGCATCGAATCCGGCAAACTGAATATTGAAGAAAAAGAATGTACGATCTCAGATATTTTCAGGGATATGCGCAATATTATACAGACTCAGATGGAGTCTAAGAACCTTAACTTTTTTATGGATACGGTAGATGTAGTCGATGAAGATATATATTGTGATAAACTGCACGTTAACCAGGTGCTTTTAAACCTTCTTTCAAATGCCATAAAATTTACGCCGCCGGGCGGTACGGTCGCGCTGACCATAAGCCAGAAACCGCGCGCGCCTAAAGGCTACGGCTCCTATGAAATACGTGTAAAAGACACGGGTATAGGCATGAGCGAAGAATTTATCAGGCATATATTTGAACCGTTTGAACGCGAGCGCAATACTACCGCAAGCGGAATCCAGGGAACAGGTCTTGGAATGGCGATAACAAAGAATATCGTCGACACAATGGGCGGTACTATTGAGGTAAATTCAGAACAGGGCAAAGGCACGGAATTTATCATCAATTTTGATTTCCGGCTTCAGGACGAGCCTAAAAATGTAACCGTGATCGAAGGATTAAAAGACCTTCGTGCGCTTGTTGTAGACGATAATTTTACTACCTGCGACAGCGTTACAAGGATGCTTAGGCAGATCGGCATGCGCTCCGACTGGGTACTTCACGGGAAAGAGGCTGTGCTCCATGCGAAGCAGGCGTATGAACTCGGCGATGAATACCACGCTTATATAATAGACTGGTTCCTTCCCGATCTGAGCGGCCTTGAAGTAGTGCGCCAGATCCGCAAGATTGTCGGGGACAGCGCTCCGATCATAATAGTTACCGCTTATGACTGGACTGCATTTGAAGACGAAGCGCGCAAGGCGGGAGTTACGGCGTTCTGTAATAAACCGATCTTTTTGTCGGATCTGAGGAATATCCTTATTTCTTCTGCCGGAGACGTTGTTTTGGAACAGCAGCTGTATTCCGAGCCCGATCTTAGCGAAAAGTTAAAGGGATTAAGGCTTCTTCTTACGGAAGACAATGAACTTAACCGCGAGATTGCCGAAGAACTGCTTATCGGAAGCGGTTTTATCATAGATACTGCCGAAAACGGAGAAGCTGCGCTTGAGAAAGTGAAGAATTCCGAACCCGGTTATTATTCGCTTGTACTTATGGATATACAGATGCCTGTCATGAACGGATATGAAGCCACCAAAGCTATACGAGCCCTTCCCAATCCAAAGCTTGCAGAGATACCGATCATCGCTATGACTGCCAATGCTTTTGAAGAGGACAGAAAGCAGGCGCTTGACAGCGGCATGAACGCGCATATCGCAAAGCCTATCAATATGGACAGTCTGCTTTGCGTGATCGCGGAAGTCCTGCTTAAAGAATAAATTGACGGCATACCGGTTCAGGCGTTTTCAAGTCTGTTCGTGATAAAATCTTTTACTTCTTCGGGATGGATACCAAGCGCGCAGGCAAGTTCGTTATGAAGCAGTTCTTCCGCGCGCTTCATATAGTTTTCGTCTACCTGGCTCAGTTTATGGCCTTTTTCGGCAGCCAGTTCTCCTTTTGCGTAAATTGCGCGTACAAGCCGGATCAAATCTATAAAGTCGCCGCTTTTTAAATAAAGTTTGTAATGCTCGTTAAGCAGTCTGGGATTGCGGTTTTCATAAACATCCTTTTCAATGTCCGGTATGCGGTTTATGATGTCGAGAGCTTCTTCTTTTGTGATTACCGGGCGCATATATACGACAGTGTCTACCGGAGCAAAGATCCTGCCGTTTTGATAAACAGGGTGCAGGGTATAATAAACCTTTTCCTTTTTTGCGCCATGTATATCAAGCGGTCCGATATCTTCGATCTCACACACGCCGGTCTGTCCGTATACAACCCGTTCGCCTATCTGATACATTAGTATCCCTCCTGTTTCTGTCAAAATATCTTACACTGTCTATTATATCATTTTTAAATTTTCCATGTAAGGATAAAAATTGTTCTAAAAGCAAAGCCGCCCGCATACATTTGAGGTATAAAGGGGGCTTGACTATGTCGGAATATAAAAGATGGATTGCGTATATATATTCATACGATAACGGAAAAAAAGGAAATAATATCGGTTATGCAAGAGTTGAAATGCGTGATTCAAAATCCAGGATCACGATACATATTAATGTGCTTAGCGTAACCGAACCGATGAAAGTATATTTATATGTAAGAGAAAACGATCGTATAAAAGGTATATATGCAGGGGATATTTGCGCGCGCAGGGGAACGGGGGACGCCTCTTTCGTGTTAAACTCGCAGTCCGTGGAAAACAGCGGTTATGGCATGAGGGATGTGCGCGGACTTATAATATACCATAACGAAAACAAATATTTTGGATCGGAATGGGATGACAAACCGATAGACCTTAAATACTCGGAAGGGATTAAGGAGAATGAAAATGAAGGGGATGGCGATACGCCGCCCTCCGTTATGCAGTACGAAGAAGAAACGAAAGAAGAGGAATATGAAGAGGAAGCGCATAAGGAAGAATATGAGGAACCCTGTATGCGGGAGGAGACGGGCGTACAGTCGGAAGAAATACAAAAACCGGCGCTTGAGGAAAGTTTGCCGCTGCAAAAGAGCCATAGGGAAAAGGTAGCGGACGCCGCAGAGGAAATGATGGAGAATTATCCGCGCATGTATCCGTTTGAAGATGATGAAATGCTTTGGTGCATAAGGATCGAACCGCAGGATATAGGGCATCTCCCGATTGATACATGGGTGATCGCAAATAACAGTTTTCTGCTTCACGGCTATTACAGTTACCGGCATCTTGTGCTCATGAAAACGGCCGATAAGTATCATCCAAGCTATCTTATAGGCGTGCCGGGAGTATATCACAATAAAGATGAATTTATGGCAAAAATGTTTGGGTTTGAATTGTTTAAACCGATGAGCAGTAAAGAGGATGTACGTGGAGAATTCGGTTATTGGTGCATTTCTATAACAGACATAGTGTAAAAGCCCTGCGCATATTATATTATAAAAAACGATTGGTAATATTATGTGCGGAATATTGGGTTATTATAACCATAATGCTGATTTTTCATCAGATTCACTTAGGCAGAAACACGTTTTGGAAAAGATGTCGCAGACTATAAAACACAGAGGACCCGACGAGGACGGGATGTATATAGGGGAAAAGTGCTGCTTTTCGCATACCAGGCTTTCGATTATCGATCTGGAAAACGGACAGCAGCCAATGACCGATAAGTCAGGCAGTTATATTATCGTATTTAATGGAGAGATATATAACCTTAAAGAATTAAAAGATAACCTTATGCTGCGCGGACACTCGTTTGTGACCACATCAGATACCGAGGTGCTTTTACATTCATTTATGGAATACGGCGCGGATTTTATAAGTAAAATAAACGGCATATTCGCAATAGGGATATATGACAGGCGGCATGAATCGCTTTATCTGTTCAGGGATCAGATGGGCGTAAAACCGCTGTACTATACGTATTTTAAAGATACGGTAAATAAAGATACGCTTATATTTGCGTCTGAGATGAAGGCGATATTTGAATTCCCCGGGGTAAAACCTGTGATAAACAGGGAAAGTTTTTGCGAGGTGTTCGGGCTGGGACCGGCAAAGACATATGGCAGGGGCGTGTTCGCAGGTGTAAAGGAAGTCCTGCCGGGACAATACCTATGCATAAATAAATACGGGATACACGCTGTGACATACTGGCGGCTTATGTCGAAACCTCACTGCGACTCCTATGAGGAAACAATAGAAAAAACAACATTTCTTGTAACCGATGCCATAAAACGCCAGATGGTATCGGATGTTCCTATATGCACTTTTCTGTCAGGCGGGCTTGATTCAAGCCTGGTATCTTCGGTATGCGCGTCAGAGCTTTCAAAAGAAGGAAAGACTCTGGATACATTTTCGTTTGATTTTACGGACAACAGCAGATATTTTAAAGCTAACTCGTTCCAGCCGTCGCAAGACAGGCCGTATGTAGATGAAATGGTGCGGTATCTGGATTCCAACCATAGGTATCTTGAATGCAGCAGCAAAAAACAGGCTGAGCTTTTGTTTGATTCGGTAGTGTCGAGGGATCTTCCTACTATGGCGGATGTGGATTCGTCGCTTTTGTATTTCTGCTCTGTGGTAAAAGACTATAATAAGGTTGTCCTGACCGGAGAGTGCGCGGATGAAGTATTCGGCGGTTATCCATGGTTCCATAAAGTAACGGGTAAGGATGTGTTCCCGTGGGTATCGGATCTGGCGCCCAGAAAAGAGCTTTTAAATGATGAGTTCCTTTCATGGCTCAGACTTGATGAATATGTAAGAGAAACCTATGACGCGTCGGTACGTGAGATCAACATTCTTCCGGAAGATGACGAAGTGGAGGCCGGAAGGCGCAAAATATCATATCTGAACCTCAGGTGGTTTATGCAGACTTTGCTTGACCGTATGGACAGAACAAGTATGTTTAGCGGACTTGAGGCGAGAGTGCCGCTTGCCGATATCAATCTTGTGGAGTATGTGTTTAATGTTCCGTGGTCTATGAAAGCAAAAGACGGCGTCGTAAAAAATCTCCTGAGAAAAGCAGCGGAAGGTTATCTGCCCGACAAAGTCCTGTACCGCAGGAAGAGCCCGTATCCGAAAACATATAACCCGGAATATGAGAACCTGCTTGCGGCGATGTTAAAGGAAATCATTAATGACGCTTCAAGCCCGATACATTTCTGCATAGATAAGAAAAAAGTCGAAAAATTTATTGAAAATCCGAAAGATTACGGAAAACCGTGGTACGGACAACTCATGGCGGGTCCGCAGATGATGGCATACCTGATACAGGTAAACCACTGGCTTACTGTGTACAGATAAGATCTTAATGACAGGTTCCTGCTATAAGACTGCGTAATACGTCGCCTTATAACGGGAACCTATGAATTTTACCTCTTAAATTCGGCGGTAAATTTAGCGTCAAATGGGGAGTCATTTATTTTAATTGACTTAATGTTATCAACATCAAACAGATTTTCCGGTATAAAGCCCCATTCGTAGAAATCGCCTTCGGGTACGCCTATTCCGCAGTTTGCGCCTGACCACTTGATATCTGCAACTCTGACCGTATCTCCGTTGTTATATACGATATACATAACTTTTTCAAAATCGAAATGAGCGTATAATTTGTCAATGTCTTCCTTCGACATAAGTTTGCATTTTATCCCGACGGGACTTAGGATGATCTCAGTGTCCGGCATTTTATCCGAGACAAGCTTAACAGTCTCAAAATCATTACATTCGGGCATTTTTAGACGAAGTTCTTCTTTGCCGCTTATTTCCATGATTACATAAAGTTCCGTGCTGTTTATATCAACTTCTGCTCCCGCCGCCAGACTGTAATATATGCCTATAAGCCTTCCGCCGTCGCTGTAATTTTCTCCAAGGTCAACCCAGCGTTCTCCGGAACCCGAAAGATTTTTTCCTCTGACATCGAACCAAAAGTCTGCGTTTTCGTTGTAGTTTAAACATGAACATACTGCGATTCCGATCTGCTGTTCTTTATTATACAGATTATTTATAAGCGTAAGGCGGTAATTGGAATTTTGGACGGATGTCTTTTCGCAAACGGCATATTTTGATAATTGCGAAACCAATCCGCTGTCCGTATCTTCAATGTTAAAAAGTTTCGATAATCCCGTAAAACGGATTGCCGCGTATGCGGTAGAAGGTATGACTATAAGGCAGAGGATGATTACCGCCGCAGCCACACGTTTCCTGGCTGTAAATACGGATGTTTTATTATTTGACCGGTCATAGTTTTCTAATATCCTGCTTTTCATTTCCTTATAATCTTCATAAGGCACATGCAGTTTATCCATAGCTTTAAAATATTTGCTCTCTTTTTTCATAAACGTTTCATCTCCTATCGATCGTTTTCAAGATATTCTTTCATAGCTTCTTTTGCTTTGGCGAAACGGGAGCGTAAAGTAGAAGGATTTACCTTAAGGATATCCGATATTTCTTTAAGCGAATAACCTTCGTAATAATGCAGATATAATATTGACCTGTATTTGTCCGGCAGCGTCATAAGCGTCCTTATAACTTCCCTGTTGGTTTCGGCGTCTTCATCTGCGGCGGGATAAAGAGAAGAGATATATTCGTCGCCGCAGATATCTGCGCGCTTTTTGTTCCAGCTGCTTTTTTGAACATTCCTGCAGTAATTTACCGCGGTACGTATAAGCCAGGCTTTTTTGTGTTCCTCATCCCGGAATCTTTTGCCGCACTGGATAAATCTTATAAATGTTTCCTGCGTTCCGTCGCAGGCGTCATGCGGGCTGCCAAGCTGCGTAAGGCATATTCTCCATATCATTTCATAATATTTTTCATATAATCCGGCAATCTCTTCACGTGTGCACATCGGTATTTCTCCCCTTTCACTAATAACACAATTGACAGGGATCGTTTGTCCAAACCATTTTATGATTATAACACTTTTATTATAAAACTTCTTGAATTACATTCGCTTGCGTGCTACACTGACAGCAGGAAAGGATAAAATCATGGAAGCATACGAAAAATATATGAAAGAAGCGTTAAAGCAGGCAAAAAAAGCATATGCTATTGATGAGGTCCCGATAGGATGCGTTATTGAATATGAAGGAAAGATCATCGCGCGCGGTTACAATAAAAGGAACTATATAAAAAGCGCGCTTGGCCATGCGGAGATAGCCGCCGTTAAAAAAGCGGGGAAGGTCATGGGAGACTGGAGGCTTGAAGGCTGTACGATGTACGTGACGTTAGAGCCGTGCCCGATGTGCGCGGGCGCGATACTCCAGGCGAGGATCCCGAAAGTTGTTATCGGCTGCATGAACCCGAAAGCAGGCTGCGCGGGTTCGGTCATAAATCTTCTGCAGATGGACGGATTTAATCATAAAACGGAAATAATAAGGGATGTTATGCAGTCTGAATGCAGTGAGCTTTTACAGAAATTTTTCAGGGAACTGCGGCAGAAAAAGCGATGAAAACGCTCGAAAAATGGGAATTGTTACAAATAGAAAAAAGTTGACAGTAATAAAAAAAGTAAGTATACTGACTTATGAAACTATGTCATAAGATTTCCGTGCAGCCGGGGAGTTAGCGGTGCCCTGTACCTGCAATCCGCTACAGCAGGGGTGATGTCCGGTCTAGGGTTTGTGGTTTTGGAGCTGCCCTTTGTAAGTGGCGTTGACGTCCGGGTCTTACGCAACAGAAGTTTGTGAACCGTGTCAGGTCAGGAATGAAGCAGCACTAAGCAAAATTATCTGTGTGCCGTGAGGGCGCCTGGATTGAGCAGGCTGCAAAGGTAACGTCCGGGGCTGCGAATTCAAAACAGGACGCACGGATTTTTTTAATATTGGAAACTGTTGTTTTGGTAATTACTTATGAGGAGCATAAAGTCGATGGGTAAATATGAGAACACATTAAAGTATGTGCAGTTAAGTAAATTGCTGGAAGAGAAAAACTATAAGGCCGCGCTTGAGATGGCGGGGGATTTTGATACCGAAAGAGTAAAGGAAGTGCAGGAGCTTAAGCTTTTGGCCGAAGTATACAAAAAAAATGAATTATATGATAAAGCAAAAGATATGTATAAGCTTATATATGAACAGATAAGTACAAGGAGGATCCTGTATAAGCTTATAATTTTATGCATAAAGAGCGGCGATGCAAAAGAGGCAGCATCGCTTTATGAAGAGTATCTTACGAAGGATAAGAACAGTATAGACAGATATACGCTTAAGTACAGGATCGATAAAGCGCAGGGAGCCGGTCAGGATGTTATAATAGAGGACCTTAAGGCGATACTTGCTGAAGAATATAATGAAAAATGGGCTTATGAGCTTGCAAAGCAGTATCATAAGGCGGGAGACGCCGATGAATGCGTAAAGGAGTGCCACAAGATAGTACAATGGTTCTTTGGAAGCGAGACGGCAAAGAAAGCGGCGCTGTTAAGGCAGTATTATACAAATGAACTTGACGAAGATATCATGGACAGCTTCCAGGAAAGCATAAGCGCGGATGTGAATATGTATATGCGGCAGGAAAAAGAGGCGGAGGAACATAAGGACGCCGTGCAGGATATGGAAGAACCCGCTGCAGAAGATGAGGGCATTTCCCCGGATGAAGACATTTCCGCAGATTATGACATACCGGATTTCGCCGCCGCTTATGGAGAGGATCCCGATAACGAAGATGAAGCTGAGGAAAAAGAGGCAGCCGGTGAAGACGGCGGGGAACCTGATTTCGTGGAAGGCTTATCAAAATACGGAAAAAATATACCGTATATGCATCTTAAGTATCTTTTTAAGGGACTTACCGCAGATGTAAAGCCGCCGGTAAATATTGCGATCGCGGCTTCCGAGCCTACATATTATCTTACGGTTGTAAAGAAGATAACCAAGGAACTGCAGAACATACGGTATTTTGGCGACAAAAAGATAAAGATCGCAAAAATAGACGCGGAAAAGCTTAACACCTTAAACCTTGACGAACAGGTGTCGGAACTTATAGGCTCCTGCGTTATGATAGAGAATGCGTCTGCGATGAGCGCGCAGACTGTAAACAGTATCATAAGGGTACTCGACGCGCACTCTTCGGAGATCGTGATCATTGTAATTGATGAAGAAGAGGCTTTGTCAAAAATGCTTTTTAAGGAAGAAATTTTGAAAAATCAGATAAAATATTTTGTGATTGTATAATAAAAACCTCTTTCCATAAATAATAATATATGATATACTACAAGCATTGAATTGTAGATTTTGACAAATTTATGACATATATTGGGAGATGTATCATGGATCAATATGTAATTAAAGGCGGAAAGCCGTTGGTCGGAGAGGTTGTTATAAGTGGAGCAAAAAATGCGGCACTGGGTATTCTGGCGGGAGCGATCATGGCAGATGAACCGGTGCTTATTGAAAATCTGCCGGATGTCTGCGACGTTAACGTGCTCCTTGACGCTATTGCAGGAATAGGAGCGATAGTTGACAGGGTAGACAGGCACACGGTCAGAATAAATGGGGGAACTATTCGGTCCGTATATGTGGATTACGAATATATCAAGAAAATAAGGGGCTCCTATTATCTTTTGGGAGCGCTGCTCGGCAAATATAATGAAGCAAGGGTTGTATTCCCGGGAGGCTGCAACATAGGAAGCCGCCCGATAGACCAGCATAAGAAAGGCTTTGAAGCGCTTGGCGCAAAAGTAAAGATCGAGCACGGAGGAATAATAAGCGCGATTGCCGAAAGTCTTAAAGGAAATCATATATATCTTGACGTAGCATCTGTCGGGGCGACGATCAACATAATGCTTGCCTCGTGTCTTGCGGAAGGAACAACGATAATAGAAAATGTAGCGAAGGAACCGCATGTAGTTGATGTGGCCAACTTCCTAAACAGTATGGGAGCCAATATTAAAGGAGCCGGTACGGACGTAATAAGGATAAAGGGCGTTGAAAAGCTGCATGGAAGCACATATTCGATAATCCCCGACCAGATAGAGGCGGGTACGTTTATGCTTGCGGCGGCGGCTACGAAAGGCGACGTTCTTGTAAAGAATGTTATCCCGAAGCATCTTGACGCGGTTTCAGCAAAGCTTGTTGAGATCGGATGTGAAGTTGAGGAATTTGACGATTCGGTACGTGTGGTCGCCAATAAGAGGCTTGGCCATACTAACATTAAGACGCTTCCGTATCCGGGATTCCCTACGGATATGCAGCCGCAGATAACGGCGCTGCTTGCATTGTCTGACGGCACGAGCGTGATCACCGAGAGTATATTTGAAAACAGGTTCAAGTATGTAGATGAGCTTGCAAGGATGGGAGCCGATATTAAAGTTGAAGGAAACATGGCCGTTATTAACGGAGTGGATAACCTCATGGGCGCGGCGATAAGCGCACCCGACCTTCGCGCAGGCGCGGCGCTTGTGCTGGCGGGACTCGTTGCCGACGGATATACTATACTGGATCAGATCGAGTATATAGAAAGAGGTTATGAACTGTTGGATGAAAAGCTTGCCGCTATTGGAGCAAGCATAAGAAAAATTGATATAAATGACGAGAGGGAACTGCAGAAATTTAAGCTGCAGGTAAGCTGACTATCAGGAAGGAGCTCATATAAATGGCAAAGGACAAAAAGTTGGTTGAACAGGTAACGCCAATGAATGAAGATTTTGCAAAATGGTATACGGATGTTGTTAAGAATGCCGAACTTATAGAATATTCAGGAATCAAGGGCTGTATGATATTAAGGCCTAACGGATATGCGATATGGGAGAATATCCAGAAGGAATTAGACAGGCGCTTTAAGGAAACGGGCGTTGAGAACGTATATATGCCTATGTTTATACCGGAAAGCCTTCTTCAAAGGGAAAAGGACCACGTGGAAGGGTTTGCGCCGGAAGTTGCATGGGTTACGCAGGGCGGCAATGAGGAACTTGCCGAGAGGCTTTGCGTAAGGCCGACGTCAGAAACGCTTTTCTGCGATCTGTATTCAAATATCGTCCAGTCATACCGCGACCTGCCTAAAGTGTACAATCAGTGGTGCTCTGTGGTAAGGTGGGAGAAGACGACCAGACCGTTTTTAAGGACCGCGGAATTTCTGTGGCAGGAAGGACATACCGCGCATGCCACGGCAGAAGAGGCGGAAGAAAGAACGATCCAGATGCTTAACGTGTATGCTGATTTCTGCAATGAAGTACTTGCCATTCCGCTCCTTAAAGGAAAGAAAACCGATAAAGAAAAATTTGCCGGCGCGCATGCGACTTATACTATCGAGGCAATGATGCATGACGGCAAAGCTCTCCAGTCGGGAACGAGCCATAACTTCGGAGACGGTTTTGCAAAAGCGTTTGGAATACAGTATCTTGATAAGAATAATAAACTTTCATACGTGCATCAGACTTCATGGGGAATGTCCACAAGGATCATCGGGGCAATAATCATGGTACACGGTGATGACTCGGGGCTTGTGCTTCCGCCGAGGATAGCGCCGACGCAGGTAATGGTCATACCTATTGCGATGCAGAAGGAAGGCGTCCTTGATAAAGCAAAAGAGCTTTATGATTCTCTGTGCGGGGCGGGACTTCGCGCCAAGCTTGACGCATCTGATAAGAGTCCGGGATGGAAATTCTCGGAACAGGAGATACGGGGAATACCTGCGCGTATAGAGATTGGCCCTAAGGATATTGAAGCAGGACAGTGCGTAATTGTAAGAAGGGATACCAGGGAGAAGACCGTAGTGCCGATAAGCGAAGCTGCAGAGAGGCTTAAAGAGATCCTTGAAAATGAGCAGCAGGATATGTACGACCGCGCATATGAACATCTCCACAGCAATCTTTATGCTGCGGATGATTATGAGAGTTTCAAGGATATCATCGCAAATAAGCCGGGCTTTGTAAAAGCGATGTGGTGCGGCGACGAGGCGTGCGAGCTTAAGATAAAGGAAGATACGACGGCAACATCAAGGTGCATCCCGTTTGAACAGGAAAAGATTTCCGACAGATGCATTTGCTGCAATAAGCCTGCGAAGGCAATGGTATATTGGGGCAAAGCATATTAATATCTGTAATGTGGATATATAAAAATAAAACCTTCCGATACCGTTAAGGTAAAGGAAGGTTTTTTGATCCCATAAAGTATTACTGGTTATATTTTTTAAGTATTTTCTGAATGCGTTCCGTAGGATTTAAAAGGTCGCTTATAGAGGAATCGTGGTTAAGGGTATCTATAAGCAGCGCTATATATTTGCTCATGTCTACATTGATGTAATATTCTTTGTTAAGGAGTTCTTCCGTCTGGTATATCAGGTTGGTAGTCATGATGCGGTATATAAGACCGCTTTCATATGCCTCGTCAAATTTTTTAAGGCCGTTTGTAAACATTCCGAAAGTGGCGGCTATGAAGATACGGTTCGCTTTCCTTCTTTTAAGCTCCGTGGCTACATCAATGACGCTTTCTCCGGAAGAAATCATATCATCGATGATAACAACGTCTTTTCCTTCTACATCGGCTCCCAGAAATTCATGAGCGACTATAGGGTTGCGTCCGTTTACGATCGTAGAGTAGTCCCTTCTTTTATAAAACATTCCCACGTCTATCCCGAGAACGTTTGCAAAATATACCGCGCGTCCCATTGCGCCTTCATCGGGGCTTATTATCATCATATGTCCGGGATCCAACGAAAGGTTGGGGACATTTCTTAACATTGCCTTTATAAACTGATAAGTCGGCTGTACCGTTTCAAAACTCTTTAAAGGTATGGCGTTCTGCACACGGGGGTCGTGCGCGTCAAAGGTTATTATGCTTTCAACGCCCATATCGGTCAGTTCCTGCAGCGCAAGAGCGCAGTCAAGCGATTCCCTGGCGCTTCTCTTATGCTGTCTGCTTTCGTACAGGAAAGGCATTATTACGGTGATCCTGCGCGCTTTGCCTCCGACCGCCGCAATAATTCGTTTGAGGTCCTGATAATGATCGTCGGGAGACATATGGTTTTTCAGCCCGCATACGGTATATGTAAGGCTGTAATTGCATACGTCCACAAGTATATACAGATCCATACCGCGTACAGATTCTTTAACTATTCCTTTTGCTTCGCCTGAACCAAAACGGGGGCACACGCAGTCGATCATATAAGAATCTTTTTTATAGCCCGAAAAGGCGATGGCTGAATGCTGATCTTCATGATCGGCGCGCCATTTTATGATATAATCGTCAACTTTTTTTCCTATCTTGCGGCTGCTTTCCAGAGCAATAAGCCCAAGTTCGCCAAAGGGTATTTTTTCGGTAGCAGGTTCATTTACATCCATGTTTTTCCTCCATTTAATAAAAACGTATCGTCATTGCTCAGATATTTTTTTTAGAATCCTGATGTCCTCGCCGGTAATTTTAACTAGCCGATAATACCCCAATAACCTAGAAAAGATCCTTTCACTGTAATTTCTGTTGATATCGTCAAACGACAGATTGGTAGAAATAATAGTTGACAGCCTGTCCATTATCCTCTGCTGTATATATGTATACAGCTGTGTCTCGGTGAATTTGTTGATCATTTCTGTTCCAAGATCATCTATAATAAGAAGGTCGCATGTCTTAAGCATAGATAAGATGCCGGAAGTAATATTATTAAGTTCATCCTGACGAAATACCTTCGCTTCAAGAATATCAAAGAGTTGGGATGAAGTCAAGTAAATAACTGACTTATCTTTATCTAACAGTTCCTTTGCGATACATATCGATAAAAACGTCTTGCCTACTCCTGTGGGACCGTAGATAAGAAGGTTCTCAAAAGAGTTATCAAAGTTATCTATAAACCCATGGCTTACATCGAGTATTTTTTTGATATTATCGCGAGGAGTCATTTCATTGGGCAGTATGTAGTCGTCAGGGTAATATTCTATGTTAAAGTTAGAAAAGTTATCTGTGATGACAGCCTGCTTAAGATAAGACTGGCTGTAAAGCATATTAAGCAGTTCCCTGTTAAAACAGCGGCACCGCGCATCCCCTGTAAAACCTGTATCTTTACAATACGGGCATGTATATATGCGGTCCAGGTAATCTGCGGGATAACCGTGTTTTGTAAGAAGCTGGATCTTTTTTTCATCTGCCTGCCTTATAAGGTTTTTCGTATCGGAAACCGCGTCGCGGCTGCCTGATATTATGGCGCTAAGCATAGAGCCTGAGATGTCTGCAACGGATTTGCTCACATCTTCAAATTCCGGTATATTGCGGCATACTTCCTTATAACGTTCTTCGCGTATGTGCCTGTTGTCGCTTCGCCGTGCGTCATATATTCTCATAATTGCATCCAGATGAAATCTGTCTATCATTATTATCCTCCAAATTTAATTGCTCAGAAGTTTTTCAAGAGCCGCATAATCACTGCCGGAATATTTGCGCTGCTCAAATGAATTAAAAGAGTTGCGTTTTGCCTGAGGTTTTTTATCGGTATTATTTTTATCGTCTGAGGCGCAAAAAGTCTTATCGGCGTCTTTAATGCCCTGCATCGTATGTATTCCCGCCGCATGCCATTTTTCAAGTATGCCGTTAGCGTACTTGAAGCTTGGTTCGTTTATTGCAAGTATTGTGCGGTTACATGCTTCAAGTATGATATCGCTGTTAAATCCCATTGCGATCCAGGAATCGATATATTTTTTCTGCGCCGGGGCAGGAGCCTGCGACAGGCCGAAAGCTTTCATGACGCTCATATAATTTGCATCGTACTGCAGAGAGTATGCGGATGCCTTTTCAACGGTATCAATGCCTTCCTTCGCCCAGTTTACGGCAACCGTCTGAATATATTTGCTGCTCTTTTTGCCGTGGCTTATGCAGTAATCATATAAGTGCAGTATAAGTTCAGGTGAGAATTTCAGATTGTCATAAAGGAATACGACAAGTTCAACATCTGAAGGTGAAAGCGGCTGCTCCATATATTTTTCAATTATATTAATAGTCCAGGCAAAGTCGGGTTCTGCTGCCACCGCCGCTATCTCCGTCATTGTATATGTACGGCTGTACTTGTCCTTTGAGGAGCTTTTTTCAAAAGGCTCTATTACCACTATATTGTCCGGAGATTTTTTGGAAACAGGCCTTTTAACCGTAATATCGCATATATTCCCGCCGGCATCGGTCTTGATGCCGAGAAGGCCGCATCTTTCCCAGTACTTAAGAGCCCTTAAAATATCTTTTTCCGTAAGTTCAAGACAGTCCGCCATTGTCTGGACCGATATGTCGGAAACGTTTCCGGACAGCATCCTAAGGATAAGAAGATAGACCTTGACATATGAGCCGTTGGCGTAAGGCATATATTCATCTATAAACAGATTATCGATATGCGTATAAGCAATATCGGAGCCATTGTGCAAAACAATAGAATTCATTTTAAAACTTCCTCCCATCAGTAAATCACAGGGAGATTATAGCACAGTAAACCGGACTTGAAAATAGTGCATAACCTGTACCAAATGGGTAGAATAGAACATGTTGACAGTGTGGATATTTTTTTGAAAAATTCGTAATCTGCCCAAAAAAAGGACAAGTTATCTTCATCAGGTTATTAACAGGTTATCAATAGATCAATAAATAATAAAGCTGATGATAACGTGGATAACTATTTTTCGAGGAGCTGTTCTCCGATATTTACTACATCTCCGGCGCCCATTGTTATTAACATGTCACCGTTGATACAATTTTCTAAAATAAAATTTTTAATGTCGTCAAAAGATGATATATATACGGCATTTGAACCCAGTGAAATAAGTTCCCTAAGCAGATCCTTTGACGATATATCGCCGGGGTCCTTTTCCCTTGCGGCGTATATATCGGTTACTATAACCCTGTCGGCAATGGACAGAGCCCGCGCAAAATCCTTAAGGAATGCTTTGGTCCTTGTATAAGTATGCGGCTGGAATATACACCAGAGGTTTTTGTGCGGATGTTTTTTCGCAGCCTCAAGCGTTGCCGCAATCTCGGAAGGATGGTGCGCATAGTCGTCAAATATGTCAATCCCTGATATGTTTCCTTTGTACTGGAAGCGTCTGTCGGCGCCTTTGAATTTTAAAAGCCCCTGTTTAATATCGTTTGTCCGGATGCCCTGTTCATACGCTGCGCTGAGAGCGGCAAGGCAGTTGCTTATATTGTAGGACCCTATAACGTTAAGCTTGAAGGAATCTTTGTATTTTCCGCGTACGTAAAGGTCAAATAAGCCGCAGCCCTCATCGTCAAATCTTATGTTGCCGGCAAAATAATCCGCGGTATTATCCTCTATGCTGAAAGTAACGATCCTGCACTTAACTTTCTCCGTTATCTCTTGATAATCATCGATCGAGCTGTTTATGACAAGCAGGCCGTCTTCGGGCAGAAGATCTGCAAATGCCGCAAAAGATTCGCGTATCTGCTTAATGCCGTCAAAGAAATCCAAGTGGTCTTCCTCAATGTTAAGTATGATCGCGGTTGTAGGAAAAAAGTGAAGAAAACTGTTGGTATATTCGCAGGCTTCCATGATCCAGTTCTGTGAATTGCCTATCCTGATATTGCCGCCGATTATGTCAAGGATTCCGCCGACAGATATGGTGGGGTCTTTCTTTGCCTCGAGAAAAATATGTGAAAGCATGGAAGTCGTGGTAGTTTTTCCGTGCGTTCCCGATACGGCTATCGCATTGGAATAATTTTTCATGATCTGTCCGATCATCTCGGCGCGGACCATGAGCGGAAGTTTTCTGCGTACAGCTTCGGCATATTCGGGATTATCTTCAGATATTGCCGCTGTGTATACGACAAGATCAGTATTATCAGGAATATTTGAAGCCCTTTGTCCATAAAATATTTGTATGCCGAGCGATTCAAGATGAGCCGTTATCTGACTTTTGTGTGAATCTGAGCCTGTGATGTGAAATCCTTTGCTTGTAAGCAGTTCTGCGAAACCGCTCATGCTTATGCCTCCGATACCTATAAAATGCAGGTTTGCAGGCCTGTTAAAATCTATATGATACATAATAGAGCACCACCTTGCTACGTTATATATTATTTCTATTATGTAAGATATTATAATGGTGTGATTAATAAAATACAAATGATATTTCCTTAAAAAAATGGCAAGAATATCTTTACATTTATAGCAGCATGTTTTATAATTAATTAACAAAATAACTGTAATGGGGGTGACACGATGATTAAGAAAGAAATGATAGCTATGCTTCTTGCGGGTGGACAAGGATCGAGACTTGGAGTGCTTACTGCGAATGTTGCTAAACCTGCAGTGTCATTCGGGGGTAAGTACAGGATAATTGATTTTCCTTTAAGTAACTGTATTAATTCAGGTGTGGATACGGTTGGCGTACTTACACAGTATCAGCCTCTCAGGCTCAATACACATATCGGTATAGGGCTTCCGTGGGACCTTGATAAGAATATCGGAGGTATATCGATACTTCCGCCTTACGAGAAGAGCACGAACAGTGAATGGTATACGGGAACGGCAAACGCGATATATCAGAATCTCGCGTATATGGAGCAGTATAATCCGGAGTATGTTTTGATACTCGGAGGCGACCATATATACAAGATGGATTATGAGGTTATGCTTAACTACCATAAGGCTCATAATGCCGACATAACGCTTGCGTGTATTCCTGTTCCGATGGAGGAAGCGAGCAGGTTTGGCGTTGTGATCACGAATGAGGATAATCAGATACTTGAGTTTGAAGAAAAGCCTGAACATCCGAGAAGTAACCTTGCGTCAATGGGAATATATATATTCTCATGGAAAGTATTAAAAGAGGCGCTCATAAAGCTCAGGGATCAGCCGGCGTGTGATTTCGGCAAACATATTATACCTTATTGCCATGAGAAGGGCGAAAGGGTATTTGCATATGAGTACAACGGATATTGGAAGGATGTAGGAACGCTTGCATCATACTGGGAAGCTAATATGGAGCTTATCGATCTGGTTCCGATATTTAACCTGTATGAGAAGTTCTGGAAGATATATACTAAAAGCGATATGACTCCGCCGCAGTATATATCGGGAAACGCAGTATGTGATACGGCGATTTTGGGCGAAGCATGCGAGATATACGGAAGCGTACGCAATTCGGTTATAGGCTCCGGCGTAATAATTGAAGAAGGGGCAGAGATCACTAATTCAATTATCATGAACGGCACAGTGGTAGGAAAGAATACGGTAATCGATAAGGCTATCATAGCCGAGAATGTTGTTATCGGTTCTGACTGCGCCATTGGAGAAGGAGAAGAGGTACCCAATAAATTAAGGCCTGACATATATGCCTTCGGACTTGTTGCGATAGGCGAAGACAGTGTTATACCGTCCGGAGTGACTATCGGAAAGAATACGGCCATTTCGGGAGTGACCGAAGAGTCCGATTATCCGTCAGGGCATCTTGCAAGCGGAGAGAATATCATGAAGGCGGGTGAACTGTTATGAGAGCGATAGGTATAGTGTTAGCAGGCGGAAAGAGCAACAGGATGCGGGAACTCGTGCAGAAAAGAGCTGTATCGGCAATGCCTATAGCGGGAAGTTACAGATGCATAGATTTTGTGCTGAGCAATATGTCGCATTCCCATATCCAGAAAGTTGCCGTGATCACGCAGTATAATTCAAGGTCGCTTAATGAACATCTTAATTCCTCAAAATGGTGGGATTTTGGAAGAAAACAGGGCGGTTTGTATCTGCTTACCCCTACGATAACGCCGGATAACGGCAACTGGTACCGGGGAACGGCCGATTCCCTTGCGAGGAATATTGATTTTATTAAGGAAAGCCATGAGCCATATGTGGTTATCGCATCGGGCGACTGCATATATAAGCTTGATTACAATAAGGTGTTGGAATACCACATTAATAAACAGGCCGACATAACGGTAGTTACAAAGACGCTTGATGATGATGCTGAAACAAACCGTTTCGGCGTTGTTAAGACAGACGATACCGGAAGAGTGGTTTCTTTTGAGGAAAAGCCTGTAAAGACAACGACCAAGACCGTATCTACCGGCGTGTATGTTATCAGAAGAAGGCTGCTCATAGAGCTTATAGAAAATGCTGACGACGAGGAAAGATATGATTTTGTAAGGGATATCATAATAAGGTATATGTCAATCAAGAAAATATTTGCGTATGAAATGGATTCATACTGGAGCAACATAGCTACAGTGGAGTCATATTTCAATACAAATATGGATTTCTTAAACAGAGGTATAAGGGATTACTTCTTTAGGGAATATCCGGACATATATTCCAAGATCGAAGATCTTCCCCCGGCAAAATATAACGCCGGCTCGCATGTGGAGAACAGCCTTGTTTCAAACGGCTGCATAATTAACGGCCGGGTAGTTGATTCTGTATTGTGTAAGGAAGTTTATGTAGGCAACAATTGTACGATCAAGAATTCAATCATACTTAATGATGTGTATATTGAAGATAATGCATATATAGAAAACTGTATTATAGAAAGCAGGGATACGATAAGGGCGAATTCTACTTACATTGGAGATGCAGATAAAATAAAAATTGTGATGGAACACAATGACAGATACGTATTATAAGGCAGGAAGAGTCTGCACGCATATATAAGGAGGAGCAAATATGAATATCACAGACACAAGGGTGCGAGTTTTAAAAAGAGACAGCAGGCTTAGAGCCGTAGCATCAGTAACGATTGATAATGTCATGGTTATACATGATATCAAAGTTATTGAGGGGGATAAGGGCTGGTTTATTGCGATGCCAAGCCGTCAGACTGCAGATGGAGAATACAGGGATATAGTTCATCCGCTTAATACCGAAACGAGACAGATGCTTCAGGATACTATTCTTGCAGAGTATAAAGCAGCAGTCGAAGCTGAAAGCGATGTTTAAGAGGTGAATATGAATTTAGGTATACAGGGTAAAGCCTGTACTATTGTAAATGAGGGAAATACCGCTTTAGCAGTAAAAAGCGGCGGATTGAATGTATTTGCGACACCTTCCGTAACTGCGTTAATGGAGCAGGCATGTTATGAAAGTATTAACGGCATGCTTAACGAGGGTCAGACCACCGTAGGTGTAAGCATAAACGTGAAACATATTGCTGCAACAAAGATAGGAAAAAAGGTTTACGCAGACAGTGTTCTTACCCACGTTAATAAAAACCATCTTACATTTGAAGTTACGGCATATGATGAAGATAAAAAAATTGCATTCGGAACTCATGAAAGGGTAATCATAGACACCGAAAAGTTTTTGAACAAAATATAATTAAATTTATTAACATTTTTATGTAGATATCGTCCTTTTGTATTAAACCTGTGCACCGGTTATCAGTGCACAGGTTTGTTTTTTATTTGTACGCCCAAGACTGCTGAATACATAAAGTGTCCCGAATAATATATAAAATTCAGGACAAAAAAAGGGCTGCATAAATCTGGTTTTACAGGGGAATACTAAAACGAAACTTTCGGAACCTATTGAAAATTTGTCCTGAATAATATATAATATTCAGGACAAAAGGAGGCGAGCAAGATGGCGAAAGGATATTCCCGACAGATACGGGAACGGATCGGCGCCGCAGCAGATGGAACGGTTTTCGTCGGTTCCGACTTTGCGGATATTGCGGATACGGAAACTATACGGCGAAACCTGAACCGTTTGACGCAGACAGGGATACTTCGGCGGATACTGTGGGGCGTTTATGAAAAGCCGGAATACAGCGAAATGCTGAAAGAATATGTGGCGGCAGACCCGGAGGCTGTGGCGAAAGCTCTGGCTCGTAATTATCATTGGACGATTGCGCCTTGCGGGAATACCGCTTTGAACCTGCTGGGCCTGTCCACACAGGTCACGGCGGTGTGGTCCTACATCAGTGACGGACCCTATAAGACATATAGCTGGAACAACACAAAGCTGGAGTTTAAACACAGAACCAATAAGGAGATTACGGGACTTTCTTACATGACGATCCTTGTCATTCAGGCATTGAAAACCTTGGGACGGGAAAATGTTACTTCCAAGACGGTCAGGGTTCTTAGATCACGGTTAAGTGAAGATGACAAAACTACCATGCTGCAGGAGGCGGCAGCGTCTACGGATTGGGTCTATGATACAATACGGCAGATTGCCGGGGAGGTACAAGGATGAAAGCAATCGCAAGATTTTCAGATAATGATAAACGGAGGCTGTTCCGTAATACAGCCGATAAGATGGGTATGAATGACGCCATTGTGGAAAAGGATTTTTGGGTGTGCTTTACTCTGGATTATCTGTTCCACCATTCGCCATGGAAAGCGGCGATCACATTTAAGGGAGGTACCAGCCTTTCAAAAGCCTTCCGCCTGATCAGCCGGTTTTCTGAGGATATCGACCTGATTCTGGACTGGCGACTGTTAGGGTATGGTAAAGACGAACCTTGGGAGAAACGCTCTAACACGAAGCAGGACGCCTTTAATAAAGAGGCCAATGCCCGTGCGGAGGTCTTTCTTGCAGAAACCTTCTGCCCTGCCATCAAAGAAGGGTTATCCGAAGCAATCGGCCGCGAAGCCGACATTTATATGGATGAAGAAGAAGAACAGACCGTTATTTTTGCTTATCCCAAGCTGTTTGCAAACCCGGCCACGCTGCAGGTGATCCGCTTGGAGATTGGCGCACTGGCCGCATGGACGCCGGCTGCGACCGCAGAAATCACGCCATATGCCGCCGAGCAATACCCTGCTGTTTTCGGTCAGCCGTCTACATCGGTCCTGACTGTGGCGCCGGAACGGACGTTTTGGGAAAAGGCTACGATCCTTCACCATGAGGCCAACCGGCCAAAACATCTGGCAATGCCAAGTCGGTATTCCAGACATTATTACGACTTGTACCGCATGGCGCAGACGCCCGTAAAGGACGCCGCTTTTGCCCGGCTGGATCTGCTGAAAAAGGTGGCGGATTTCAAAATGAAATTCTATCCAAGGGCATGGGCTAAATATGCGGAGGCTGTTTTCGGCACCCTAAAGCTGACGCCGCCGGAGTACCGGCTGGATGCGTTGGCAGCAGACTATGACGCAATGAGAGATATGCTGTATGGAGACATTCCGCCGTTCGCCACCGTTATGGAAGGTATAAAAGCGCTGGAACAGCAGATCAGCGAGCTTTAAGTACATACATCAAGCAAGAGATCCCGGCTATTCTGTTTTTCAGGATGCCGGGATCGCCGCAGACACTTTTTTATTGTTCCATTTGTTTTCCGAGAAAACATGAAGCTGAAGCGGCAAGGAGCTGTTCAACGTCGTTCATTTTGGTATTGTCGTCTTTGCTGAGTATGCAGACCGAACCGATAACGTCTCCTTCGCTTATGATCGGGCTTATCGTTTCATAGCTGAAAGTTTCGCCCTCCGTTATTGTGCAGTATTTAGAAGAGTGTTCGTCCGCGCTGATGTTTTCGCGCGATTCCATTGCGTTTTCAAGGTCGTGGTGCACGGGCTTTGATATAAGGTCTTTTCTGCCTCCGGCAATGGCTATGATCTGATCTCTGTCAGTTATGCAGGCTATGTGCCCCGAAGTCTGGGAAAGAGCCTCGGCATAATGTTTTGCGAATTCGCTCAGCTCGCCTATTGGAGAATATTTCTGAAGGATGATCTCTCCTTCGCGGTCAGTAAATATTTCAAGCGGGTCGCCTTCGCGGATCCTTAAAGTCCTTCTTATTTCCTTTGGTATAACGACGCGCCCAAGATCGTCAATACGTCTTACAATACCGGTTGCTTTCATAAAACATCTTCCTCCATTTACAGTGTTAATTTTCATAAGACTATTATTTGTCAAAACAGGGAATGTATACGCAGATTAAGAAAAAACTGAAAAAAAGTATTTTATTAACGTTTTTAACAGCAAATTAGTATAAAAACCTTGACAAATGACATAATAAAAGTTATAAATAAAATTGTAAGGTTATTACATAGTAATAATAACAAGTATTTTTATCGATTGAGGAGGAGTATTTTCATGAACAAAACAGAATTGGTAGCTGCTATTGCTGCACAGACAGAATTATCAAAAAAAGATGCTGAAAAAGCATTAAAGGCATTTGTGGATGTGGTAACTGACGAGTTAAAAAAGGGTGAGAAGATTCAGTTGGTTGGTTTTGGAACTTTTGAAGTTACGAAAAGAGCAGCAAGAGAAGGAAGAAACCCTCTTACGGGTGCAACCATGAAGATACCTGCATCTAAAGCACCTAAGTTTAAGGCAGGAAAAGCTCTCAAGGATGCAGTAAACTAATAGTTTACAAAGTAAGGTAAAAATGCGTAAGGACTGTTATTTGTAACAGTCCTTATTTTTAAATGATAATATATAAAAACATATGGAAGTGATCAGATGAGGCTGGATAAATATCTTAAAGTATCAAGACTTATAAAAAGGAGAACGGTTGCCAACGAGGCGTGCGACGCGGGCAGGGTGATCGTAAACGGGGCGGTCGCGAAAGCGTCGCTTAACGTAAAACAGGGCGATATAATAGAGATAAATTTCGGGAATAAAAATGTTAAAGCAGAAGTCCTGTCCGTGCAGGAAACGTATAATAAGGACGAAGCTAAGGAATTGTTCAGGTATGTGTAATATTTTTCTGCCCATAGGAATATTATTATAATGTTTATTATGGGAAAGAGGTATTGGCATTGGAAGATAAGCCGAAAAGTATAAGTACTCACAGGCTTCAGATAAACGGCAGGGAAGAGACTTTGATAACAGGCGTTACGGATGTGCTTTCATTTGATGCAAAGGAAGTACTGCTTGAAACTGTGCAGGGTTCCCTTATGATATGCGGTACCGATCTGCATGTAAGCCGTCTTACCCTGGAAAAAGGCGAAGTGAATATAGAGGGAAGAGTAAACAGCGCAGCATATTCGGACAAAGCCGATATGAAATCGGCGGGGTCTTTGTTAGGAAGGCTTTTCAGATGATAAGCGGCCAGCTTGTATATGTGACTGCGGCGTTTATATCGGGGATCGCGATCATGTTCGCGTATGATATCCTTATCATACTCAGGGAAGCCATAAAACTTCCCGCTGCTTTTATTGTATTGGAGGATATACTTTTTTGGAGCGCTTCCGCATGCGCTGAATTTTATGTCATTTACCGCTTTAATGAGGGAATGATACGTTTCTACGCAGTAATGGCGTTATTTCTCGGAATGATCGTTTTGCAGCGCGTGATTGGCAGGTATATGGTAAAAAAAGTAACTTTTTTCATTAAATTGCTAAAAAATGTTGGGATACAATAGATAGGTAACATAGAAAATAAAATACAAGGATTCACCTTTGTATGATATATTGTAA
>CANQDW010000028.1 GCA_947593975.1 uncultured Lachnospiraceae bacterium
GCTTTTGTAATAGTTTTGGTTCGTGCGCTGAAAATATTCGTGATAACTTTGAGCCAAATATAGCAAAACTCTTACTACACTTCAATTATACAAAAAAAATGCCTATCTTTACAACAAAATTCACATTAAATTTCCTCCCATCCGCCAGTATCGCATAAATGCTATGCTGTGGCTCTTTTATATTTATTTTAATTAAGAAATCATAAAATACATTCTCAAAGCCTCTTTATCTTTCACAAGTTATTTTTGTATTAAAAATTTGTTGATTTATTTCTTTATATGTGATACATTATATATGTAAATAGGAAAGCCACAAAAGCGGCTACCCCTAAAGTTTCAGCTAGTTTTAATACCTGCCGTCACTATCGCAAGTAGTGGCGGCTATTTTCTGACCTTAAAGACTGTATAACACAACCCCACAAGGGCAATGATAAATATACAAAATTGGAATAAATCCGAGTATGTAACATTCATCCGCTCGCCCTCTTTCCTTTTCGTCCGAAGGGTTTGCCTCTTCGATATGATCAGATGGCAGTCACCTTTTGTCCTATGGTTTTCCCGTTTTAATAATTCAACACTCTTTTTCTGTTTTTAATGAAAATGATAAATTTCAGAAAACTCGTATACTTTTCGCTTATCAACTTAGTAACAAGCTTAGTAACTTCACTTACTAAGCTTGTTACTAAGCTCACGTCTTCTATCTTGACATTTTTCTTACATACTTCTGTTTTGGATGTTTGGGTTTTTCCGGTATTATTAATACCAACTGTCACAAAAATTGCGACAATTCAAACCGAGGGAAATAGAGATATCTAGATAGATTAAATAATATAACTTTGATATGATCATTTCAGTAAGATATCGGATTAAATCTCAGCAGAGTATTATTCCAAAACATTCGGTTCATTTATTTCTACTCCACTTTCGATTGTCGCTTCCAACCATGCTTTCTTAGCATCCATAGCATTAGCTATTGCTGATTCTATATTTTCACCACAAGTAAAGCAGCCCGGAAGTTCCGGAAATGAAACCACAAATCCACCTTCGTCTTTATCCTCTATAATTTCCATACAATAATTCATTGCCATATAATCATTCAGCGTTTTCATCATTTACTGCCTCACTTTCCACAACTTTCTTTACCATATCAACTTTCCTATACTAAAAATTTCTTGATTTATTTTTTTGTATGTGATACATTGTATATATAAGTAGGGAAAGCCATAAAAGCGGCTACTCCTAATAGTGATTTAACAGTTTTTACCTGCCGTCAACTATTGCCGTAGTTGGCGGCTATTTTCCGTCCTTGAAGACTGTATAACACAACCCCACAAGGGCAATGATAAATATACAAAATTGGAATAAATCCGAATATGTAATATTCATCAGCTCTCCCTCCTTCCTTGTTGTCTGGAGGGTTTGCCCCTCCGATATGATCAGAGGGCAGCCGCCTTTTGCTCTTTGGCTTTTCCCATGCCATTAATGTAACACATTTTTCTTTGGTTTTCAATAACAATTTATTTGTTTTACAAACGCAAGTGATTTGAAGCTATCCTATATACCCGCATCAATCTTTGGAAACCACAAAGGACATCCTTAAAGCCTCTTTCAGCTTAAGAATGTCCTTAAATGGTTGTTGTAATTTTATGATATAATATCAGCTTTTCTATAACGCCAATAATTTGGGCAAAGCGTCATAGGCGGGCCGGTATTACCTTTAATGAATATCATGATCCTGATGTTTCTGATTTAAATGCAAGATCACCTTTTTTATCAACTACATTAGTCCAACCTTCAGACTGTGACCAACTAACCCAATATTTACCATCACTATAACCAAATGCAGTAACTGCACCATTTTTTACATACACTGCCATTCCATCGCTAGTAAGTGATGTTACTATAGCAGAAGCATCTGCAGGAGCATCACTCCGAGTAATAGCTAGCTTACCATTATAACCTGTCAATTCCATATCATCTGGTACAGTTCCCAAACTCTGTGCTGTTAAATCAGAATTAGTTGTAGCATAATGTTCTGCCTCATATCCCGTTATCTCTGTCAGATATCCTGACGCTTCGCTCTGAAATGCTGACTTTCTTGCCGATTCAATATACCTCATTACATTAGGTATAAGTACTGCTGCGAGTATCAGTATGATCACAATTACCACAATAAGTTCTACAAGAGTAAAACCTTTTTTGTTGCTTAATCTTTCTCTTAATTTTTTCATAAGAAAACATCCCTCCATTTTAAAAATTTTTAACAGCTTACGATTGGCGCTGCCTGTCTGCATATGTGGTGATATGTGACAGTTTCGCTCTGCGCCATTGCTATATTGATATAATATAATATTTTATTAAAATTGTCAAAACATTTTTTTATTTTTTTAATTTTCTTTTTTAAATTTCTCATAAAAAAAGCAGCGAATCATTTCCGCGCACAGAAAAATCCACTGCTTTACTACTATTTTTACAAATAACAACTGTTAATCCGGCATGTCATAGAACTTCCTGCTTTCAGGATTACGGTACTCGTGTTTTTCGTAATACCCGATAAGTTCTTTATTATCATCGCGCAGGGCGACCATATATACGTCTCTGTTTTCCTTTTCATTATGGTTTGTATATATTACGTTATTATCCTTACTCTTAAGGAACCACGAAACCGCTTTTCTTATATATTCGTTTGAACGTTCATTATGACAGTCAAATATACTTGTACCAACAAGTTCTGCGCCTCCTGACTTTCCATATTTTGTTATTGCGGCAGGATTCATATAGATAATCTTATGATCAAGATTACATATGACAACCGCGCACGCATCCTGTTCAATTATACTTTTAAAATATCCGTAGAGTTCCATATTCATATTCCTTTCATATTTTCATTAATCTTCCCATTTATATCTCAGTTTATAATTACTATACATTCTGTAATCTAAATATTTTTCTTTTTGCAGTCTGCCTATTACAATATATGGCATTACATTCTGAGATTTTGCATATTTATTGATTGCTTCAATAGAAAAATCTCTCATGCTTCATTCTTCATTAGTAATCGTTTGCGCTTCATTTATTTCTAAAAGTTCTGACTCATAATTTGCCTGAAGATTTAACCAAAAGGACTTTGGCACTCCTAATGCATATTCTAACCTCATCGCAAAATTTGCAGATATCCCTTTCTTGCCATCAATCACATTACTTACATAAACCGTGGAAACACCTGTTCTTGATGATAATTCAGCTTGTGTAATTCCACGTTCTTCTAATACATCGGCAATAGTTTCTCCGGGGCGAATTATCAAATCACGGTATATACCAATTTTCTTTACTGTCATGGTAATCACTCACTCCTTCCACTTCAGTTTCATCGCGAATCATAATAGCATATTGCTTTGCATTGGTTTAAATACAAAATGCGGCGTAGAGAGGAACGGTCTTTTTTCCGTCCTGAAAGCCAAAGTTTTTCGCTGAAAGCTTGATGGCGTATTCAGGCTTATAGGTATCCATATAAACTTTTAAGCTCTTGGCTTTTGTATTATCGGCTGACTTAACCTCTATAGGGATGAGCCTGCCGCCACGCTGTATGACAAAATCTATTTCAGCGCCGCGCTTTGACTCCCAATAATAGGTCTGATAACCATTTGCCATAAGCTGCATATTCACATAATTTTCTGTAAGCCCGCCCTTAAAGTCGTTAATTTCCTCCACCATATAAAGTACGTCATTTGCGTCCAAATCCTTTTTGGCGACAAGCAGCCCCGGATCGGAAACATATATCTTGAAAGCATCAATATCACGGTAGTTTTCTAACGGTTTCTTAACCTGTTCTACCTTAAATACCTGCGACACAATACCCGACAAACGAAGCCACTCAATAGCATTTTCAAATTCGGAAGCCCGTCCGCCCTTTTTAATAAGCTTGTATTGAAAGCGGGTATTCTTTTTTGAAAGCTGCACGGTGATATTATCATAGGCAATCCGTGTTTTCTTGATTTCATTCAGGTTGTTATACTTGCTCATATCATTAAGATAACTTACCAAAATGGTATCCTGCGTATGGCGTATAAGGATATAATCCTTTGTCTGGACAAACTGCATTACGCACTCCGGCATACCGCCTGTCACAAGATACTGACGATAAAACATCATCGCCGCATCGTGCAAAGCGGAAGGTAAAGGCGTGTCGGTACTAAAACACTTTTTAATCCGCTCTATAAGAGCGTCATCCCCCAGCGCAAGCATAAATTCTTCCATATCCATCGGATAAAGCGTTTTCATATCAACTTTACCTACAGGAAAAGAGAACTTTGCACGGTTTACCGCAACGCCTAACAGACTGCCTGATGCAATGATATGATAATCGGGAGCGTCTTCACAAAAATATTTCAGCGACGCAAGCGCACGTGCGCAAAACTGCACTTCGTCAAATACTATCAACGTTTTTTCCCTGACAATAGTTTGTCCCGCAATATGCGATAAAATTGGTATCAGATAATCAGGACTGATATTTTCTTCAAAAGTTTCCGAGAGCTTCGGATTTGTTTCAAAGTTAAAGTACGCAACATTCTCATAATGTGTGCGCCCAAACTCCAAAATGGAATAAGTCTTGCCGACCTGCCTTGCGCCCTGCAGTATCAGCGGCTTGCGATATTTGCTTTCCTTCCACTTTTCAAAAAAAGGCATGACCTTTCGATACATAAGCAATCCTCCTTTTAAGCCCCCTGCATTTATTACCTCTTTTTGAAAAACACTTTTCCAACCGGAATATTAAGCAGCACAATGGCAAAAAAGATAAGCAGGATACCGCACATATTTTTAACATTTAATTCCTCATTAAATATCACGATTCCTGCTGCTGCAGCCACCATAGGTTCCGCAAATGCAAGTACCGACGCCTTTCCCGCTTCAACGTATTTTAATCCGCTTGTATACAATATAAACGGCATAAGGGTTGATATCAGCCCAAGTCCTATACCCGTAAACAGTACTTTAACATCATCTGTAAGCGAAGCCATAACATCATAAAAACCCGAAAAAGGCAGCAATCCCGCCGCGGCAACTGCAAACGTATAAAATATAACCGTAAACGGATGATATTTTTTTAATGCCGCTTTTCCAAAAATACTGTACAATGCATATCCGAATCCGGAGCCGATTCCCGTCATAAAAGCAAGTATGCCTATTTCTCCTCCTGCAAATCCGCTTGCAAGTATACATCCGGCAAACGCAGATATAAGTGCGGCAATTTTTACTGCCGTGATCTTCTCATGAAAAAAACACGCCGACATGAGCATCACAAAACACGGCGCCGTATACAAAAGAACAGACGCCGCCGCAAGCGTGGTATGGCTTATCGTAATGAAATAACACACATTAAAAAATACTATACTGAGAAGCCCCGTTCCCAAAAACATCCAAAAGTCTTTTATCTTTATGTGAAACAGCGACCTGTCTTTTATTAAAAGAAAAATACCCATTCCTGCAGCCGCAAGAACGCATCTTATGAATGTAATCTGTACCGGACTTATCCCTGCGTGCGCAAGAGGTCTGGAAAAAACGCCTATAATTCCCCAACCCGCTGCCGCGCTAAGGATCGCAGCTATAGACAATGCTTTTTTATTGTTCGTTTTCATATCATATATCCTTATGTAAAGTACTCCCTGTATTATATACTAAACTGCTCTTTTTCTCAAATATTTTCCACAAGGATCTTTACAATATATAAAGATATATGGTTTACCCCAATTCCACAGTTCTTTTATAAGCCGCATTTACCGCATCCATAACAATTCCGCCAAGACCTGCACTCTGAAAACTATGGAATCCTGCAATTCCTATACCGCCCGGAGTATTCATCTCATCCGTAATCTGATATGGATGCTTATTTGATGTGGCAAGCATTCTGCCCACCGCTTCAAGATTTTCATATACTATCTTTTTTGCGTTTTCACGTGAAATTCCTGTCTCTACGCCTGCGTCTGTCAAAGCCGCGGCAAAGAGGATGACCCACTCTGCGCCTGCGCATCCTAAAGCGGTGAATGCGTCAAACTGCGATTCCGGCAATATAAGCGTCTTACCTATAGCATCGGTAATAACCTGTACATCCGCCTCTTCTTCTTTGTTAAAGCCGTCTCCGAAAGCCAGCGCACTATAACCCTTTTTAACCTGTATCATAGTATTTGGCATAATCCTTGCCAATTTTATATGACTGCCAAGCCATTCATTAAGCCTGCTGATCTGTATTCCCGCGCAGATTGAAACTACAATTTTTCCCTCCGTTATATAATTGGAAAGTTCTAAGGCCACAGATTCTGCATCCTGCGGTCTTACTGCCAGTATAAGTATATCTGCCTGATTTGCAATTTCAGCCATCTCTTCTATTATTTTAATCCCGTAAGTTTCATTCAGATATTGTTTTCTTTCTTCAAGTATTTCTTTAACCAATATTTCAGATGTGCTTTTTGCTTTGGATGCCAGAAGTCCGTTTATAATACCTTCTGCCATATTTCCTCCGCCAATAAATCCTATCGCTTTACCCATATCAATCCCTCCATTTTTATATAGCAAATACTCTTTCATATAGTATTTTGGTTTAAATAATCCCACGCAAACTGCGCATACATGGCTGCCCCTCTGTGCAGCACTTCTTCATCAGCCAAAAAATGGTCACTATGATGCGGATATATCGCGCCGCTTTTTTCATTCCTGATGCCAAGATATCCGTACACAGCCGGGATCTTTTCCGAAAAGTAAGAAAAATCCTCGCTTCCCATAGCCGCCTGCACCGGTCTTAAAGCTTTATCGCCGTAAAGCTTTGCCGCAGCATTTTTCGCAAGTTCTGCCAGTTTGTCATCATTGTAAAGCGGCGGCGCAAAATACTGATATGTCAGTTTTGTCGTTGTTTTAAATACCGCTGCCGTATTTTCCGCCGTTTCACGTATCCATTCCTCCACCGATTGTCTCGTTTGCGCATCACATGTTCTGACAGTCCCTTTTAAGGTAACCTTATTTGCAATAATATTAAAGTTCTGTCCTCCCTCTATCTGTCCAACGGTAATAACAAGCGGTCTGCGCGCATCATTTCTTCTGGAAACCAAAGTCTGTATATTCATAATTATCGCAGCTGCCGACACTATCGCATCTGCTCCCTGCTGCGGCATTGAACCATGGGCGGACCTGCCGTACACATCAAGGGAAAAATTGTCGCATCCCGCCATCCTGTATCCCGGCTCGAAATTAATATAAGGCGCATCAAGATGCGCCCATACATGGGTGCCGTATATAACGTCTACATCGTTAAGAATTCCTCTTTTTATATAACCTTCAGCCCCATGGCACGACTCTTCGGCTGCCTGAAAAATAAGTTTTACCCTGCCATTTAATTCTTTCTCGTGTTTTTTTAATAACTTTGCCGCTCCCAAAAGCATAGCCGCATGGCAGTCATGGCCGCATGCGTGCATAACCCCCTGTACACAGCTCTTATAAGGAAGGTCTGTCTTTTCTTCTACCGGAAGCGCGTCTATATCAGCCCTAAGCGCCACCGTTTTCTGCCCGGTTTTACTGTTTTTGTTTCCTATTATGGCATAACATCCGGTCAGTCCGTCATAAAAATGCGGTTCAATATCCATCTTTTTTAACTCTTCCGCTATTTTTCCCGTCGTCTCATATTCTTTAAATGAAAGTTCGGGATGTTTGTGAAAATATCTGCGCATTTTAATTATATAATTTTCCTGTTTCAATGCTTCCGCCGCAAAATTCATATTCTTCTTTCCCCACACTTCTAATCACATACATTAAAGTTCGTATTTCTGTATTTCATCAGGGTATCCGCCATTTCCCGGCCGTAATCCCTTACAAAATCAGCAAGCACATTTTCGGTTACTTTTCTTCCCTCAGTCAAAAATATTGCCTCTGCCACTTCGCTATATGACCAGTACATATGCGCGCAGTGGTATTCAAAGCTCCTTAAACTTTCCGGATTTTTCCCTTTTTCCGCGCCGGCGCATATATTTCCGGTCTGTATCCGCTGGATACAATAATCTGCATTATGAAGCGTCTGTACCATTTCATATTTTAAAAACGGGTTAAATCCTCTCGAAATTGAACTGTCAAGATCTGAGCAGTACAATTCTCCTGCCTCATAAAGGCCCATTTCCCTGAACTGGTTATACCACGGACAGACCGTAACTTTCATAGAGCCGTCGGCCTGAGGTTCTATCACGTTGGCGCACCCTTCTTTTTTTATCTCATCAGTATTAACCCACTCGCCATAGTAATTATAAGTTTCCTGCGTAAGCTGCCTGCCGTCGCGTATCGCGCGCTGCGCCATTCTTCTTCCCCTCTGCAGGGCGTAATACTGGGTAGCATGCAAAAACGCCTGTTTTCCCCTGTCGCCGAAATACTGCGTCAGATACTGATAATATTTGGCGGCAATATATGCGTGTACTTTTTCATTAAATCCCATATTATCTCTCCTTTATAATCTTTCTACGCTTTCCATCTGATCAATAATTTTCTCAATAATCCAACCAGCGTATTAAGCAGGGTCACTACTACTCCGATCATTACTATTCCGAACACAACCTTGGTAAAATTCGCAAAATCAGAATTATATTTTACATACCAGCCCAGTCCTGAAGTTGCGCCTATCATCTCCGCAGCCGTCAGTACCAAAAAAGATGTAGATACGGATACCGATATACTGTTTATAATTCCCGGAAGGGAGTATGGGATCAGTACATGCAAGATCATCGAGCCCTTGCTTAAGTTTAACGTTCTGGCAGAATCCATGATCTTCTTATCAATTTCCCTGACCGACAGCACCATACTCATAAACATTGACCAAAATATAGTCAGTGTAACAACAAATATTGCCGCCGCCCTGAATGAAGGCAGGAGCGCTACTGCATACGGCGAATAGATTACCGGGGGAATTGGGCTTATTACCCTTACTATTGGAAGCAGTGTCCCTGAAAGCCTGTCAGACAATCCTACAAACAGCCCAAGGCCGACTCCCAGTACGATAGCTATACCAAAGGCTATAAACAGTAATTTTAGTGAACTTAATACGCCTTCCAGTATTTTTGCGTAATCCTTGATGAATATCCCGAAAACATTTTCAGGCGCCGGATAAAGCATGGTATTTTTCACACCGGCCTTTGCCGTAGTATATTCCCAGATAATAAGGAACAAATAGAGGATTATACCTATATCACATGCAACACTGCTTTTTCTTTTTGCAATAACCGCGATCTCTATCACCACTGCAACAACCAGGAAGGATATATAAGAATCCACGGAATCAAGCGATGGCATAAATATCAGTATCACCAGGACCAAAAACAGGATATGCGGTAAAACCATATGTACTTTTCGCATCATATTCCTTCTCCTTCCTGAAAATCCTGCTTCTCATCTTCATCAAAATAAAACAGGTTTACTATCCGCTGTCTGAACTGCCTGAAACCGGAGCGTTCCAGCAGTTCATTTCTCTTTCTTGGTCTCGGAAAAGGAACATTTATATCCTTTTCTATCTTTTTATTCTTCATAAATAAGATACGGTCAGACATTAAAATCGCCTCATCCACATCATGGGTAACAAAAATAATTGTTTTCTTAACATCCGCCGTATCAAGTATATCTAACAGCAGATCCTGAAGGATTATCCTGTTTTTTGCATCTATAGCTCCAAAAGGTTCATCCATAAGAAGAATATCTGTTTCCATCGCGAGCGTCCGCGCAATGGCGGCTCTCTGCTGCATACCTCCCGACAGCTGTGAAGGGTATCTGTTTTCAAATCCTTTAAGCCCCACCTTTTTCAGATAAAGGTCTGCTTTTTCTGCAAGTTCTTTTTTGGATTGTTTCGGAAAATTCTGTTTGATTCCAAATTCAATATTTTTGCGTATTGTCATCCACGGGAACAGGGAGTAGTGCTGAAACACAACACCCCTGTTTTTTCCCGTTCCCCTTGTCTCTGCGCCGTCTATCCTATAGCTGCCGCTTTTTGGCTCGTTCAATCCTGCCAGTACGCTTAGGATTGTACTTTTTCCGCAGCCCGAAGAGCCTATTATACTTACAAATTCACCTTCATTAACCGTAAAAGATACTCCGTCAAGCGCGTTAAAAACTGTTCCATTACTTTCACGGTAATCTAATGCTATATCCTCAAATACTATTTTTTCCATATTATTTTCAACCTTTTTCAATATATCTGATCTGATGAAAATCAACTGTTCGTAGCTTCAGATTCTTCCCAGAGATCTTTATATACCTGTGAATCCGGATACTCTTTCATCAATTCCTGCAATGCTTCCGTATAGAGCGAGGTATCAATATAATCGTTTATATCGATATTTCCCTGGCTATAACCTATATCTACCATTGCCTGATAAAACTCTGCCGTATTTTTCCGGTCAGGATTTGGTCCTATACCGACATGGCCATACTCGAAGAGCTGGTTTCGCAGTGTAGTTTCATCTATCGAAAGATCCTGCAGGGCATATTCCACGGCTTTATCGGGTTCTTCCTGTATAAGCGCATATGCCTCTATGTTCGCTTTCACTGCATTTTTATATGCATCCCTGTTTGCTTCAAGTTTTTCTCTGGTAGTAAATAAACGGCAGCATATAAATCCGGGCCATTCATCCTCGCCGTCAAAATGCGTAAGCGCAACAAGTCCCTGCTGTTCCGCAGCTTCCCTATATGTGAGGAAATTAATTCCAAGGTCAACTTCACCCGACGCAATTGCCTGTGTAACCGTAGCCTGTGAATCAAGCTCTACAAATTCAATCGTAGAAAGATCTACGCCTTTATCCTTAAGAATCTTCCTGAATACTATATCGCCGGTATTCATTCTGGAAACGCCAACTTTCTTTCCTGCCAATGTTTCCTGCGTAAGTTCTGAAAATTCATCCGCTCTCTCCGGCAGGCAGTAAAGTGTTTCGCCTGACGACATCTGTCCGCCGATTATAACAATGTCCGCGCCCTGATCTATATACTGAAGCAGCGCCGTAGCCCCTGCTGATACCAAATCGGCTTTATCCGCAAGCAGCGTCTGGATATTATCAGGATTTGAATTATTGAAAGAAAACTCGGGGATCACTCCGTCTTTCTCATAAAGTCCTGCATTTTTTGCCACAATAGAATCAACGTGCGCAATCATGTTATTAAATGCAACTATTCTAAGCGTATCTTTTTCTCCTTCGTTTTCTGTCTCGTTTCCGGCGCTGTCTTCCGGCTGTTTTGCTTCGGCATTTTCGGTACTCTGTGCCGGAGCCTCTGTTTCCTCTTTGCTTCCGCAGCCTGCAAATAAACTTACAGCAAGCGCCGCTGTTAATAATACAGTTATTATTTTTCCTCTTTTCATTTTACATCCTCCTTATAACCTATCTTTTACATAGGTTTACTTGATGTTGTAAATTATATCACCCCCAATAATATTGTCAATACATTTTTGCCAATATAACGTTTCATAAAATCTATTATCAGTTATAAATAATGCTTATGTCATACAATTTCTTCGCCCGTACATTACTGAATTATCCGATACATTAGTTATTACTGGCTTTCTTCCACACACTTTACAGCTTATATTTTTTCTCGGTACCCGAATGATTCTTGTCTGCATATTTAATCCATTGATATGATATATCTTTCCTACTAACAGCTCGCCTACAGACGCTATATACTTAATGGCCTCTAAAGCCTGTATACAACCTATCATCCCTGCCATTGCACCAATAATACCGGCCTGGGCGCAGTTAGGGATATATCCATCCGGTATGTCTTCAAATACACATCTGTAACAGGGCGCTTCACCCGGTACCCATGTCATAACCTGACCTTCAAACGCCACAACCCCTGCATGGCAAAACGGTATTTTATTAATAACACATGCATCATTTATCAGAAACTTGGTTTCTATATTATCTGTCGCATCTATTACAAAATCATAATTTTTAATAATATCATTAATATTACCGGGTGTAACATAAGTATCGTAATCCTCGATATGTATAAATGTATTCATTTTCTCCAATCTGCTTTTTGCTTCATAAACCTTTTTATTACCCACATTATCCGTATCAAATAAAATCTGCCTGTGAAGATTGGAACGCTCTATAATATCCCCTTCTGCAATTCCTATGGTTCCCACCCCTGCCGCCGCAAGATACGTCAGCGCAATACTTCCTAACGCCCCTGCCCCGATCACCAGAACCCTTGCTTTTTTAAGCCTTTCCTGTCCTGTTTCTCCAAGTTCCGGCAATACCATTTGCCGCGCATATTGTATTTTTTCATCCATGCACAACTCTCCTGTTTTCATTAAAAGCCATTCATGATATCCTCCTGTCAGATTATATGCATCTATTCCGTTTTCACATAATTCTCTGACAACTGTTTTGCTTCTTTCCCCAATACTGCAATAGATTATAACCTTTTCTTTTGCATGTTCTTTCATTATTTCCAATAATATTTCAGGTTCGACCGGCTCAGGTAATGAAACTGCATTTGGGATATAGCCATGCTTATAGGCAATTTCACTTCTTATATCAACAAGCAGACTATCATCAACTATCCGATCATTACCTAATAATTCGCTTACAGATATACTTTTATATGTTCCCATGATCCTTTCACCATTCTTCTTATAAAATTCGCTTTAACTGCATATCAAAATGCCATGGAAACAGAACCATGGCATTTTGTATTAAATATTCCGCTATAAAACTGATATTAATTTGTAAACAGCGGTGTTGAAAGATATCTGTCGCCCGAATCCGGAAGCAGTACAACAATGTTCTTGCCCTTATTCTCCGGTCTTGCCGCCAGAATAGTCGCCGCTTTCAACGCTGCTCCTGATGAGATACCTACAAGTATTCCCTCTGATACCGCAAATTTCTTTCCTTCGGCAAATGCATCATCATTTTCTATTGCAATTACTTCATCATATATCTTTGTATTAAGGGTATCAGGCACAAAACCTGCTCCAATTCCCTGAATCTTGTGCGCGCCTGCTGTTCCCTTTGACAATACCGGGCTTGTGGCAGGCTCAACTGCAACCACTTTAATATCAGGATTCTGCTCTTTTAAGTATTCGCCTACGCCGGTAACAGTACCGCCTGTTCCTACGCCGGCTACAAATATATCAACCTTTCCGTCAACCTGTCTGTATATCTCCGGACCCGTTGTTCTCTTATGTACTGCAGGATTGGCAGGATTTACAAACTGTCCTAAGATCACAGAGCCTTCTATTTCATTTTTAAGCTCCTCTGCCCTGGCAATCGCGCCCTTCATACCTTTAGCGCCCTCAGTAAGTACAAGCTCGGCTCCATATGCCTTAAGGAGGTTTCTTCTCTCAACGCTCATCGTCTCAGGGAGCGTAAGTATAGCTTTATAACCTTTAGCTGCCGCCACTGCCGCAAGGCCTATACCCGTGTTGCCGCTGGTCGGCTCAATGATCGTAGCTCCCGGCTTTAATATACCTTTTTCTTCTGCGTCTTCTATCATTGCAAGCGCGATCCTGTCCTTTACCGAACCTGCCGGATTAAGATACTCCAGCTTTGCAATAATATTTACTCCTTCAACTCCTGCTGCCTTGCTGTAACGTGAAATCTCAAGCACCGGCGTTTCTCCAATTAATTCCAATGAACTCTTTTTAATCTCTGACATAGTTTTACTCTCCTTTTCTCATTTATTTTCATTACCTATTATTTTAATAGGTTTGCTAGTGTTATTATGAGTATACCATATATTTTTCATTTGTCAACACATTTTTTTATATTATCAAGCGCTTTTTTCAGCACTTCTTTTCTCGTAGCGATATTGATCCTTTCAAATCCCTCTCCTGCCTTTCCGAATATATTTCCTCTGTCAAGCCACAAGCCCGCCTTATCCACTATCAGAGACTCCAGTTTCTCCTCAGAAAGCCCCAATCCCCTGAAGTCCAGCCATATAAGGTAGGTTCCTTCCGGTTCTATAAGTTTTATCTGCGGAAGTTCTAATGATATATATTCTCTTATATAATCCAGATTTTCCTGCAGATATTTTCTTATCTTTGCAAGCCATTCTTCGCCATATTTATAAGCAGCTTCGCATGCGGCTATCCCGATAGTATTAAGCTGGCTGTATCCTGCCGCGGCAATCTGCTTTTTAAAACTGCGGCGGAGTCCGGCATCAGGTATAATGATATTTGATACCTGATGCCCCGCCAGATTAAATGTTTTAGCCGGAGACGTACAGATTACGCACATATCTCTCAGCCTTTCATCAATATTAAGAAGAGATGTATGTTTATATCCTTCAAATACAAAATCATTGTGGATCTCATCACTTACTATAATAACATTATACTTTATGCATATATCTGCAATTTTTCTAAGCTCCTCCTCTGTCCACACTCTTCCGACAGGATTATGGGGGCTGCAGAACAAAAATAACTTTATACCGTTTTCAGCTATCTTTTTCTCAAAGTCCTCAAAATCAATATGGTATTTCCCATCCTCCGAAAGTATCAGGTCGTTGCTTATCACAACCCTGTTATTATCCTCTGCCACTTCCCTGAACGGATAATAGACAGGCTGCTGTATCAGTACCGCATCATTTTCTTTTGTGTATGCTTTTACAGCCATTGCAAGCGCAAACACTACGCCCGGGGTTTTTATGAGCCAGTTTCTCTTAATATCCATATCATGATGCTTCTTAAGCCAGCCGGCTACAGCATTAAAATAATCCTCTCCCGTCTCCGTATATCCGAATATCCCATGTTCCACTCTCTTATGTATCTCATCCAAAATCATGCTTGACGTCTGAAAATCCATATCTGCAACCCACAACGGGATAAGTCCCTCGGGCTTGCCGCACCTCTTTGCGAAATCAAATTTCAGGCTGTCTGTTCCTTTTCTGTCAATGATTTTATCAAATTTTGTATTCTTTTCCATTATACTTACAACTCCTTATATCGTCATATGAATCGATTGTTATAAACTTTTTCTATTATCGTCGGCTTGAATACTTACTATTTCTATGGTATTATAGGTGTTAATATATTATTGCATTTAAAAAGGAGGAGTTACTATGAAAATATCTACACGCGGACGTTATTCACTGAGATTTATGATCGACCTTGCCCAGCATTATAACGAAGGCTATATAGCCCTTAAGGATATCGCGGCGCGCCAGAATATTTCCAAAAAATATCTTGAACAGATCATCCCTTTTCTGAACCGGAGCGGCCTTTTAGCTTCCAATAAGGGACACATGGGCGGCTATATGCTCGCGAAACATCCTTCTGAGATCACTATAAAAGAGATCCTTTTAAGCGCTGAAGGAAGCCTTACCCCGGTAAGCTGTATGGACAACGTTCCCAACCTCTGTGAAAACTGCGAAAACTGTCTTACCCTGCCGCTATACCACGGTCTGTACAATGTGATCACGGAATATTTGGATGGGATAACCCTTCAAAGCATTATCAATAAAAAACAGGACAGCTGTGAATATATTATTTAGTCCGTGTCAGATGAATATCCTTTTAATATGGAAATATATCTTTCACCCAGCAGGCTTAACGGCATTTTTTTCTTTTTAATATAGCCTATCGTCATTTTTTCGCTCGCTGCAAGCGGGATTGCGACATATCCGTCTCCATTTAATTTTTCACATATTATGCCGGAACATAAAGTAAACCCGTCCATTCCCGTCATCAGATTAAGCATCGTTGCCCTGTCGTCAGCTTTGATCACACGCCTGAACTTATATGTTGAAAACATCTCTTCCGCATAATAAAACGAATTATTGTCACCCTGTTCAAATGACAGGCACGGATATCCGATAAGCTCGTCAAATTCAATCTTTTCATTCCCGGCAAGCGGATGTCCTGCGCTCATATACACATATACGTCACACTCAAATAACGGGATAAATTCAAGATTTTTGTCCGAAAGTATCTTGTTTATTGCTTTTTCATTAAATTCATTCTGATAAATGATCCCAAGTTCACTTCGGAATTTTTCCACATTTTCAATAACTTCCGAGGTCTTTGTTTCATGGACTGCAAGCTCATAATCGTTAAGCCCGAACTCCTTAGCAAGCGTCATAAATGCTTCCACGGCAAACGAATAGTGCTGCATCGATACACTGAACTTATTTTCCCTGTTTTCATCTGACGAATACCGCTCTTTGATCATCTGGCTCATTTCAACCATCTGTCTTGCGTAACTTAAAAAGTTTTCTCCTTCCGCCGTTACTATGATCCCTTTTTTGCTGCGTATGAATATATCAATACCCAGTTCTTCTTCCAGCTCATGAACAGCGCTTGAAAGCGCAGGCTGTGAAACAAATAATCCTGCAGCTGCCTTATTCATTGATTTGGTTTCGGCAATCTTAACAGTATATAATAGCTGCTGCAACGTCATATTTTATCACCTTTCTTCGCCTACTTTTTTGATAGGTTTTGTGATAATAATACCACCCTTTTTTCAAAATTACAATACAATCTGTATATACTTATAATTTATCCCCGGTTATAAGCAAAATTTATAACCGGGGATATTGTCTCTTTGATATCATCGTCCTGCCAGCACTGCGTCCAGCACATCCGCAAGCGGAGGCACTGCATTTTTTGCCTCTTCAAGCGTATTGTTCTGGTCGCCAAGTTCAATAAGAAGGCTTCTCGGAAGGAGGTGCAGATTATATCTGTAGCCTTTAAGATATACAGGCTTGGCAAAATCGGGATAAAGCTCCATTGACTTTATCTTTAACTGAAGGCTGAAGGCCAGATTGTCCGCAAGATTATCATTTCTAAGATACTGTCTTGCGCCGGTTTTGCTGCGGCTTAATCCATTAAAGAACATTACTTTTGCGGTACTTTTGCCATTTATGTCAGTTACCTTTTTGGCAGCCTTTCCCACGCCGTCCCTGTGAAGGTCGATTATTACCTTTATCGACGGATTATCCGCAAGTATTTTTGATATGCACGGAAGCGCCTTCGCATATGCAAGGCTCCTGTCAATCTTGCCGTCTATCATATCGTAAGGGGTTCTGTCATGGTATACTTTGTATCCGTACGTATCGGTGAGCACTTCCGCAAGGTAATCCCCTACCCCTATTATCCCTTCTTCCGAAACGCCCTCTTTGCTTCCCTCAAAGCTTTCCGATGCCCCGTGCGTATGGTATATAAGTATCTGCGGCGCATCTTCCTTAGGCATTGTAAAATCTGCGTTTAACATTCTTTTTACTTTAAAATACGATCTTTTAACCGATGTGGTAGAATCTACTATGTAAAAATTTTTGATCAAAAAATCCGTATCCATAGTCTGTCTGAGTTTATTTATCAAACTCATATTTTCATTTTTTACCGTCTCATCATTAGATACCGGTACGCTCTCGTCATATCCGTCCCCAAATACTACGCTCACATCCCCTTTTACTTTTTCATTCTCCGATTCCGCATTTCGTTTTAATATATAATTATCCTCGCCTATTTTTGTACTTATCTCGCCTACGGATACTCTTTGCGGGTATTTATCCGCCGCATTTTCAAGCACCTGCGCGTACGGGGAAAATTTATTATAAAAATATGTACACATCTCTTTTATCGCCCCTGCGCCCTCTTTGTGCCGGCTGCTGTCCGCCGCCGGATTGTCCGTAAAAAAGGTATTGCATACTATGTCCGATACATATCCGTTATTTACCGAATACCCTGAAAAAGCCGCCGACATAACAAGTACCGCAAGCACACCTGTAATATATTTAAATATCCTGCCTATATTTCTGACCATTATATTCTCCCTAGATATCATACTGCATACAGCCGTTTATTGACATGGCAACAAGTTCTCCCATATTCTTTACCGTTTCATCTATATTTTTAGGGGTGACGTACATATCGTTTATTTCCGTCTGCCCCATATTAATTATAAACTGCTGTATCTCATTATCGCTAAAGTCCTGTTTTTTCATAAACTCTTCTATACGGTCTGATACTATCACTTCAGCCTCCACTACTGTCGGAACGCCTATTGATATTACTTTTACGCCGATATTGTCTTCATTTATACCCACGCGGTGATTGCCTACTCCCGAACCGGGATTGATTCCCGTGTCTGTTATCTGTATCGTCGATGTAACTCTTTTTACCGAGCGCGCCGCAAGCGCATCAATAACTATCAAAACGTCCGGTTTTACAGCGTCCGCAACGCTCTCAAGTATCTCTGCCGCTTCCATTCCTGTCTGCGCCATTACACCCGGCGATATGGCGCACACTTCTCCCATCCCAAGTTTTTTAAGGAACTGCGCTCCATATTCTTTTACAAAATGGCGTGTTATATTGAGATTATCCACCACTGCCGGACCAAGCGAGTCTGCAGTTACATATCTGTTTCCAAGCCCCGCGACCATCAGCCTTTTTTCGCTAAGCGCTCCGGTAAGCTGCTCGATTCGCTTCCCGACCTCGCATGATACTTTTTCCATATATTCATCCGATAATAACGATATGTCTCCCAGTTCTATTGTAATATAGCTTCCGCAGGGTTTATTCATTTTCTTTGCCCCGGCTTCATTCATTATCTTTACGGTAGATATATCAAGCCTGATACCATGGCTTTTGTCTATGGCAACTGTTTCTCTGTCTAACGATACACCGGATATCTCAACATCATCCCCCGGGAAACTCTCCCGTCTTTCAAGCGCAAGGTCTGTCCGTCTTTCAAGCATGGCTCATCACCTCTCTGTGATAGTCTATGCAGAAGCCGTATATATTATTCTGAAGCTTTCTTTGGACTTTGGAATTAATTTATAATTTTGGTATTGACATGGTAAATCTTTTATAATAGAATAACAAAGTGTGCATAAGTAGGTTTTATCGTGTCTCCCTATATGCCGCTTATGAATCTGAATACACAGGAGGTGTTATAATGGCTAATATCAAGTCTGCCAAGAAGAGAATTCTGGTAAACAAAACTAAAGCTGACAGAAACAAGTCAATTCGTTCTAAAGTAAAGACAGCTGTTAAAAAGGTAGACGCTGCCGTTGCTGCCAAAGACTCTGAAGCGGCTGCCATTGCATTGAAAAATGCAATTTCAGAGATAGATAAAGCACAGCGCAAAGGTATATACCACAAAAATACGGCATCAAGAAAGATTTCAAGACTTACTCTTGCCGTCAACAAATTAGCATGATTTACTTGCAATATATCAAAGCTGTTACTTATGTAGCAGCTTTTTTTATCAACAATTATCCTTAAAATCAACTTTTCATCTGACAGGAGTGCATATATATGAAAAAACAGGATTATCTGAAATGGGACGAATATTTTATGGGCATTGCTCTGCTCTCCGCCGAAAGAAGCAAAGATCCGCAGACATGCGTAGGAGCGTGCATCGTCAATCAGGCCAACAAAATATTATCCGTAGGATATAACGGTATGCCTTTAGGCTGCAGCGATGATGAGTTTCCATGGGATAGAAACGGAGATCCTCTTGATACTAAATACCTGTATGTATGCCACGCTGAACTGAATGCGCTCCTAAATTATACCGGTACCGACCTTCGCGGCTCAAGGATATACACTACCCTTTTCCCCTGCAACGAATGTACCAAAGCAATTATACAGTCGGGCATACAGGAAATCATATATCTCAGCGATAAATATTCAGATACCGATTCAACAATAGCCGCAAAGACCATGCTCCGCGCCGCCGGTATTTCATTCAGGGCGTATACACCTTCGGGAAAAGAAATCCATCTGGACCTTTAATCGGATTTGCCGTCCTTCATATACATAAACACATCATCTTTAAATTTGTTCCATTTCTTTTCATGCTTTACATAATATCTGGGACAATCTTTCCCGGTAACATCATAATGACGGATTATATCATCCTTTTTGAGGTTATATTCATCGCAAAGAGCGGCGACAAGCTTTACAAGCGAATCATATGTGGCGTCATTAAACCTGCCGGTGTTATCCTCATGGCAGCATTCAATAGATATTGTATCATCATTGCGGCTGTTTGAAGCGTAAGCGATCTCATTAAGCGGGATACACTGTACTATCTGTCCTTTTAACCCGATCACATAATGACTGCTTGCATATACAGGCCTGTCTTTCCCTGCATTTTCATACTGCAGATTGTTAAAATAATCCCTGTTTGCTTCGGCATCAGAGCCCGGATTTGCAGTATAATGGACAACTACTCCATTTACTTTCTTTAATTTCTTCTGCGGTCTTGAATATTCATTCGGTTCAATATAATCCTGTATGATTCCTATATTTTCATCATTCACAGTCGCCTTTACATTATTTTTCCCGCCTGATATAACATGATTGATAATAACCGCAAACAGATAAACCAAAAAAATGAGCAGGACACTAAAGATAAAAATATATTTTATCCTTTTTGCCTGCTCATCTTTCTTTGTCCGTGTATTCTTTTTGGTACTTTTTCTTTTCACGATATTATCCCCGCGTCAATCCCTATTAAATATGCATATTTTACTCCACGCTGTAATTAGGAGCTTCCTTAGTAATATGGATATCATGCGGATGGCTCTCTTTAAGCGATGCAGCCGATATCTTTACAAATCGTCCGTTCTCTTTAAGATCTTCTATCGTAGGAGTTCCGCAGTAGCCCATTCCCGAACGGAGTCCTCCCATGAGCTGGAATACCGTATCTTCTACCGTTCCCTTATACGATACCCTTCCTTCGACTCCTTCAGGCACCAGTTTCTTGGCGTCTGTCTGGAAATATCTGTCCCTGCTTCCATTCTCCATGGCAGCTATGGAACCCATTCCTCTGTATACTTTATATTTTCTTCCCTGATAGAGTTCAAAACTTCCCGGACTCTCGTCGCAGCCTGCAAATATACTTCCCATCATGCACACATTAGCGCCTGCCGCGATCGCTTTGGTCATATCGCCCGAATACTTGATGCCGCCGTCGGCGATTATCGGTATCCCGTACTCTTTGGCTGCATTGTAACTATCCATAATAGCAGTGATCTGAGGAACGCCGATACCTGCGACAACACGCGTCGTACATATTGATCCCGGTCCGATTCCTACTTTAACCGCATCCACTCCTGCCTCTATAAGCGCTTTGGTTGCATCTCCTGTAGCAACATTGCCCGCTATGATTTGAACGTCGCTAAACTTGTCCCTTATCATCTTAATAGTATTAAGTACATTTGCGGAATGTCCATGAGCCGTATCTATCACTATGGCGTCCGCCTTTGCATTAACAAGCTCCGCAACGCGCTCGGCAATATTATTCGTTATTCCGACAGCTGCCGCGCACAGCAGACGTCCCTGCGAATCCTTGGCAGAAAGCGGATATTTGATCTGCTTTTCAATATCTTTAATAGTGATAAGTCCTTTAAGGTTGCCGACCTCATCTACTATCGGGAGCTTCTCCTTTCTTGCGTTCGAAAGGATCTCCTTCGCTTCGTCAAGCGTTATTCCCTCCTTGGCGGTAATAAGGCCTTCCGAAGTCATCTTTTCTTTTATCTTCCTGCTGTAATCAGTCTCAAACTTAAGGTCTCTGTTTGTAATTATTCCGACAAGCTTACGTCCTTCCGTAATCGGCACTCCGGATATACGGAACCTAGCCATAAGGTTATTGGCATCCTCCAATGTATTCTCCGGCGAAAGGAAAAACGGATCTGTGATAACTCCGTTCTCAGAACGTTTAACCCTGTCTACCTCCTGCGCCTGTTCTTCCACAGACATATTTTTGTGTATAACTCCTATTCCACCCTGTCTGGCCATCGCGATAGCCATCCTATGCTCCGTAACAGTATCCATTCCCGCACTCATCATCGGAATATTAAGTCGTATTTTCTTAGTAAGCTGTGTAGATAAATCTACCATATTAGGTGTTACTTCCGAATATGAGGGTACCAAAAGTACATCATCAAAAGTGATTCCTTCGCCTATAATCGTACCCATATCTAATCCTCCTAAATATAGTGTTTTAATTTACATTTCAACAAAAAGTATTTGCAGAAAAGAATAACACCAATCAGCCTTTAAGTCAAGAAAAAATAACTATATATTATGTTAATTTACTGTTAGCGACTGCGATACATCCGATGAAAGATTTATTACCGGAGTCTCGGCAACCTTATTCATAGTTCCGCTGTCATATACCTTTACGACATAATTTCCTGCTTCAAGTCCCGCAAATGATACGCTTTCACCTATACGTCCCATATCCGATTTAAGGAATTTACCGTTTGTATTCATAAGATATGCCACATAAAACGTTTGCGGATCATAACTTCCCGTAGCTGATACAAAACTATACGTTATCTTATATAAACCGCTCAGATCATAAGCAAAATTCCCGTCTGAGTTTACCTGGATATTTCTTGCCAGATAATGCTTCTTTATCTTATTATCATCACTGTAGGCAGTATAATATACATCATATGTTCCTGCCGGCACTTTTATTGAATAAGTGACATCGCTTCCTGCTTTCTTATATATTTTGCTTAAATAATAGCACTGATCTGTTGCGGTATTGCAGTAGCATAAACTCGTCTCTTCCACGCTGTAATTTGCAACAGTTCCGGTAAGCATTACCGAAGGCGATACAATTATCTTTACGCTGCCTTCTACTTCCACGTCCAAAACAGTGTCATGTACCGCTACTTTTACATCATATGTACCGGCCGGTATCTGGTCAGATTCAGATGTAACGGCAAAACAGCTGCCGTAAGAATCGACTTTAAACCAACCTCTGTATTCGGCATCTTTTATTGAACATTCATACATTCCGCTTCCGCCGGAAACGGATACGATCTGATTGATATCAAAGCCGGAAGCCACGATACGGTCCTGCTTGTCTCCGATGACTGCGTTTTCAACGCATATATATGTACTGCTTCCGATAAGAAAATTAATTTCAAGGCTGCTTACTTTTCCCCTCTCGTCGGTAACACTGAAAGTACATTTATCATTGTTCGCACATTCTAAAGGAATTCCCTCTATTTTCCCGGTGAGCTGATCTAACACAAGCCCTGCCGGCAGCGTTCCCGATTCAAGCTGGATCACGCTGTAGCCTTCATAAGGCGAATATGACAAATATTGTCCCACCATTCCGGTTACCACATCATATCCCGCATATCCATCAGCAACAAATTCTTTTTCAGCAACATTTTTGCCGTCTATTCCGTCTATCGTAACCTGTATGAAGTTTCCGTCGTACACTTCGTTTGAAAGCGATATCACATAATCTTTGTTATTAGCGGTATAAACATCCGCAATATCTTCATAATGTATATACTGTCCGTCAGGCCGTGTTTTTGACTTAACCTCAAATGCCGACTCGCTAAGTGCAGTTTCTTTGTTAAGTGTAACCGTAACTTTATCCGTATAATCCCTGTTGTAATACTTTGCAAAATTCAATCCGCTTATATCGGTTTTGCCTTTTGTTACCGTTACTTTGACAATTGCAGATTTGCCGCTTCCGTCAGCTACAGATGCCTTTATCTTAGCTGTTCCGGGCTTTATTCCGGTTACAACGCCTTTATCTGAAACTTTTGCAATATTTTTCTTTGAAGAACTCCATGCAATATCCCTGCAGTAATCCTTCTTGCCTTTGACCGAGGCCTTAAGGCTGACCGACTCGCCTTCCGCTACAACGGCTTTTTTGTTTTTAATCGTAATCTTATCCGCGGTATTTACAACCTTTACGTTAATGGACGCTTTCTTTTTGCCGTTCTTTGCGGAAGTAACGGTAATCTTTGCCGTTCCGTTTTTGATCCCCTTAACAACGCCTTTGCTGTTTACCGATGCGACAGACGGCTTTAAAGACTTATAAAGCACTTTTTTATTTGCCGCTTTTCCGGGCTTTACATTAACGGAAGTATTAAGCTTAACCGATTTTCCTTTTGCTACATATGCGGTTTTTGACGAACCTGCGATACTCTTAACTTTTACACTCTTTACATTTACTTTAGCGGAAATGTCCGGCGCGCTGATAAACATCAGACCGGCAGCTGCCAGCGTAAACATAAATACTCTCATTGTTTTTTTCATAATATCCTCTCCTTTATATCGTTAAAACTTTCCTTGGCGCCTTAGTTTTCATCAGCTCGATCATCTTTTCCGAAGGCTCGAAATATATCTGATTAAGTCCTTCTTCGCCCACCTTTGCAACTGCTACATATATTTTCGCATCTTTTCTCAGAGACGAATAATCTCTTATTTTATTATGTCTGTATGCGTCTATTGCATGTGAGGCAAGCGGAGCCACAACCTCTACTTCGTCCAGATCGATCCTAAGCCTTGTCTTACGTTTCTCGCCGCCGGATATCGTATCAAAATCTATCTGTCCGTCAACGAATATATATTCCCATTCGATATTAAAGCGCGGCCAGAACCACACAAGCAGACAGCCGGCTATAACTCCCGCCGCAAATAAAAGCCTGCTCCCCGTTAAAGCCGCAAATGTAAATGTAAATATTACCGCAAAAGCAAGCAGTATTTTTAATACTATTACTTTTGGGGTATTTACGCGTTTTACTGCTGTTTCCGCATACATGTTTTCCATAATATAATATGTCTCCTTATTTTCTTAAGTTTCAATTGATATAAGTTTAGTATCCGATATGGGTGTTGTCAAGTCAGCCAAATAAAATTTCTTCTGCACAACTGACACCACAGAAATTCAGGATATTATTCTTACCCACATAGATAATTATAATTATTTCTATCTTATCCCGTATTTCATAAAAATACGATCCAAATCCTCTCTGCTGATTTTTCCTGCAATATAGTATGCCTTTACACTTGCCTCAACTGCCTCAAAGAAAATATCAAAACGCAGCCAGTCCCCCGCATCGTAATATTCTCTCAGCTCAGCAAAATCATTCTGCAGACCTTGCGGCAAATCCTTTCTTAAATCTATTGTCTCATCAATAAACATCTGTATATACCTTCTTTCTGTTACGATGTCTGACTGACGCTTTATTGCATCTATGGTCCCATAATTCTCTGACACACCGGCTTTAGCACTTTTTCATATCTCTCTTTTATAATAGCCAGATAAAATTTCTTCTGCACGTCTGACAACACAGAAATATCAGAGATTAATTTTTCGATCTCCGGCATTTTTTCACCTATTTTCGGTGTAATATTTCTTACTGCCTCATTACAATCTGCATACTCCATTCTTTCTATCAGATGATAAGGATTCAATTTTTTCCCTTCCAACTCAAAGATACACCGTCTTGCTGAAAAAGACTCTATCGCCAAGCTTTTTTCGTTGGACAATACTGACTGCATTTTATCATCATCCCACTTACAATTCAGGCAATTTCCATTGTCATAAACCGGCGCCAGTTCTTTTTTTCCATCTTTTCTTACAATTATACCCCAATTGCTGTTATTGCGATCTGTATTTCCAATCAGGGCATCTACAACAAACATGTTCCAAAAATATTCTTTTACCGAAGGGATTTCTTTCAAAAACGGATGCTCCTGTATCGTCATCAAGATTTCATACAAGTCCACACCAACACCATTCGTTTCATTCCCGTTCGAATCCAAAAATGGAGGATCAAATGTTACTTTGATTTTATCAAATTCATACAGCCTATCGCCATCTTCTAAAAAGTCGCCACACGCCACAACTATTTTTCCATTTCTTTTACCTAATATTGTATCATGTACAGGAAAGCCCAGTATATGGAAAATATGTGAACCAATATATTCACAAACCGGACTGTTTGAATAACTAATTTGTATATTTTTCATCTGCTGTTCTTTCAAATTACCCGGAAATTTCAGGATATAATTCTTACCTTCATAGATAATTCCCATTTTTCTTCCGGCTGTCCCTCCATACATCCTCTGATTCTGGGTGTATTGGTTAAAATCTATCATCTGCACGATTATCACCTTACCGATCTTACATTTTCTATTTTACATTATAACCATTCTTTCACACAAGCACAATATATCTATTTCTATCTATTTCCACCATAATTTTCGATAAGCATCGGCCCGCAACCCCGATAAGCACGACTCATCGTCCCGATAAGCATCGGTCCGCAATCCCGATAAGCACGACTCATCGTCCCGATAAGC
>CANQDW010000029.1 GCA_947593975.1 uncultured Lachnospiraceae bacterium
ATATTTCTGTTCAAAAGGGCTTACGTCTTCAACATCGACCCAGTACAGGACCGTGGGATATACGATAACGCTTAATGCGGGGAATAAAACGGATTCCGTTGAAGTAAAGCTTGGGGGAACATATGTAAAAGAGATATCGCAGGTTAAAAAAGACGGTTATACGTACGTATTGCGAAGGGCAAAACTGAGCCTTTTGCAGAGTTTGTTTAACGGCAACAGCGCAATAACATGGAATCAGATATACTGCAGCAAAAATACATACAAGTTTGATGCGATAATGACTGTTGTTGAAAACGGAAAACAGCTGTGCGGAACTGTAAAAGAAAGCAGCAGTTACAGAAAGATAAGTTCCGATAACAACAGCTATCTGTTTAGGAACGCTGCCGGGATTAAAAATGCCCGGAAGTGGGCCAAACCGTCGGATCTCGACAGCTTCTTTAATAAATCGGTCGTATTTGCGCCGGTAAATTATATAAAGACGCAGGGAGAATATGCGCAGGGTGAAAGCGGGAACGTATTTTGTGAAGGCGGTAATACCTATTATGTAAGAAAAAATTCTGTGGTAAGGCTTTCGTTTGAGTCATATTTTACCGATGCCCAGGATGCAAATCAGGCATTTCATCCGAACTGCAATATATATAATGTGACCGGATGGGGAGACAATCAGCAGTATTGTACGATGCAGAAAGCAAATAATGCGTCGGGTGAGCGTTCGATTATTATAAAAGACGGGACCGGTACCGAAAAACCGCTTGGCATACTCGGTACCGCAGCCGAATCAACCACAGACTACAGTTACTGTCCAAATATTTTCAGGAGTACGGCAAGATTTAATTTTAATACTCCTGACGGCGGCGTTACATATGTAAACACCGAAGGCAGGGTATATTATGATTATATGTATCCGGCAGACTTTAATGACAATTCCAATCTCTGCGATAAAAGCAAAGGGAAGAACACTTCGTTAAGCCTTATATCTGACGGTAAAGCGCCTGAAGTATACCTGCCGCCGTATGTGGCTGTTATGGAAGAATATTATATACCGGTTTCCGTTATTGATAACGGCTCGGGAATAAGAAGCATAGCCCTGTGCAGAAATGACGGGATGGTCATAAAGCAGGTGAATTATTCGGGAAGAAATACGGCGATATCATCAGAAAAAGATTTCATGGTGCCATATGATAATTATAAGTATTTTATAAAGGCTGTGGATAATGTCGGCAATATTTATAATTCCGGGTATATAGTTTTCAGCAAGCCTGTGGCGCATACGGTAAATGCGTATATTGCAGGAGGCGTAAACGGTTATAACAGTTCGATCATAGCGGCTGACGTATATGGCGGCAATTCAGAGATTGCGGCGCTTGCGATAATGTCGGAAGAAGATATGAATCCTTCGATGAAAAGAGTTGTGTTCGTGAACCAAAGCGTAATGTCGCATACGATGGCATCGGGGCAGTATACGTACAGGTATTCTTTTAATCCTATGTACGTTTTAAACGGCAAACCGGACGGGGAATATAAAATAGATGTGATCTCGGGCGGAAAATATGTGGCTTCGGATCCCGTGCGGCTTGTCCTTAAAAAAGATACCACGATACCGATTTTTAGTATAAAACCGGAGTATGATCAAAAAAGGTGGTTTAAACAGGATCTGGGGATTACTGTAAGCGCGCAGGATAATTACAGCGGGGTAAATACGATATTGTTTATGGTAAACGGTACGGAACTGAAAGGGACGGTATCTGAAAAAAGCGGTACAAAGTCGGGATATTATACGATACGCAGCGAAGGAAAAAACGATGTAGTTATCAGCGTTTCGGACTATGCGGGAAATGTAAATATAAAAAAATACAGCTTTTTGATCGATAAGACCCCGCCGCAGGTGGTTTTGGCGAAAACATTTGCAAAGCTTGGCGCGGCGAACGATATATGGCTTAATAAAGAAGGAATGAGAGGGGAGATACATATAGCGGATGCAGCGAGCGGAATGTCGGAAAAGAAATCTGATTATCTGCTGTATGACAGAACAAGCGGCTCGGCGCGCGAGGTTGAATTTGAAAAGATATTTAATATAGAGTCAAAGGACGACGGAAGCGTAATATTATCTTTTTCCGATGAATTTATTGATTCGCTGTCAAGCGCAAGATATACATATATGCTTGACGCATCTGATAAAACGGGAAACGATATTGCGCAGCATATGTATCTTAATGTTGATTATGAAGCTCCAAAAGCGGATCATGAATGCAGCAATCCATGGAATGAAAGGACGCTTAAAGGGAATGTACATATAACGGATGAACATTCGGGGATAGCGTCGGCGGAAGTATATTGCGGGGAGTCGTGCGAATATTCCGTATATGACATCAATAAGCAGGAATATGTTATGAATCTGGATATGTCCGAACATAAGTATAGTACAAGCGACATTTATATGAGGATAACGGACAGGGCAGGAAATACAGCGGATTATCCGTTAGCGGCAGGACAGGGAATTCAGATTCGGGCGCGTGTGATAAGCTTTGAAAATGAACAGCCTATATTCAGGGCGGGCGAGAATGCAGGTTTAAGAATTGAATACAGCGGCGACGCGGATGTCATAAAAGCAGTTTTCCCGAATGAGCTTACGCAGTATGACCATACCCTTGATACGCAGTATGATGTGTCGGATAAGAATACCTTATATATGACAAGTAATTTCAGGATACCCATTAAGACAAGAAACGGCCAGTATCATGTGAGCGTGATCGTCTGCAAAGGTGATATGTCGTATACCGTATATCCGTCGTTTGAAGTATACGGATGTATAACAGAACGGTTCAGGACAAGAATAAGGTGATGGGATTGGGAGTTTTATTTAATATTGCAATGTCCTGTAAGATACTTCATAAAGATGACCATGCCGTATGGAAATGCCATATGGCATGGTATCTGTTAATATGTACGGCTGTATATATGGTTTCGGGCGTATATTTTGTCGTTTGCGGGGATATATACACATTTTCCTTTATTTACTATCTGTCTTGGCTTATGGTAATGGCGTATATCGATCATCATACGGGATATGTATATGACTGTATGGAGTATGCGGTTATATTTCCTGTGGTGCTTAGCGCGGCAAGTATGTATGATATGCATGGGAATAAGGAGTGCGCCGTTTCTTTTATCGTTTCGGTGCTTGTATATTATGCTGCTGTAAGGATAATGTCGCATTTGGGATGTATGGGCGAAGGAGACGGCGATGTTTTAATATTTAATTCGTTAATGATGACGCCGGGCATGTTAAAGGATATATATACGACAGGAAAAGCAGGATATGCGGTAATGGAGTGTATTATCGGAAATATGGCGTTTATGATGCTTGCCCTGTTTTTGTTTACAATAAAGAATATAAAATATTTAAAATTAAAAAATCTGTCCTTAAAAGAGAGAAGGCCGTTTCTCCCGAGTATATATATGGCGGCGGTTTTATGCCTTTTTGTAAAAATAGGTTTTACTTTTTTACCGATATAAGGTATATTATTGAGTGATATCAGGAGGATGGCTGTCATATGAAGAGAGAAGAATTTTCTGGGCTGATCGATAAAGGAATAGTGATTTTAGACGGAGCTACAGGCTCAATGCTCCAGAAAGCGGGCATGGATCCGGGCAAATGTCCGGAGGCTTGGATCATCGAACATAAAGATGTGATGAAGAACCTGCAGAAAGAGTATATTAAGGCGGGAAGCGACATTATATATGCGCCGACATTTACGGCAAACAGAATAAAACTTGAAGAATACGGACTTGCATATGATATAGAGAATATCAACAGGGAACTTGTAAGGATATCAAAAACGGCGGCGAAAGAGGCTGTAGAGGAACTTGACAGCGCAGGTATAAAGGGCAGGAGATGCTATGTTGCCGGGGACCTTACCATGACTGGAAAGCAGCTTTATCCTATAGGCACAATGAAGTTTGAAGAACTGGTGGATATATATAAAGAGCAGCTTAGCTATATGTATAAAGAGGATATAGATCTGGTTGTGATAGAAACGATGATGAGCCTTCAGGAATGCAGGGCGGCGCTTCTTGCGGTAAAGGAAACTTCTGATCTTCCGGTGATGGTTACGCTTTCGTTTGAAGAGGACGCAAGGACGCTGTTCGGGACCGATCCGGTTACGGCGGTTACAGTGCTTCAGGCTATGGGAGCCGATGCCGTGGGAGCCAATTGTTCATCGGGACCTGACCGCATGGCGTCCGTGATAGAGAGTATGGTATCTGCGGCAAAGATTCCTGTTATAGCAAAGCCTAACTGCGGTATGCCCGTGCTTATAGACGGAAAGACCGCTTATTCAAATACGCCCGGGGAGTTTGCAAAAGAGGCTGCAAAACTGATCGAAAAAGGCGCTTCCATTATAGGAGGCTGCTGCGGTACGGATCCCGAATGTATCGCGCTTATTAAAAAAGCCGCGGTATCAATGGATAATGACGACAGAAAGAAGAGAATAAGACATTTGAGGGATATGGCGGCAAAGAAAAAGATCCTTACGGGAGAGAGAGCTTTTGTTGATATCGCTTTGGGAGAAAAATTCATAGTGATCGGCGAGAGGATCAATCCTACCGGGAAAAAACAGCTGCAGGCAGCTTTAAGGGAAGGAAACATAGAGCCTGTCATAGCCATGGCGGAAGAACAGGCCGAATACGGAGCGGATATACTTGATGTTAATGTAGGCATGAACGGCATTGATGAAAAGGAGATCATGCTTAAAGCCGTTAATGAACTTTCAGGCGCCGTAAATCTGCCGTTATGTATAGATACAAGTTCGCCTGAAGTAATGGAAGCCGCGCTCAGGGTTTATCCCGGCCGCGCGCTCATGAATTCCATAAGCCTTGATCCGGAAAGGATGGATGCGCTTCTTAAAATTGCAAAAAAATACGGGGCGATGTTTATCCTGCTGCCGCTTTCAGAAGCCGGGCTTCCGAAAGATATAGACGAGAAAAAAGAAATCATAGATACGATCTTATATAAGGCTGAGGAATATGGGATAAAAAGAGACTGTATTGTAGTGGACGGTCTTGTTGCGACAGTAGGGGCAAATAAAAATGCGGCGGTTGAAACACTGGAGACAATAAGATACTGCAAAGAGGAACTTATGCTTGAAACGGCATGCGGCCTTTCAAATATTTCATTTGGGCTTCCTGACAGGTCTTACGTCAATTCAGCCTTTGCAGCGCTTGCAATAAACGCAGGGCTTACTATGGCCATTGCCAATCCTATGCAGGAACTTTTTATGAATATCACATACGCCGCCGATATGCTTATGGCGAAGCCTGATTCCGATGCGAGATATGTGGAAAGGATAACGGTATTTAATGAAGGGCATAAGAAGGAAACCGTCACGGTAAAGAAAAGCGCCGATACGGCAAGGAAACAGGATGATCTTGCAGGTGCGGATGCGGACGCCGAAGCCGCATGTGACAAAAAGCTGTATACGGATGTGCTTAAAGGAAGAAAAGAAAGCATCCTTTCCAATGTGAAAGATGCATTAAAAAGCGGCCTGAAGCCTGAAGAGATTATTAATAAAGCGCTTGTGCCGGCTATTAATAAAGTGGGAGAACTTTATGAATCGGGCAGGTATTTTCTTCCGCAGCTTATGGGAAGCGCGGAGGCTATGAAAAACGGCATAGATTATCTTGAACCTATGCTTGAGGCGGGCGGCGCCGGAGATACTAAAGGGGTAATAGTGCTGGCCACCGTAAAGGGAGACATACATGATATAGGGAAGAATCTGGTTGCTGTCATGCTTAAAAATTACGGCTTTAAGGTCTATGACCTTGGAAAGAACGTAGAAGCTGAAGAGATAATAGCGTCTGCAAAGGAACATGACGCTGATATTATAGGCCTGTCAGCGCTCATGACTACGACTATGATGGAAATGAAAAATGTTGTTGATCTTGCAAAAGAAAAGAATATAAGGGCAAAGATAATGATAGGCGGCGCAGTTGTAACCGAAGATTTTGCAGCTGAGATCGGCGCCGACGGTTATTCCGCAGACGCCAAGGAGGCTGTGGATGTGGCATGCAGGCTTGTGGGAGCCGGCAAATAATGTAATGGAGAAGATTATATGTCTTTTGTAAATGTTATAATACCTGTATATAAACCTCCGCTTGAGTTTGACATGTTGATCAAAAAGCTTAACAGCCAGACGTTAAAACCGGGAAAGATAATACTTTTGTGGACTGTCGGAAAAGGGACGGACATTGAAGAAGAAAGAAAAAAGGCGGATAAATACAGACGGAGCAATGTGATAATAGAATATGTGGATCAGGCAGAATTTGACCACGGAGCCACAAGGCGCAGGGGAATAGAACTTGCTGATTCAGAGTATGTGCTGTGCATGACCCAGGACGCGGTCCCTTATGACGACATGCTTGTTGAGAATCTGTATCGGGCATTCTCCGATAAAAAAGCGGCGGCAGCCTATGCAAGGCAGCTCCCGAGGGAAGGCGCGGGCGCTATTGAGAGGATAACCAGGGAGTTTAATTATCCTGATTCGGAGCGTATACAAAGTAAAGATACGCTTGAAGAATATGGCATAAAGACATATTTTTGCTCAAACGTGTGCGCAATGTATAAAAAAACATATTATAACAATGTCGGCGGATTTGTAAAAAAGACAATTTTTAATGAGGACATGCTTATGGCGGCAGCTCTTATAGATGCGGGCTATACCGTAAAATATGTGCCGCAGGCTCTGGTCATACATTCACACAGTTATTCGTATGTACAGCAGTTTAAGCGTAATTTTGACCTTGCGGTTTCGCACAGGGAACATCCGGAAGTATTTATGCGGGTTTCATCCGAATCGGAAGGTATAAGGCTTGTCAAAAAAACGGCATCCGAACTTATAAAGACCGGCAGGTTTTATCTGATACCGGACATGATCATGCAAAGCGGGGTCAAATATCTGGGATACAGGTTTGGCCGCATGTATGACAGGCTTCCGAAAAAACTTGTTATGAAATTTACGATGAATAAAAATTATTGGATCTGATATATGGAGTTGGAGAGAATGATATGGAACAAAAAAACAGGAAAAAGAAAAAAAGGAAAGTTTTTTGGATTTTTATCGTTTGCCTGTGTGCTGCTGCGGGTCTGGCAGGAAATAGGGCGGCGGCGTTCAAGTGGAAGATTCAGAATACGTTAGATCTTATGGACAGGGATGATACCGGAGTGATCGAAAATGTTGAAAAAGAGTTTTTGACAGACGATCCGGATAAAAAGGGAGACGACGGGATCGTTAATATACTTTTGATCGGCGCGGACAAAAGGAGCAGCTGGAAAGAAGACGGACGGTCCGATTCGTGTATGATCGCCACGCTTGACTTAAAAAATGATAAGATTAAGATCACATCTATCATGAGGGATATATATATAAACATACCGGATAAGGGTATGCATAAATTTAATGCGGCTTATTCTTACGGCGGAGTGGAGCTTCTGTATAAAACCATACTGAGCAATTTTGGGATATCCGTACAGGGGTATGTGCTGGTGGACTTCGAAGCTTTCAGGAAAGTAATAGATACTCTCGGCGGAGTAGAAGTTAATCTTACCGATGAGGAATACAATATACTTATGAACCGTTATCACCGTACATCTGTGCTTAAGCTTAAACCGGGAATCAATAATATGAACGGGACGCAGGCGCTTGCTTACTGCAGGCTTAGACAGGATGTAAAAGGTGATTTCGGACGCACGCAGAGACAGAGGTATGTGTTAAACCAGATTTTCCTTTCCATGAAGTCGCAGCCTGTGAGCAAATGGTATGAAACAGCCGAAGCGGTTATGCCTTATATATCCACAGACCTTAGCAATGACGAGATCTTTTCATTGCTTAAAGACGTGGTATTTATGGGTACGACTGATGTGGATCAGCTTAGGATACCTGCAGACGGTACCTATAAAAACGGCTCGGTAAACGGACAGCTTATACTTGAGATAGACCTTGAAGCTAATAAAAAGGCTATGAATGAGTATATATTTGGTAAAGAAAATTAATTAAAATTTATCTTGACAGAGGTAAACATATTTATTATACTTAACCAATAATTAAAGATGATTAAAGGCAGTGATGAGGAGGAGTACATATATAGCTGAGTCATAGAGAGAAAGCGGCCGGTGTAAGCTTTTGCAAAGCATATATGGAAGGTAGCCTTGGAGCTTTGGAGTGAACGGATCTTATTGTCCCAGTAGATTCCAACGTGATTTCCGGACGTTATACCGGAAGCGGTATGAAAGGATGATTCCCCAAGTACCGGCTGAGCGCAGATCTATTCTGAAGTTAGGTGGTAACACGGACTTTATATGTTCGCCCTAAGTGGATACTTTCCATTTAGGGTGTTTTTACGTTATATGAATAATTAATAATGAAAATGAAAGGATTGAGGAATATGAGAAGTGACAATGTAACATGTGGAATGCAGCAGGCGCCGCATCGTTCGTTATTTAATGCCCTCGGGCTTACAAAGGAGGAACTTGACCGTCCTCTTGTAGGTATTGTAAGCTCATATAATGAGATCGTACCGGGGCACATGAATATTGATAAGATTGTTGAGGCGGTAAAACTCGGAGTCGCAATGGCGGGAGGTACGCCAAGGGTATTTCCGGCAATAGCGGTATGCGACGGTATAGCAATGGGTCATGTGGGAATGAAATATTCTCTTGTGACAAGGGATCTTATAGCCGATTCAACAGAGTGTATGGCCCTTGCGCATCAGTTTGACGCGCTTGTCATGGTTCCTAACTGTGATAAAAATGTTCCGGGACTTTTAATGGCTGCAGCAAGGATAAATATCCCGACGGTATTTGTGAGCGGAGGCCCAATGCTTGCAGGACATGTAAAAGGAAAGAAGAGGAGCCTTTCAAGCATGTTTGAGGCTGTAGGCGCAAATGCGGCAGGGCTTATGACGGAAGAAGAAGTAACGGAATATGAAAATAACGTATGTCCGACATGCGGTTCATGTTCGGGAATGTATACTGCAAACAGCATGAACTGCCTCACGGAGGCTCTTGGAATGGGACTTAAGGGAAACGGAACTATTCCGGCAGTATATTCAGAGAGGATAAGGCTTGCAAAGATGGCGGGCATGAAAGTAATGGAAATGCTGAAAAAAGATATACGTCCGCGTGATATAATGACAGAGAAGGCATTTATGAACGCCCTTACGGTTGATATGGCGCTTGGATGTTCAACAAACAGTATGCTGCATCTTCCGGCAATAGCGCATGAAGCGGGCGTTGACCTTAATCTGGATATTGCAAACGAACTTAGCGCAAAGACTCCTAATCTGTGTCATCTTGCGCCTGCGGGAGATACATATATGGAAGATCTTAACGAGGCGGGCGGCGTATATGCCGTTATGAATGAGCTTAATAAAAAGAACCTTTTGTATACTGATATAATGACGGTAACAGGAAAGACAGTAGGCGAGAACATTAAAGACTGTGTCAATAAAAATCCCGATATAATAAGACCTATAGATAATCCGTACAGCGAGACGGGAGGGATCGCAGTGCTTAAGGGAAATCTTGCGCCGGATTCCTGCGTTGTTAAACGTTCGGCAGTTGTGCCCGAGATGATGGTGCATGAAGGACCGGCAAGGGTATTTGACTGTGAGGAAGACGCGATCGCAGCGATCAAAGGCGGAAAGATCGTAAGCGGAGACGTTGTGGTTATCCGTTATGAAGGACCGAAAGGCGGACCGGGAATGAGGGAGATGCTTAATCCTACATCCGCAATTGCAGGAATGGGACTTGGAGCAAGCGTTGCGCTCATTACCGACGGAAGATTCTCGGGAGCTTCAAGGGGAGCGTCTATCGGGCATGTATCTCCGGAAGCGGCCGTAGGCGGACCTATAGCTTTGGTTGAAGAAGGCGATATAATAAAAATTAACATACCCGAGAATACCATACATTTGGATGTGTCTGATGAAGAACTTGAAAGAAGAAGGGCCGGACTAAAACTTAAAGAATCCGATGTTACCGGTTATCTCGCAAGGTACAGACAACTTGTTACATCGGCTAATACCGGCGCTATACTTGATTACAGGAAATAGATTCAGATATAAAATATTTATTCGAGGAGGAAAACGGCTATGCAGATGACAGGAGCGCAGATAGTAATAGAATGTCTTCTGGAGCAGGGAGTAGATACGGTATTTGGTTATCCGGGAGGTACAATACTCAATGTATATGATGAATTATATAAATACCAGGATAGGATAAGGCATATCCTTACTTCGCATGAACAGGGGGCTGCGCATGCGGCGGACGGCTATGCGAGGTCTACCGGTAAGGTGGGAGTCTGTATGGCGACCAGCGGTCCGGGCGCAACCAATCTTATTACGGGTATAGCGACAGCTTATATGGATTCAATACCGCTTGTTGCGATAACGTGTAATGTAAATGTGCCTTTGCTTGGAAAAGACAGTTTCCAGGAAATAGACGTTACAGGTGTAACAATGCCTATTACAAAGCATAATTTTATTGTTAAGGACATAAGGAGCCTTGCCGGTACGATAAGGAAAGCGTTTAAGATTGCTTTAAGCGGAAGAAGAGGACCTGTTTTGGTTGATATCGCAAAGGATGTTACCGCAGCAAAATGTGATTATGAGAAAGGCGAAAAATATATACCTCACAGAGAAACTGAAAATATATCGGAAAAAGATATCGAACGCGCGGTAAAAGCCATAAGATCATCAAAGAAGCCGATGATATTTGCAGGCGGCGGATGCGTGTCTTCAAGGGCGGAAGACGAGCTTATGGAATTTGCAAAAAAGATAGATGCGCCTGTTACCGATTCGCTTATGGGAAAAGGTGCATTTGACAATACGCATCCGAATTATACGGGTATGCTCGGAATGCACGGGACCAAGACTTCCAATCTTGGAGTTATGAACTGCGACCTTCTTATCGCGATAGGAACAAGATTCTCGGACCGCGTCCTTGGAAATCCTAAAAGGTTCGCGGCTAAGGCTAAGATACTCCATATAGACGTAGACCCTGCCGAGATAAATAAAAACATCCGTGTGGATTACAGTATAATCGGCGATGTTAAGGAAGTGCTTAAGCGCCTTAATGAAAAACTTGATAAGATGGAGCACAAAGAGTGGCTTGATACGATACATGAAATGAAGAGCAAGATGCCGCTTGTATACGACTTTGAACATCTTACCGGACCGTCGATAATATCTTACATTGATGAAGTTACGGGCGGAGATGCAATAATCACTACCGATGTTGGACAGCATCAGATGTGGGCTGCGCAGTATTATCATTACAGAAAACCGGCTTCCCTTATAACATCGGGGGGACTTGGCACAATGGGATTCGGACTTGGCGCAAGTATAGGAGCCAAGATCGGAAATCCGGATAAACCTGTAATAAATATTGCCGGCGACGGATGCTTCAGGATGAATATGAATGAGCTTGCTACGGCATCACGGTATAATATACCTGTTATACAGATAGTTTTCAATAACCATGTGCTTGGAATGGTGCGCCAGTGGCAGGATCTGTTCTATGGACAGAGATATTCCAATACGGTGCTTGCGGATAAGGTAGATTTCGTAAAGGTATCGGAAGGACTTGGAGTAAAAGCTGTAAAGGTTACAACAAATGAAGAATTTAAGGAAGCTTTTGATACGGCGATTTCGCTTGACGAGCCGATGGTTATCGAATGCATTATCGATAATGACAACAAAGTATGGCCTATGGTTGCGCCGGGAGATTCGCTTGATAAAGTATTTACAGCTGAAGATTTGAATAAATAGGGATTGACATTTATTTAACATGCTCCTAAAATAGATTGTGGTTTAAACATGTATTAGTTGGCAAAAGTTGCCTGACAGAAGGAGGAAAATATGGGAAGAGTATATAATTTCTCAGCAGGTCCGGCTGTATTACCGGAAGAAGTATTAAAAGAAGCAGCAGATGAGATGATGGATTATGAAGGCAGCGGGATGTCCGTTATGGAGATGAGCCACCGCTCGGCTGTATATGACAGTATAATAAAAGGCGCAGAGAAAGATCTGAGGGATATCCTTGCAATTCCCGATAATTACAAGGTAATGTTCCTTCAGGGAGGAGCATCCACACAGTTTGCGATGATCCCTATGAACCTTATGAAAAACAGGGTTGCGGATTATATCGTTACCGGACAGTGGGCCAAGAAAGCATATAAGGAAGCATGCATTTACGGCAAAGCCAATGTGATCGCTTCATCTGAAGATAAAACATATTCATATATTCCTGACTGCAGCGATCTTCCTATAAGCGAGGATGCGGATTATGTATATATCTGTGAGAATAATACAATATACGGAACCAAATACAAAAAACTCCCCAATACAAAAGGGAAAATACTTGTATCTGATGTTTCATCATGTTTTCTTTCGGAACCTATGAATGTATCTGATTACGGAGTTGTATATGGCGGGGTACAGAAGAATATAGGACCTGCAGGCGTTGTTATCACGATAATGAGGGAAGACCTTATAACGGACGATGTCCTTCCGGGCACCCCTACAATGTTAAAATATAAAACACATGCGGATAATGATTCGCTTTATAATACTCCTCCCGCATACGGTATATACATATGCGGCAAGGTGTTTAAATGGCTCAAGAAAATGGGCGGCCTTGAAGTTATGAAGGAAAGAAATGAAAAGAAAGCAAAGATCTTATATGATTTCCTTGATTCAAGCGATCTGTTTAAGGGTACGGTAGTGCCTGAGGACCGTTCGCTCATGAACGTTCCTTTTGTAACAGGCAATGCGGATCTGGATGCCAAATTCGTTGCCGAAGCAAAGAAAGCCGGCCTTGAGAATCTTAAAGGACACAGGTCGGTAGGCGGTATGCGCGCAAGTATCTATAATGCAATGCCGCAGGCAGGAGTTGAAAAACTTGTTGAATTCATGAGTGATTTTGAAAAGAAAAACAAATAATAATAAAATATATACATTGAAATGAGGAAGTATAAAATGGCAGATAAAAAAATTAAATGTCTTAATCCAATTGCCAAAGTCGGACTTGATATGTTTGGCGAAGGTTATGAGATAACCGACGATATAAAGGAAGCAAGCGGAGTGCTTGTAAGAAGCGCGTCAATGCATGAAATGGAGCTGCCCGAAGGGCTTGTTGCTATTGCAAGGGCAGGCGCGGGAGTTAATAATATCCCGCTTGATAAGTGCGCCGAAAAAGGTATAGTTGTTTTTAATACCCCGGGGGCTAATGCAAACGGTGTAAAAGAACTGGTAATAGCCGGTCTTTTAATTGCTTCGCGCGATATCGTGGGCGGCATTAACTGGGTAAATGAAAATGCGGGAGACGATAATATAAGCAAATCCGCGGAGAAGGCAAAGAAAGCGTTTGCAGGACATGAGATACAGGGAAAGAAGCTTGGTGTAATAGGTCTTGGAGCGATCGGCGTACTTGTTGCTAATGCCGCAAGCGCGCTTGGAATGGAAGTATACGGATGCGATCCGTACCTTTCGGTTGCCAACGCCCTTAATCTGTCGCGTCTTGTGCATTGCGTAAAAGACAGGGAAGAGATATTTGAGAAGTGCGACTATATAACCGTACATGTGCCTCTTCTTGACGATACCAGGGGAATGATAAATAAAGATACGATCGCGCATATGAAGGACGGCGTTGTACTTCTTAACTTTGCAAGGGATATACTTGTAAATGAGGAAGATCTTGCAAAAGCGCTTGAATCCGGAAAAGTTGCAAAATATATCACAGACTTCCCTAACACAACGTCGGTAAGCATGAAAAATACAATAGTAGTTCCTCATCTCGGAGCGTCTACAGAAGAGTCTGAAGATAACTGCGCGGTTATGGCAGTAAAAGAGCTTAAGAATTTCATGGAAAACGGAAACATTGCCAATTCCGTTAACTATCCTGCATGTGATGCCGGAGTATGTACTTCGGAAGGACGTATCACTATATGCCATAAGAATACGCCGAAGCTTATTACAAGCTGCGCAAGCGTATTTTCATCTGAAGGCGTAAATATTGCGCATATGGTTGATAAGAGCAGGGGAGATTATTCGTATTCGATTATTGATATTGATACCAAATCCACAGATGATATGGTCAAGAAGCTTGAAGCCATTGACGGCGTGTGGAAAGTAAGGATCATTAAATAAAGGTTTGATCAAAAGGATCATTCTCACCGGGCAGGGACATACAGCCTGGCGAGATTTTTTTTATAAGGTTTATACGGGGTCTTGGTAATATGGATTATGCGGAATGTCTTTTATATCTTAAACAATTAAATAAGAAATACGGGATATCGCCCGGACTTGATACGGTAAGAGAACTTCTTTGCCGCTGCAAAAATCCCGAAAACAAGAGCAGGATAATACATGTGGCGGGCACCAATGGAAAAGGCTCGGTATCGACGTTTATCGCATGTATATTAAGCCGGGCAGGATACCGGGCAGGACGTTATATATCTCCTTCGGTAAACGGCTATAGGGAAAAAGTGCAGTATATTGAAAAAGGAAAGGCTGTATATATATCGGAAGATGAAGTGGAAAGATATATTAACTTCCTTAGAGAACAGGCAGAGGATATATTTAATAAAACAAAAAAACATCCTACGGAATTTGAAATCGAGACGGCTATGGCATTTATGGCCTTTTCCGACTGGAAATGTGATTATGTGGTGCTTGAATGCGGAATGGGAGGAAGCCTTGACGCAACTAATGCGGTACAAAATAAAGAGCTGTGCGTATTTACTTCAATTGCAAAGGACCATACCGGATATCTGGGCGCTACGCTATCAGAGATAGCGGAAAATAAAGCCGGAATACTTAGAAAAGGCGTATGCGCAGTAAGCAGCAGCCAGGTTAAAGAAGTATCCGATGTGCTTAAAAGGCGTGCCGAAATGAGCGGCTGCGATCTTAAGTTCATTGACGGATACAGTATTGTAAAGTCCGATATGGAAAAAAGCGTGATCAAATACGGGAACAGACAGTGGAATATACCTCTTTTGGGCGAGTATCAGGCAGAAAATGCATCGCTTGCGATAGAAGCTGTAAAAATGCTTCCGCATAAACGATCCGAAATAGATGACGATATAATACAAAAGGGGCTTGATAGCGCCGTATGGCCGAAAAGATTTGAACTTGTACATAAGGAGCCTTATATAATCATTGACGGGGCGCATAACCCGTGCGGCGTGAAAGCTCTTGCGGAAAGCATAAACAAGATCTTTCCGAAGGATAGGTTTTGCCGCATAGGGATAATGGGCGTATTTGCCGATAAAGATATTTGCGGCATGGCGCTTTGCATGGCAGGCCTTTTTAATGAAATACATACGGTTTCCGCTCCGGGAGAGCGGGGCCTTTCGGCAGAAAAACTATCCGGCATTCTTTATGATGTTTTGAAAGAAAACTCAAAAGCTCACAAAAACCTTACCGCAAAAGAAGTGTGCGGGGATATTGTAAGATCGGTAAAAACGCAAAATGCGCAAAGTACGGTTATAGTCATATTCGGTTCACTGTCTCTTACGGCGGAAAACTAATTCTTGCATAGTTAAAGTATCAATGATAGAATGTTTTGGTGATGGAGGTGCATACTGATGGATAAATCGAAAATTGAACAGGCTGTAAGACTTTTGCTTGAAGGAATAGGAGAGGATCCCGAAAGGGAAGGACTTGTGGGCACCCCATCGAGAATAGCGGAAATGTGTGAGGAATTGTTTTCGGGAATAGGCAAGTCGCCGAAAAAGCATCTTACAAAGACGTTTACGGCAGATAACAATGAGCTTATCGTAGAAAAAGACATTACTTTTTATTCGTTGTGCGAGCATCATCTGCTGCCGTTTTACGGCAAAGTACATATAGCGTATGTGCCTTGCGGAAAAGTAGTTGGGATAAGCAAACTTGCGCGTACCGTGGAAGTGTATGCGAGAAGGGCTCAGATACAGGAACAGCTTACAGGTCAGATCGCAGACGCCATTATGGAGTATCTGAAGCCGTGCGGCGCAGCGGTAGTGATCGAGGCGGAGCATATGTGCATGACGATGCGCGGCGTAAAAAAACCCGGAACAAAGACGGTAACTATGGCAGTGCGCGGATGTATGAAGGAAGATCCTGAACTTAGGAGCACATTTCTTGATCTTATAAAATAAAAGGGCGGATATAACATAATGATAATCGGCAGCAGGAAATTTGCTGACAAAGGCAAAACTTACATAATGGGGATATTAAATGTGACTCCGGATTCTTTTTCGGACGGAGGCAGATATAATAATATCCAAGCGGCGCTTGCGCATACGGAACAGATGATTGCCGACGGAGCGGATATAATAGATGTCGGAGGAGAATCGTCAAGACCCGGTTTTAGCCCGGTCGGTGATGATGAGGAATTAAGAAGGATCATTCCTGTGATAACGGAGATAAAAAAGCGGTATGACATACCCGTATCAGTGGATACGTTCCATTATAAGGTTGCCAGGGAAGCCGTATATAGCGGGGCGGACCTTATTAATGATATATGGGGCCTTAAATATGATGACGGGAAGATGGCGCAGGTTATAAAAAATACAGGCGCGGCAGTCTGTATCATGCACAATTCAAATATTATGCAGAATGCAGAATACAGCGACAAAAATGCGCTTAAGACAGAAATGTCAGCGATCGTTTCGGATCTTAAGGAATCGTTGGGTATCGCAAAGGATAGCGGGATAAAAGATGACAGGATAATGATAGATCCCGGGATAGGATTTGCAAAGGACTATCATATGAATATGGCTGCGGCGGTCAACGCGGATATGTTAAAAGAACTCGGATATCCGGTACTGCTTGGAGTCTCAAACAAATCACTGATAGGACTTACGCTTGATCTGCCTGTAGGAGAAAGGCTTTGCGGAACGATTGCGGCAAGTGTGCTTGCAGTAGTATACGGTTTGAATTATATACGTGTTCACGATGTAAAAAATAATAAAAGAGCAGTTGATATGGCAGAGGCGCTTCTTGCTTACAGACTCTGATAAGTATGATTATGGGGAGAGAAACTATGGATACTATAAGTATTAAAAATGTTGCAATATTTGCGCATCACGGGGTTATTCCGGAAGAAAATGTGCTGGGGCAGAAATTTATTATTTCAGCGGAACTTGGACTTGATACATCGATTGCAGGGGAAAATGATGATATAGATGAATCGGTTGATTACGCGCAGGTCTGCAGTACGATAAAGAATTATGCCGAAAACAATACATTCAGCCTTATAGAGACATTGGCTGAGGGGCTTGCCAAATGCCTGCTGCTTGAATATAAGAATATCTGCAGCGCAGACATAGAGATAAAAAAACCATGGGCTCCCGTGCATATCCCGTTAGATGAAGTATCCGTAAAGATACACAGAAAATGGCATGATGCATATATAAGCATAGGTTCTAATATAGGTGATAAAAAGCGGCACCTTGATCTTGCGCTTGAAAGGCTTGACGATACATGCGGCATACAGGTATGTGAAGTATCGGATTATATTGTTACCGCGCCTGTAGGTGATGTTAAACAGGAAGATTTCCTTAATGCCGCGGCTCATATAAGAACGATCCTTTCACCGAACAGCCTGCTTGACATAATACATGACATTGAGAATCTGGACGGCCGCAAACGCGATATCCGATGGGGTCCGAGGACGATAGATATAGATATAATCCTGTATGATGATATAACGGTATCGGAAAAGTTCCTTAAGATACCGCATCCCGAGGCGCATAAAAGAGAATTTGTACTAAAGCCTCTTGCGCAGATAGCTGAAAATGCCGTGCATCCTATATTGGGCAAAAGTATAGGGATGTTATATAGCGAACTTACAGGCGGAAGGGAATATGCAAAAGTTAAGCAGCTTGATATTGATTTTAAGCGTATTGACAGGCTTGAAGTTAATGAGGATACCAAAATAGCATTTTTCGGCGAAGAAGGTACGTATTCCCAGCAGGCAATGGAACGTTTTTTCGGAAAAGGCGGATATATATCGTTTCCGAGGCCGACGTTTACGGACGTCATGAAGGCGGTGTGCGACGGCGAGGCGGATTACGGGGTTGTTCCTATTGAAAATTCATCAACGGGAGGAATTACCGATATATACGATCATATGCATGATTATAATATATATATCGTCGGCGAACAGATAATAAAAATAGAACATGCTCTTCTGGGACTTAAAAACAGCAGCCTGCCGGATATAAAAAGGGTATATTCACATTCGCAGGGCATACGGCAGTGCAGCGCGTTTTTTAAAGATAATCCCGGCATAACGCCGATTGCGGTAGCCAATACCATAACAGGCGCCAAAACGGTTCTTATGGATAATGATATAAGCCAGGCGGCAATCGCCGCTGAAAATGCGGCTGAACTTTACGGACTTAAAATATTAAAGAGCCGTATCAATGAACAGGATAACAACAGTACCAGATTTATCATACTTTCATCGAAGAAAGAATATGTAAGGAATTCAGGAAAGATAAGCATAAGTTTTGAAGCAAAGCATGAGAGCGGCGCATTGTACAGGATATTGTCGCATTTTTACCAAAACGGCATTAACCTTGAGAAGATCGAATCACGTCCTATTCCGAACAGAACGTGGGAATACAGGTTCTTTGTGGATATTGCCGGAAACCTTCAGATGCAGAGCGTTAAAAATGCCCTCGGAGGGGTGCGCGCAGAATCCGAGGGAATGAATATCATAGGTAATTATTAATAAAACAGCAGGAGACATCTATATGTCCGCCTGCTGTTTTATACGTTTTATGCAGTTTATGCTTTTGCCGGCTCGCCATATGTTTCTCCAAATAATTCAGCAGTCACGCTTTTCATAACCTGCGGAGCGAGCGGCTTATCCGAATAGTCCGTTGCTACCGTAGCGATCCTGTCCACTGTTTCCATGCCGTCTACAACTTTGCCGAATGCCGCATATGAACCGTCAAGATGCGGCGCGTCCTTATGCATAATGAAAAACTGTGAACCTGCAGAATCAGGCATCTGTGAGCGAGCCATTGAAATAACTCCCGTGGTATGTTTCAGAGTATTTTCAAATCCGTTGGCGGAAAATTCACCGGGTATTGAATATCCCGGGCCGCCCATGCCGGTGCCTGACGGACAGCCGCCCTGTATCATGAAGTCTTCTATTACCCTGTGAAAAATAAGGCCGTCGTAGAAGCCTTTGTTTACAAGGGAAATAAAATTATTAACAGTGTTGGGTGCAATATCGGGATAAAGCTCAAGCTTTATTGTATTGCCGTTTTCCATGGTTATTGTTACAACCGGATTGGTCTTTTGCATAAAAATACCTTCCTTTCGATAATAATACTACATATAATATAGCCTGTAAGTAAATATTGCAAGAAAAAACATTATAAATATTGTGAAAAATGTTTTTCTTTGATAGGATATTTATATATACGCAGAAGGAGACAGAAGTTATGGTTATTCCCGATTTTATAAAATATGGCGATACTATTGCCGTGACGGCGCCGTCAGACGGAAATAAAAGCGATATTGACTTTGCAAGGCTTGATCATGCGAAAGAAAAACTTTACAGCCTTGGGATACATGTATTTGAAACAGATGACGTAAGGCAGAGCGTAAAAGGGCGCAGCGCAAAGGCAAAAGAGAGGGCAAAGCAGTTTATGCAGGTTTGGAAAGACGAAAAGATAAAATGCGTCATCTCTGCAAAGGGCGGTGATTTCCTTATGGAGATTCTGCCTTATATTGATTTTGAAGAAATAAAGAGAAACCCTAAATGGTTCCAGGGATTTTCTGATAATACCGGGCTTGCGTTCACGATAGCGGCAATGTGTGACACTGCAACCTTATATACGTCTAATTTTAATGATTTTGCAATGGAAAAATGGCATCCCGCAATACAGAATAACTGGGATATCCTTAACGGAAAAGATATAATACAGCATAGTTTTGATAAATATCAGGACGGATTTTTTACCGGAGAGACGGGACGCGAAGGATATGATGTAAGTAAGGACGTAAAGTGGTTAAATGCATGCGGAGGGGAAGATGTGCGCATAGAGGGAAGGATCATAGGAGGATGCCTTGATGTGCTCCTTAACCTGGCAGGGACAGGATATGATAACGTGAGCAGCTTTAACAGGAAATATTCCTCAGACGGCATCATATGGTTTTTCGAGAGTTTCAGCCTGGGAAGCGAAGATATTGAAAGAGGGCTGTGGCAGCTTAAAGAGAACGGGTGGTTTGAAAATGTACGCGGCTTCGTTTTCGGAAGGCCGGCGTTTTTCTCAAGCTCTACGGATACTTCATATAAAGAGGCGGTCCTTAATGAGCTGGCTGAATATAACGTGCCCGTGATACTTGACGCCGATATAGGCCATAAGCCTCCGCAGTTTACTATAATAAACGGCGCAAAATGCATAATAAAAAGCTCCCGCGGAAGGGGGAGCCTTAAACATATACTATATTAAATATCAGGGATTGCGTTTAAAAAGGTTTAAACGCAGCGCATTTGTGACAACGCTGAAACTTGACAGGCTCATTGCCGCCGCGGCAAACATCGGGTTTAGCTGCCAGCCTAAAAGGTGTATGAATACGCCGGCTGCAAGCGGGATCCCGATAATGTTATATATAAACGCCCAGAACAGGTTTTCATGGATATTCTTAAGCGTACTGCGGCTTAGGCGGATCGCCGCGGGAACGTCGGACAGACGGCTTTTGACAAGCACTACGTCTGCGGCGTCTATTGCGACGTCTGAGCCTGCGCCGATAGCGATACCTATATCTGCGCTTGTAAGCGCCGGAGCGTCATTAACGCCGTCTCCGACCATTATAACAGTTCCTTTTTTCTTAAGATCGCGGACCGCGTTTTCTTTACCGTCCGGAAGAACGCCCGCTATCACTTCGTCAACGCCCGCAAGTTTACCGATAGCTTTTGCCGTGCGTTCGTTATCGCCTGTAAGCATTACTACGCGAAGTCCCATATCCCGCATTTCTTTTATCGCGGCGGGGCTGTCTTCTTTTATAATGTCAGAAACGGCTATGATACCGAAAAGTTCGTCTGCGTATGCAAAGAACAGAGGTGTTTTTCCGTCTTCCGAAAGAAGTTCGGACTTTCTTTTGACCTCATCAGGTATATTAATGTATTCGCTTACAAATTTATAGTTCCCGCCGATAATTGCGGCGCCGCAAAGGGAAGCGGTAAGACCGTTTCCGGGTACGGCTTTAAATTGTTCTGTAGGCTTTAGCTTTATATTTTCCTGCTCCGCTTTTTTTGTGATTGCCTGTGACAGCGGATGCTCGCTTTTTTTCTCTAACGCGTAGGCGATAGATAAGAGTTCGTTTTCGCTTTTTTTATCAAACGGGATTATATCGGTGACTACAGGTTTGCCGCCGGTTATCGTTCCGGTCTTATCAAGTACGGCAATCCGGGCTTTTCCTGTGTTTTCCAAAGATATGGCCGTTTTAAAGAGAATACCGTTTTTTGCGCCGATTCCGCTGCCAACCATGATCGCGACAGGCGTTGCAAGGCCGAGCGCGCACGGACAGCTGATCACGAGCACCGATATGCCTCTTGCCAGGGCAAAACCGACAGGCTGCCCCAAAATAAGCCACACTATAACGGTTATTACAGCTATTGCGATAACGGAAGGGACAAATATGCCCGAGACTTTATCTGCGATTTTTGCGATAGGCGCTTTTGTTGCGGCGGCATCGCTTACCATTTTTATGATCTGTGAAAGGGTGGTATCCTGACCGACTCTTGTGGCTTTGCAGCGTATAAATCCGGACTGGTTTAGTGTACCGGCGGAAACATTGTTCCCGACTGTTTTATCCGCGGGTATACTTTCGCCCGTAAGCGTAGATTCATCTACCGCGCTGTTTCCTTCTAAGACTGTTCCGTCGACAGGGATATTTTCACCGGGGCGCACGATAAACACATCGCCTTTTTCTACCTGCTCGACCGGTACTGTTATTTCGGCGCCGTCTTTTTCGATTACCGCAGTCTTAGGGGCAAGCTTCATAAGCCCTTTCAGGGCGCTTGTGGTTTTTCCTTTCGAACGCGCCTCCAACATCTTTCCGAGGGTTATCAGTGTAAGTATCATGGCGGCGGATTCAAAATAGAATTCCTCGACGTAAGAAAGCGCTGTGGCCGCATCTTTGCTTGTATAAGTATCCGTCATGGCAAAAAGGACAAACGTGCTGTAGCCAAAGGCGGCGCAGGCTCCCAAAGCGACAAGGGTATCCATATTGGGCGCGCGGTTAAGCAGGCTCTTAAAGCCGCTTATAAAAAATTTCTGGTTTATGACCATGACAATAATAGTGAGCAGTAATTGTAAGATACCTATTGCCATATAGTTATTGATAAAGAAAGCAGGCATAGGCCAGTTCCACATCATATGTCCCATAGATACATACATAAGGAGTACAAGAAAGATAAGAGAAGCGATAAAGCGCCTTCTAAGCGCGGGAGTCTCCGTGTCTTTCAGCATGTCGTCTTCAGGTTCGGCGCGCGTATTATTTTCCTTTTTAAGCGAGGCTTTGTATCCCGCTTTTTTGACTGCTTTTATGATATCTGCGGGAGATGCCGTACCGCAGACTCCCATTGAATTTGTGAGCAGGCTTACCGAACAGGAAGTTACGCCTGCTACGCCTGATACTGCTTTTTCTACGCGGGCTGCGCATGCGGCGCAGCTCATGCCGGTTACTTTGTATTGTTCCATGATTTATTTATATGCCTCCTTTTATTTCATGAGTTTTTGCAGGGTTACAACTAATTCGTCAATTACTTCTTCGTTGCCGTCACGGATATTTTTTGCAACGCAGCCGTGTATATGGCTTGCTAAGAGCTCCTTGTTAAAAGCGTTGACTGCGGCGTTTGCGGCGGCGGACTGTATCAGTATATCCGTACAGTAGGCGTCGTTTTCCACCATTTTTTTGATGCCGCGGATCTGGCCTTCGATCCGGTTCAGACGGTGTATGAGCTTTTTTCGTTCTTCTTCGGAACGGTCGGTTGTTTTTACGCATCCGCATGTTTCTTTACTTGGCATGGCATAGCCTCCTATCTTTGTAAGGATATTATGATTATATACCCCCATAGGGTATATGTAAATAGGAAAATGATATCATTTTTGTTGCATGCGGTATTTTTGTGTCGATGAGTTGATACAAAGCAGTTACTGTTTATGACATATTCTGCGGATAAAGGATCCTATAATGAATTTGAAAGGAGTGCGGCAGACGAAAGTATACATAGATATATTGTTTTTGTGCAATTTCATTATGGACCTTTGCCTGATCGTTATTTTCTGCAGGCTTGTTAATGTAAAAAGTTCATTAAAAAGGATGATATTTTCTGCTCTGTCGGGTGCGGTATCCGATTGCATCCTGATATGTTTTGATCGGGGCATGGCATTAAAGATAATATTCGGAAATATTATTATCCCCGGTATTATTATTGGGATTGTTCTTTATGGCAATACGGTACTTAATGTTAAATTAATATTAAAATACATTATCATATGGTATTTTAATGCGTTTGCATTCGGTGGATTTATAAGCTGCATATTTGGAAATACGGTAAGCATATACGAGCTTTTTTCGTGCGCGGCTTTTATTGCGCTTTTCGGCTGTATGATCTTGAGACGGGGAAATATCGCGCATATCGGAGAGGTAAATGAAAATATATATGAAATTACTATATATAAGGATGAAAGGTCGTTAAAAGGTTTTGCAAAATATGACAGCGCAAATACTTTATGCGAGCCCGTGTCGGGAAAAGATGTGATCGTATGCCAGGCGGATGCGGTAAAGGATTTCCTTACCGAAGGTGAAAAAATATACGCGGGACTTTTTCCGAAGCTTCCCGATGAATGGGACGGAAAGACCCTGCTTAGGAGCATACCGTACAGCAGCGTGGGCTTAAGGCGGGGATGCCTGCCGGGAATTGCGCTGGATAGAGTATGTATATCTAAAGGAAGGAAAAAAATGGTATATAAAGACTGTTATCTTGCGATATCGGATAACGGCATATCAGCCGATAAAACTTATGGATTTCTTTTGAATTATAAAATGAAACTTTAACAGATATGAGGGGGAAATATGATTTTCAGAATAGCAATTCCGGATTATTTTCAGTTTCGCATGATAAAAGATGTAAAGGACATAGTATTTGGAAAAGGCGGCGACATTCACTATATAGGCGGCGCAGAGATACTTCCGGCTCCGTTTGAACCGGACGAGGAGCTTATGTGGATTGACAGGCTGGAGACAAAGGAGAGCAGGAGTGAAGCGATAGCGGTACTGGTGGAACATAATCTTAGGTTAGTGGTGTATATAGCTAAGAAGTTTGACAATACCGGAGTGGGAGTGGAAGATCTGATATCCATAGGTACTATCGGGCTTATGAAGGCGATAAATACATTTAAATCAGAAAAAAAGATCAAGCTTGCAACATACGCTTCAAGGTGCATCGAAAATGAAATCCTTATGTATCTCAGGAAAACAAGCAAGACCAAACTTGAAGTATCCATAGACGAACCTCTTAATGTTGACTGGGACGGCAATGAACTTCTGTTATCCGATATCCTTGGGACAGATGATGATGTGATCTCAAAAGACCTTGAAAATGAGGTGGATAAAAAGATGCTGAAAAAAGCATTGGAAAGGCTTAATGACCGTGAGAGGATGATCATACAGTTAAGGTTCGGGCTCGACAGCGACGAAGGACTTGAAAAAACGCAAAAAGAAGTTGCGGATATACTTGGCATATCGCAGTCTTACATATCAAGGCTTGAAAAGAAGATCATGAAGAGGCTTAAGAAGGAGATACTTAAAATGGAATCATAACATAAGTATAATGCTGTATGATAGCAGCATTATACTTATGCAAGAAATATCCGGACGGAAGGTAAGCGTGTTACAGCCCTTTGTAGGACAAAAAGTCAAAGTCGGCATGGTTATCTGATGGCCGGCCGTTTGATGTGGCGAATATCCCGAGGCATGTGCCAACAAAACCGCCGGCTGCGTCCGTGCAGAGTATGCGGCCGTCCTGATTTTCCGCTATGCATGTATAGTTTGTTTTATCATATGAATAGTAAAAGCTTATGTCCTGTACATTTTGTATTATCTTAAGGAAGATGCCGCCGTTTTCGCCGGAAGATTTAAGTTCATGCAGCACAACTTCTTTTTCGATATCTTTTTTGTTGTCATGGAAACATTTCATGACTTTAAGGTAATATGAACCGTTATTGCCGGTAAGCGTAAAGGTATAATGGTTGCTGTCGCTCTGAAGCAGTACAAGTCCGGCCTCTTCGCCGTCTGCCGGCTTAAAGTCAAGCAGGGTTTCGAGTTCATAACTCATATCGGTCTGCCTGCGGCATATAAGCGACGGTGAAACTGTGGTATTTATCTTTTCAGGCGAGAGTTTTATGCGCATGAATCCCTTTCTTTCGGTAAGTGAATACATATTAAGATCCGGGTTTCGCACATACATATAGTGAAACGGCAGCGTATCGTAATCAAAATCGTCAAAACCGCATACGGATCCGTACTCGCATTCGGGAAGGTCAGGCGCGGGTACGGTATCTTCAACTATAGCCTTGCCGGGATTGATAAGAGGCCAGCCCGCTTCCCATGTCATCGGAACAAGGAAAGTTTCGCGCCCGAGGTTTCTGTGGTATCCTCCTCCGTACGGCCTTGAAGCGAGCAGTACCATCCACCATTCGCCTTTATCCGTTTCAACGATATCGGGATGTCCGACGTTAACGATAGGATAGTTAAGGCCAAGCTGTCTGTGCGTAAGTATGGGATTTCCGGGATAACCTGTGAAAGGTTCGCTAAGGCTTTTGCTGCGCGCTACCGTGACGCAGTGCATATGCGCCGTGCCGGCTTCGCTTATCATAAGATAGT